>JBEBTS010000154.1:0-5137 GCA_040393665.1 Conexibacter woesei
AGAGCAGCACGCCCCGACCCTCCTGCTCGATCATCGCCATCGCCGCCGCCAGCTGCTCGCCGCAGTCGCAGCGCATGCTGTGGAAGACGTCCCCGGTGAGGCACTCGCTGTGGACCCGGACCAGCACCGGCTCGCCGTCGTCGACGTCGCCCTTGACCATCGCGATGTGGTGCTTGTCGTCGACCAGCGACCGGAAGCCGACCGCCCGGAAGTCGCCGAACGTGGTCGGCAGGCCGGTCGAGACGACCCGCTCCACCAGCTTCTCGTTCTCCCGCCGGTAGGCGATCAGGTCGGCGATGGTGACCATCTTCAGGTCGTGGCGCTCGGCGTAGCCGACGAGGTCGTCGATCCGCGCCATGGTGCCGTCCTCGTTCATCACCTCGCAGATCACGCCGGCCGGGCTGAGGCCGGCGAGGCGGGCCAGGTCGACCGCGGCCTCGGTGTGCCCGGTGCGCTCCAGCACCCCGCCGTCCTTGGCCCGGAGCGGGAACACGTGCCCCGGGACGACGATGTCGCGCGGCGTCGCGTCCGGGTCGATCGCGGCCTGGACCGTGTGGGCCCGGTCATGGGCCGAGATCCCGGTGGTGACGCCCTCGGCGGCCTCGATCGAGACCGTGAAGGCCGTCTCCAGCGGAGCCTCGTTCTTGGCGGTCATCAGGCTGAGCCCGAGCTGATCGCAGCGCTCGCCGGTCAGCGAGAGGCAGACCAGGCCGCGGGCCTCCTTGACCATGAAGTTGATTGCCTCAGGGGTGGCGAACTGGGCCGCCATCACGAGGTCCCCCTCGTTCTCCCGGTCCTCGTCGTCGGTGACGATGATCATGCGTCCGCGCCGGATCTCCTCCAGCGCCTCTTCGATCGTCGCGAAAGGCCCGTCCGAGGTGGTCTCCGGGGCGCGATCTTGCTCACTGCCAGCCATCATTTGCTCCGCTCGTTCTCTGTCGAATTGGTCGGGGGCGTCGCCGCTTCGGCATATGGTGACACCATCCGCTCCACGTACTTTGCGATCACGTCACACTCGACGTTGACCGGCTGTCCGGCAGACAGGCTGCCAAGGTTCGTCCGCTCTCGCGTTTCCGGGATCAGGGAGACCTCCGCCCGGCCCGGCTCGCAGGCGGTGACGGTCAGGCTGACGCCCTCGATCGTGATCGACCCCTGGGGCACCACGTAACGGGAGAGCCCGTCCGGCACGGTGATCGTGAGCCGCACCGCGAAGCCGTCCTCGACCTCGGACACGACCTCGCCGACGCCGTCGACGTGGCCCTGCACGATGTGGCCGCCGAGCCGCTGGTCCGCCCGCAGGGCGAGCTCCAGGTTGACCGGCGAGCCGGGCTTCAGCGAGCCCAGCGAGGTCAGCTTCAGGGTCTGGTTCATCGCGTCCGCCTCGAACCAGTCGGGCCCGGTGGCGGTCGCGGTCAGGCAGCAGCCGTTGACGGCGATCGAGTCGCCCAGGGCGATCTCGCCCGCGAGGGCGGTGGACAGGCGGATGCGCGCGCCCTCGTCCCCGCTGGTGATCGAGTCCACCTGGCCGAGGTCGGCGATCAGTCCGGAAAACATCGGTTCACCACTCCTTGATCCGTGCGCTCATGCGCACATCTTGCCCGACCCGGCTCACCCGCAGCTCCGGGGCCCGGATCGCGTCGGCGATCAGGTCCGGCCCCTCCCCGTCGACCGCCATCCGGCCGCCGCCCAGGATCATCGGCGCGACGAAGACCTCCAGCCGGTCGACCTCGCCGGCGGCCAGGGCCGCCCCGGCCAGGATCGGCCCGCCCTCCAGCAGCAGCGAGGAGATCCGGAGCGCGCCCAGGCCGATCAGCGCCTCCGCCAGCCGTTCCGCCGGGGGCGCGTCGGCGGTGCGGATGACCGTCGCCCCGGCATCGCCCAATGCGGCCAGCCGGTCGCGGTCGCCGTGCGGCCCGGAGACGATCACGACCGGAGCCTCGTCGACGTCCTCGAACAGCGCCGCCTCCGGGGTGACGACCGGGCCGGAGTCGAAGACCACGCGGGTCGGCTGGCGGTGCGCCTCTCCCCCTTCCCGCCCCTCCGCTTCCGGGAGGCGGACGGTCAGCCGGGGGTCGTCAGCGACGAAGGTGCCCGACCCGACGGCGACCGCGTCCATCTCGGCCCGGAACCGGTGGACCAGCTCGCGGGACTCGGGGCCGGTGATCCAGCGCGAGTCGCCGGTGCGGGTCGCGACCCGCCCGTCCATCGTCATCGCCAGCTTCAGGGTGACCAGCGGCTTCCCGGTGAGGGCCCGCTTGCGGAAGTCCTGCACCAGCTCGCGGCAGCGCGCGGCCGGACCCTCGGCCGCCGTCGAGACCTCGATCCCGGCCTCGACCAGGCGCCGGGGCCCGATCCCGGCCGTCTTCTCGGTCGGGTCCTCGCACCCGATCACCACGGCGGCGACCCCCGCCTCGATCAGCGCGTCGGCGCAGGGCGGCTGGGTCCCGTGGTGGGCGCAGGGCTCGAGCGTGACGTACGCGGTCGCGCCCCGCGGGTCGTTTCCGCGACGGGCGGCGTCGGCCAGGGCCTCGCGCTCGGCGTGGAGCTCCCCGTGGCGGCGGTGCCAGCCCTCGCCGATGATCTCGCCCCCCTTGACCAGCACCGCGCCGACCGTCGGGTTCGGGCTGGTCAGGCCACGGCCACGCTCGGCCAGGTGGATGGCCCTGTCCCAGAACGGGGAGTCGGCGGCGGATCTGTCGGCAGTCATGGGAGAATCTTGACGACTGATGAAGGTAATCATCCAGATCCCCTGCCTGAACGAGGAGGAGACCCTCCCCGCGACCCTGGCCGACCTGCCCACCGAGATCGCCGGAGTCGACCGGATCGAGACCCTGATCATCGACGACGGTTCGACCGATCGGACGGTCGAGGTCGCGACCGAATGCGGCATCGACCACATCGTCAAGCTGCCGAACAACCGCGGCCTGGCGACCGGCTTCCAGGCCGGCCTCGACGCCTGCCTCAAGCTCGGGGCCGACATCATCGTCAACACCGACGCCGACAACCAGTACTCCGGCCACGACATCCCGAAGCTGATCCGGCCGGTGCTCGCGGGCGAGTCGGAGATGGTCGTGGGCGACCGCGACGTGACCGCGATCGACCACTTCTCGCCGTCGAAGAAGCTGCTCCAGAAGTTCGGCAGCTGGGTAGTGCGCCAGCTCTCCGACACCGAGATCACCGACGCGACCTCCGGCTTCCGGGCGTACAGCCGCGAGGCCGCGCTGCAGCTGCTGGTCGTCGACAACTTCACCTACACCCTGGAGAGCCTGATCCAGGCCGGCAAGGGCCGCGTCGCGGTCGGCGAGGTCCCGATCGCGACCAACGAGAAGCTGCGCGAGTCGCGGCTGTTCGGCTCGACCTCCGCCTACGTGCGCCGCAACGGGCTGGCGATCATGCGGATCTACACCCGGTACGAGCCGCTCAAGGTGTTCACCACCCTCTCCGCGATCGCCGGGGTGCTCGCCCTGCTCGCCTGGATGCCGTTCCTGGTCGACTGGATCGTCAACGGCGACCGCTCCGGCCACATCCAGTCGCTGCTGCTCGGGGCGGTCCTCTTCATCGTCGCGATCCAGCTCTTCGCGCTCGGCGTGATCGGCGACCTCCTCGCCGGCCAGCGGGTCATGACCCAGCGGGTGTTCGAGCGGGTCCGCCGGATCGAGCTCCAGCTCGGGGTCGAGCCGACCCACCACGTCGACCCGGACGCCCGGAGCCCCGAGCCCGCCGACCCGTCCCTGCCGGTCGGGCGGGACTGACCGCTTGAGCACCACCGACGAGATCCCCGCGGGCGGGCCCACGGGACCCGACCGGCCCGGTCCCGACGAGGCCGGATCCTCCGACTCGACCCGCGAGTACGGCCGGACCGCCGGCTTCCTGACCATCGGGGTCGGGCTGACCGGCCTGCTCACCTACGCCTTCTTCTTCATCGCCGCCCACAGCCTCGGCAAGGAGGACTACGGGGAGATCACGGTGCTGTGGTCGGCGGTCTTCATCACCGTGTCGACCCTGTACCGGCCGATCGACCAGCTGCTCTCCCGCCACATCTCCGAGCACGTCGAACGGGGCGAGGCCGACACCGCCCCGGTCCGGGTCGCCGCCAAGATCCAGGCAGCCCTGGCGCTGCTGTTCGCGATCGTCGCCCTCGCCCTGAAGGGCCCCCTGGAGAACGGCCTGCTGGGCGGCAACACCACCCTCTACTGGGTCTTCTTCAGCGCGGTCCTGTTCTACGCGGCCAGCTACTACGCCCGTGGCTACCTGGCCGGCCACCAGCAGTTCGGGCTGTTCACCACGCTGATCCTCTCCGAGTCGCTGTTCCGCACCCTGTTCGCGGCGCTGGTCGCGATCGGGCTGCTCTCCGGCCAGTCGATGGTGGCGATGGGCATCGTCGCCGCGCCGCTCCTGAGCCTGATCGTGGTGCCGCCGGCGATCACCCGGCGCCGGCGCCGGGAGGCCGAGGAAGCGCTGGCCGCGCGCCGGGACGACGCCCGCGGGAACGATCAGGACGACGCCGCGGCGGACGGGGAGTTCTCGCTGGCGAACGGCGCCGGCTTCGTCGGCTCGGTCTTCTTGATCATGTTCTCCGAGCAGGTCTTCCTCAATGCGGGGCCGCTGGTGGTCAAGTCGATCGAGGGCGTCGCCGCGGCGGGCTTCATCTTCAACGTGCTGATGATCGCCCGGGCGCCGCTGCAGCTCTTCCAGGCGGTCTCGACCAGCATCCTGCCGCACCTCACCTCGCTTCACCACAGCTCCGATCCGGCTTCCGAGCGGGAGTTTCACCGGTCGGTCCGGATGGTCCTGCTGGGCCTGCTGGCCTTCACGGCGGTCTCCGCCCTGGCGATGATGGTCGCCGGGCCGAAGCTGATGCAGCTCGCCTTCTCGGACAAGTTCACCTACGACCGGCTGGACCTGCTGATCGTCACGGCCGGCATGGGCCTGTACCTGGCGGCGGTCACGGTCAACCAGGCCTGCCTGGCCCAGGGTCAGGCGCGGCGGGCCTCGGTCCGCTGGATCTCCTGCGCCGTGTTCTTCATCGTGTGGACGTTGCTCCCGCTGATCGCGGACGGCAACCTCCGGGTGGAGATCGGATTCACCCTGACCGCCTTCGTGCTGTTCGCCTCGCTGGTCTGGATCTACCGCCGGC
>JBEBTS010000155.1:0-5124 GCA_040393665.1 Conexibacter woesei
AGATCGAACGGCTCGCCGCCTACTGCCGCTTCCGCGACTGCGCCCACGAGACCGAGCCGGACTGCGCCGTCACCGCCGCGATCGAGGCCGGCGAGCTGCCGGCCCGGTAACCCTCGCTCCTCGGCCTACCGCAGGAAGTCGGTCAGGAGGCGGCTGACGGCCGGTGGGTCGTCGATGAAGGGCCAGTGCCCGGACTCGGGGAGCACGTGGATCGAAGCCGACGGGAAGGGCTCCCGCTGGCGCTCGGCGTAGACCGGCGGCAGATAGGAGTCGTGCGCGCCCCAGATGACGAGGGCGGGCAGGTCGGCCTCGGCGAAGGCCGGGACGGCCCGGCCGGAGGTGTCGCCGATCTGCCTCGCGTCGCGGTAGAGATCGAGGACCGCCCGGCGGGTCCGGCGGTCGAAGTTGTCGTACATGCCGTCGACGAACTCCCGCGGCAGGCTGCGCGGCTCGGGCTTGGTGATCGTGCGGCGGAAGGCGGCGCGGGTGGTAACCGCCTGAGCCACCTCGCCCAGGCCGGGGGTCTGCCAGACCCGGGCCATCCGGTGCCACCGGTAGCCGGCGAGGATCCCGGTGTCGATCAGGGTGACCCCGGCCACCCGCTCGAGGTTGCGGATCGCCCAGCCGAGCCCGATCAGGCCGCCGATGTCGTGCATCACGAGATGGGCCCGCTCGATCCCCAGCACCTCGAAGGCGTGGTCGAGGAACGCCACGTACTCGGCGACGGTGTGGCCGAAGCCCGGGGCGGCGACCGACTGCCCGAAGTCCGGCAGGTCGAAGGCGATCGTCCGCCGCAGCCCGCCGATCTCGGCGACCAGGTCCAGCCAGTCCTCGGCGGAGCCCGGGTTGCCGTGGAGGAAGACGACGGCCTCGTTCGCCTGGGCCGGGCCGTCCTGGGCCAGGCGGGTCCAGGTATCGCCGACCGCGAAGCCGGCCAGTCGATCCTGACGCGCCGGCTCGGTCCCCATCAAAGTGCGAAGAAGGCGATCGCCGCGAAGTGAAGCCCCGCGGCGCCGATTACGAACAGGTGGAAGATCTCGTGGTATCCGAACAGGGCCGGGTTCGGATCGGGTCGCTGGATCGCGTAGACGACCGCTCCCATCGTGTAGAGCAGGCCGCCCGCCGCCACCAGAAGGCCGGCCCAGATGCCGGCCGAGCCGATGATGTGCGGGAAGGCGACCACGCCGATCCAGCCGACCGCGACGTAGATCAGGGCGCTGACCCACTTCGGCGAGGTGGTCCAGATGATCTCGATCACGATGCCCAGCGCGGCGGCCGTCCAGACCGCGACCAGGATCGCGGTGGACCAGGTGCCGCTCATGGTGAGCAGGGCGAACGGGGTGACCGTGCCCGCGATCAGCAGGAAGATCATCGAGTGATCGAGCCGCCGCATCATCATCCGCGCCTTGGAGGTCCGCCAGTTGATCCGGTGATAGAGCGCGCTGGTGCCGAACAGGCAGCAGAGGGAGATCGAGTAGATCAGGACGGCGACCAGCTTGAGGGTGGTGTCGGCCAGGGTCAGCAGGGCGACGCCGAGCCCGATCGAGAGGAAGAAGGCCCACTCGTGCGAGACGCCGCGGAAGCGGGGCTTGACCGCCTTGATCGTCTCGGTGGCCGAGTCCTTGATCGCGGTGGCGCGCTCGACCGCGACGTCGCGGGCCTGGCCCGCCCGCTCGACGGCCGCGTCACGGGCGATTCCTGCCCGCTCGACCGCGGCGTCACGGGCGATTCCGGCGCGTTCGACGGCGGCGTCCCTCGCCTGCGAGGCGCGGTCGACCGCGTTGTCTCGGGCCTGTGTCGCCCGTTCCCTCGCGTTTCTGGATCCCTGGCTCACAGCTGGATCGTACCGAGACGAGAGCCCGGGGCCCGGGCGGGCCCGCAGCCCTTCGCCGACACCGACGTCGCGACCGGACGCGAGGCGGGCGCTAGGTGTGGTGTCTGAATCGACTCCAGCGCATGAACTTCCCGCGATTTGCGAGATACAGATTATGTATACACGCTATATATAGCGTGCCCGGAAGGTGTCCGACGCCAGTCCTAGTATAATTTGCCATGTGCGTTGCCCACACTGTGGACATCAAGGAAGCCGGGTTCTCGAGAGTCGCAGCTCAGAGGAGGGGTCCGCTGTGCGCCGTCGGCGCCAGTGTTCCAGCTGCGAGCATCGCTTCACGACCTATGAGCGATACGAGGTCCAGGCCCTTTTCGTCCTCAAGCGGGATGGCGGGCGCCAGCCCTTCGATCGCGACAAGTTGCGCGGAGGGCTGGAGCGCGCCTCGCACAAGCGGCCGGTCCGACCGGAGGCGATCGACGCCCTGGTCGAGCGGATCGAGGCCGAGGCGGTGCGCGCGGGAGGGGAGATCACCGCGGCCCGGATCGGCGAGCTCTGCCTGGCGGGCCTCAGGCGAATCGACCAGGTCGCCTACCTGCAGTTCGCCGCCGTGTACCGCCAGCTCGGCGTCGAAGACGTCCAGGCCGAGCTGGACCGCCTGACCCCTGAACTTTCACGACCTTAGAGAAGTGAGCAGCACCGAATGAGAAGTGAGCAGCCCCGAGTGACCAGTCATAACCCCGCAGCCGCAGCAAGGAGAGAGAGCGAGAGCATGTCCCAGTCCGTTTCCGAGTCATCCCGAGTCAACCCCAAGGGCGTCGTCGTCGAGCGACGGCTCACCCACGAGGGCGTCCACCCCTTCGACGAGATCGAGTGGGAGATCCGCGATGCCGTGATCGGCGATCCGGCCGATCCCGCCTTCGAGCAGCGGGGCGTCGAGTTCCCCAAGTCCTGGTCGCAGAACGCGACCAACATCGTCGCCCAGAAGTACTTCCGGGGGCAGCTGGGCAGCGACAAGCGTGAGAGCTCGGTCAAGCAGATGATCGGCCGCGTGGCCGGGACGATCGCCAAGTGGGGCCGTGAGGGCGACTACTTCGCCACCGACGCCGACGCGGACGTCTTCGAGGCGGAGCTGACCGCGATCCTGCTCCACCAGGAAGCGGCCTTCAACTCGCCGGTCTGGTTCAACGTCGGATTCGAGGAGAGCCCACAGTGCTCGGCCTGCTTCATCCTCTCGGTCGAGGACACGATGGAGTCGATCCTCGACTGGAACACCAAGGAGGGCAAGATCTTCCGCGGCGGCTCCGGCTCCGGCATCAACCTCTCCAACATCCGCGGCTCGATGGAGCCGCTGAAGAAGGGCGGCACCGCCTCCGGCCCGGTCAGCTTCATGCGGGGCGCGGACTCCTGGGCCGGCACGATCAAGTCGGGCGGCAAGACCCGCCGCGCGGCCAAGATGGTCGTCCTCGACGTCGATCATCCGGACGTCGAGCACTTCATCGCCTGCAAGGCTGACGAGGAGAAGAAGGCCGCGGCCCTGCGGGACGCCGGCTTCGACATGTCGATCGACGGCGAGGGCTTCACCTCGATCCAGTACCAGAACGCCAACAACTCGGTCCGGGTCTCGGACGAGTTCATGGAGGCGGTCCGCGACGACTCCGAGTGGGACCTGATCGCCCGCACCGACGGCTCGGTCACCAAGTCCCTCCCGGCCCGCGAGCTGATGAACAAGATCGCCGACGCCGCCTGGCAGTGCGCCGATCCGGGCGTCCAGTACGACACGATCATCAACCGTTGGCACACCTGCCCGAACTCGGGCCGGATCAACGCGTCGAACCCGTGCTCGGAGTACATGCACGTCGACGACTCGGCCTGCAACCTGGCCTCGATCAACCTGATGAAGTTCCGCCGCGAGGACGGCAGCTTCGACGCCGAGGGCTTCTCCGCGGTGGTCGACACGGTCTTCCTCGCCCAGGAGATCATCGTCGGCCCGTCCAGCTACCCGACCGAGGAGATCGGCGTGAACGCCCGGGCCTTCCGTCAGCTCGGCCTCGGCTACGCCAACCTCGGCGCCCTGCTGATGTCGGACGGCATGCCCTACGACTCGGTCGAGGGTCGCAACGTCGCCGCCGCGATCACCGCGCTGATGACCGGCCGCGCCTACCGCCGCTCGGCCGAGATCGCCGCGGCGATGGGACCGTACGAGGCCTACGACCTCAACCGGGAGCCGCACAACCAGGTGATGCGGATGCACCGTGACGCCGCCTACGAGATCGACGGCCACGGCGTCCACGACGAGCTGCTGAACGCGGCCCGCGAGGAATGGGAAGTGGCGGTCGCCACCGGCGAGGAGCACGGTTACCGCAACGCCCAGGCGACGGTGCTCGCCCCGACCGGCACGATCAGCTTCCTGATGGACTGCGACACGACCGGCATCGAGCCGGACTTCTCGCTGGTCAAGTTCAAGGAGCTCGTCGGCGGCGGTCACATGACGATCGTCAACCGCTCGGTTCCGCTGGCGCTGCGCACGCTGGGCTACTCCGAGGCCGAGATCAGCCAGATCGAGGCGCACATCAACGAGAACAACACGATCGTCGGCGCTCCGGGCCTCAAGCTCGAGCACCTGCCGGTCTTCGACGTCGCGGTCGGCGAGCGGGCGATCTCGCACACCGGCCACATCGACATGATGGCGGCGACCCAGCCGTTCCTCTCCGGAGCGATCTCGAAGACGGTCAACATGCCGAACACGGCGACCATCGAGGACATCGCCGACGCCTACACCCGCGGCTGGGAAGGCGGCCTCAAGGCGCTCGCGATCTACCGCGACGGCTCGAAGACCGCCCAGGCCCTGCGGACCGACGCCCAGGACTCGAAGGAAGAGGACGCCGCGTCCGGGGAGAGCGCCCCGACCGGCCCGGAGCGTCACCGCATGCCGAAGACCCGCGAGTCGGTCACCCACAAGTTCTCGGTCGGCGGCCACGAGGGGTACATCACCGCCGGCAAGTACCGAGACGGGTCCGTCGGCGAGATCTTCCTGACCGACATCGGCAAGGAAGGCTCGACCATGCGGGGCATGATGAACGCCTTCGCCACGGCGATCTCGCTCGGCCTCCAGTACGGGGTGCCGCTCGAGGTGTTCGTCAACAAGTTCAGCTACATGCGGTTCGACCCGGAGGGGATGACCGGCAACCCGGAGATCCCGTTCGCCAAGTCGATGCCGGACTACATCATGCGCTGGCTGGCCTCCCAGTTCATCGAGGATCCCGACTTCCTCGAGGAGCAGGGGATCCTCACCC
>JBEBTS010000156.1:0-5027 GCA_040393665.1 Conexibacter woesei
GGCCGGGGCTCCGGCGACCTCGGCCGCGGGCGGAGCGGACTCCTCGAGATCGGGCGCGGCCGCCACGGGATCGGCCTCGGCTCGGGCGGAGGCCGCACGGGCGCCGATCGCCCCGCCGGCGGTGGCGGCGGCGAAGGCGGCTGCGGCGTTGCCCACGGTGGCGTCGAGCCCCGGGGCCTCGAGCGCCGGCTCGTGCTCGACCGGGACGGGCGCCACCGGGTCAGGCGTGACCGGCGCCGGCTCGGACGCGATCGGCGCCGGTTCCGGCGTGATCGGCGGGGCGGGCGTCGCCGGGGGCACGAACTCGGGCGGGGCCGCTTCGGGATCCGGGGCGCCTGACGGCATCACGACGCCGGGCGCGGGCGCGTTCTGGGTCGGGGCGTAAGGCGCGGCGATCGCTCCGGTGGGGCGAGGGGCGACGTAGCCGCCGGCGACGGGACCCGTCGCCGCGGCAGCCTGGGCGCCGAGCTTCTCGGCCTGGATCGGATCGAGCGGCGCCGCTCCCGGCTGACCGGCCGTCCGGGGGTCCACCCCGGCCCGCCGGCTGGCGATCCCGGCCTTGCGGCGGAGTCGCTCCTCTTCCCGCGACCGCTGGATCTCGGCCCGCTTGCGGCGCCGGCGCTCGGCGGCGCTCGGGCCGGCCGGCGGCGTGCCGGGGCGCGGAGCGCCGGCCTTCGCGGCCTTCGGCTTCCCGCGGGGGCGTCCGCGCAGGATGAAGATCCCGGCGAGCACCGCGGCGATCACGATGATGCCGATGATGAAGTACGGGGCGTTGTCGGTGACGAAGTCGGAGGCCTTCTCGAAGGCGTTCTTGTCGTCTTCGGAGTTGACGGAGTCGGCCTGCTCCTGGATCGCCTGGAGCTGCTCCGGGGTCATGGTGACCGGGGCGACGTCGGTCGTCGGCGTCTCCGTGGTCACCCCCGTGGCGGGATCGTCGACGGCCCAGGCGGCGGACGGCAGCGCGAAGGCCAGGCCGAGGGCGAGGGCGAGGATGCAGAGGGCTTGGCTTTGGAGCTTTCTCATTCGATCTTTGATCCTTACACGGTGGTGGAGAAGGCGAGTGAAGATCCCGCTACCGGGGCCTGAGTCCCCTCGGTCACGAACGATACCGACCCTTGAACTCCCGTTCCACATCTCGCTGGACGTCGCGATCCGCGATCTCGCGGCGACGGTCGCGGCCCTCCTTGTTGCGGGCCAGGGCGAGCTCCACCTTGGCCTTCGGGCCCTTGAAGTAGATGCGCGAAGGGATCAGGGTGAGCCCCTTCTGCTGGGTGGTGCCGATCAGGCGCTCGATCTCGGCCCGGTGCAGCAGCAGCTTCCGGGGCCGCTCGGGGTCGTGGTTGTTGATCGTCGCCGGGGCGTAGTGCGGGATGTGGAGGTTGCGCAGCCAGACCTCGCCGTCCTCGACGGTGGCGTAGGCGTCGCCCATCTGGGCGTTGCCTTCGCGCAGCGCCTTGACCTCGGTGCCGAGCAGCGAGATCCCGGCCTCCATCTTCTCGACCAGCTCGAACTTCTGCCGCGCCCGCCGGTTGGTCGCCACGTCGCCCGAGGCGGGCGCGCGTTTCTTCTTGCCCTTCTTGCTCATCGCGCACCAATCTATTTGTAAACGGACATCTATCCGTCGGCGGGCTCGAGGTCCACCCGGCCCCGCAGCGCGTCGACCCGCTCGACCGTGACCGTGAGTGAATCGCCGAACCGCACGGCCCGGCCGGTGCGGCCGCCGACCAGCGCGGTCTCCTCCTCGTTCAGGTCGAACCGTTCGCCGCGGATCTTGCGGACCGGGACGAAGCCCTCGTACACGTCGCCGCGCTCTCCCCCGAAGGTGACGAAGGCGCCGGCCCGGATCACCCCGGAGACCTCGCCCTTGAACTCCTGCTTCCAGCCGCCCTCGAACAGCTCCCGTTCGAGCAGGAAGGCCGCGCAGACGTCGTCTCCGTCCCGCTCCAGCCGGGTCGACTCCCGTTCCCGCTCCGAGCAGTGCACGGCCGCCTCGGCCACCTCGCCGGCCGACGGCGCCTCCTCCCCCGCGCCGATCGCGGAGAGCAGGCCGCGGTGGACCAGCAGGTCGGGGTACCGCCTGATCGGCGAGGTGAAGTGCGCGTAGGCCTCGCTGCCGAGGCCGGCGTGCCCGAGGTTCTTCTCCGAGTACCGGGCCGGCTTGAGCGACCTCAGGATCAGCGAGGCGTAGGGCACGGCGCCGTGCCCGCGGCGCTCCGCCTCGCGGGCGACCGAGCGGGAGGCCTCCACCGCCATCTGCCCGGCCTGGGTCGGCCCGAAGCCGTCGAACAGCGGCGGGGCCGGCAGATCGAGCGAGGCCAGCTGGCCGAACAGCCTGGCGATGCGGTCCGGGTCCGGCTGCTCGTGGACCCGGTAGAGGGTCGGGATCCGGCGGGCCTCGAGGAAGGCCGCGACCAGCTCGTTGTTCAACACCATCAGCTGCTCGATCAGGCGGTGGGCCTCGGTCTGCTGCTCGGCCCTGGCCGCGGTCACGTTCCCCTCCGGGTCGAACTCGAAGGAGGGCTCCGAGGAGGTGACCTCGAGCGCCCCTCCGGCCCGTCGGGCCGCGAGCGTGGCGGCGACCTTGCGGGCCAGGTCGAGCGGGTCGGCCGCGACCTCGGGCGGCCGCTCCTCGCCGGCGAAGATCCGGTCGAGCTGGTCGTAGTCGAGGCGCACGTCCGACCGGACCACGCTGCGGAAGAAACGGGTCGAGCGCACCTCGCCCTCGCCGTCGAGCACGACCTCGGTGGTCACCGCGAGCCGGTCCTCGTCGGGCGAGAGCGAGCACACACCGGCGCTCAGGACCTTCGGCAGCATCGGCTCGACCGAGGTCGGGACGTAGGTGCTGTTGGCCCGCTCGGCCGCCTCCCGCTCCAGGCCGGAGCCGGGACGGACGAAGGCGGCGACGTCGGCGATGTGTATCCAGACCCGCACGAGATCGCCCTCGCGACGGGCCGAGACGGCGTCGTCGAAGTCCCGGGCCGTGG
Source organism: Conexibacter woesei (assembly GCA_040393665.1). Lineage (GTDB taxonomy): Bacteria > Actinomycetota > Thermoleophilia > Solirubrobacterales > 70-9 > 67-14. Next base: position 2,985 of record JBEBTS010000156.1, read on the forward strand.
CCGGGTCGACCGTGAACGTCGGCAGCTCCCGCAGGTCCTCCCGCTCGAATCCGAGCTCGACCGGGTTCCGGGCGGCCCGCTCCGCCTCAACCTCGATCGCCTCCGAGAAGCCGCGGCGGCGCAGGCGCTCCAGGGTGAGCGCCTCGCAGACGTCACGCGCGTTGTCGCTCCGGCCGAGCTCCCGGACGAGACGGGCCCGGCCCCCGGCGAGCTCGGCCCAGATCATCTGACCGGCGGAGAACCGGTGCTTGCGGTCGAGGGTCACCTGGTCGCCGGGCTCGAAGGCCGGCTTGGCGACGGTGAACTTCCCCCGCCGGTCCAGCAACGCGACGTGGAGGCTGCCGCGGGGGCGCCTCCTCCCGCCCTCCGGGCGCTGCTCCTCGGTCGCGCCCTCGCTGCCCGTAGCGCCGGCGCGGCGCGCGGCGCGGCCCGGCTTGCGACGGGGCTTGCCGATGTCCTTGGTCTTCGGGCGGCGCTTGGAGGCCCGCTTCACCTTGGCCTTGCGCGCGGCGTCCTTCTTGGCTTTCGCCTTCTTGCTGAGGGGTTTCTTCTTGCCCTTCTTCGGTGGCATCAGGAGCCGTCTTCGCCGGAGTCGCCGTCCTCAGCCACCTCTTGGCCGAGGACCTCGAAGGCCCGGTCGAGCTGAACGTCCCGGCGGGCGCCCTTCGGCAGCGGCACGCGAACGTCGGGCTTCAGGCCCTTGCCGGCCAGCGAGACCCCCTTGGCGGTAAGGAACTCACCGACGGTCAGGTCGAGGGCCCCGCCGTTCTCGAGGCCGATCACCTGTTGGAAGACGCCCTTGCCGTAGGTGCGGGTGCCGACCACCGGGTCGCCGTTCGAGGTCTGGAGGGCCGCGGCGAGGATCTCGGCCGCGGAGGCGGTGTCCCGGTTGACCAGCACCACCATCGGCGGGGGGTCGATGTTGCCCCCGACCGCCTGGTAGACCTCGTTGCCCTCGCTCCGCGAGCGGGTCTCGACCACGGTCTCGCCCTTGGGGATGAACAGGCTGGAGGTGAGCACCGCCTCCGGCAGCAGACCGCCGCCGTTGGCCCTCAGGTCGAGCACGACCCCTTCGGCGCCCTTCTCCACCACCTTCTCCATGGACCGCTTCAGGGCCCGGCTGGACCCGCGGCTGAAGGTGGTGAGCTGGACGTATCCGAGCTTGCGTCCCCCGACCTCACGCACCCGGTTGGCGGTGACCGGCACCCGGATCTGCTGCCTGGTCAGGGTGAAGTCCTTGGGCTTCCCCTTGCCCTGCCGGCGGATCCCCAACGTGACCTCGGTGCCCTCGGGCCCCTTGATCTTCGCCACGATCAGCGAGACCTCCTGGCCCCGGATCGACTCGCCGTCGACGGTGACGATCACGTCCCCCGCCTCGATCCCGGCCTCCTTGGCCGGCGACTTGCGGAACACGTACCCGACCTCGAGGCCCTTGTCGGTGTTCGAGCCCACGGTCATCCCGACCCCGCTGAAGCTGCTCTCCAGCGACTCGGTCAGCTGCTGGTTCTGCTTCGGGTCGAAGTAGTGGGTGAAGCGGTCGTCGTACTGCTTGCGCAGCTGGCGGACCATCCCGCGGATCGACGAGTCCTGGACCTTGTCGGGATTCGTGACCCGGAAGTACTTCTCCTGGATCAGGTCGGACGCTTGGGTGCTGACCGAGCGCTCGGGCGCGATCTCGGAGCGGACGAAGACGTCGCGGACCGGGTCCGGCAGGTTGTCGGGATGGCCCCCGATCCACATGCCGAGCACCATCCCGGCGACGACCGCCCCGAGGGCGAGAAATGCCGCCTTCAACTGTTTCCTGCCCCTGCCCCGGACGGGCCTCCCGCGCCGGATCGCCGGCGCGGGGTCCCGCTCAGACCTTGAGGAACCGGCGCAGGGTCAGCCCCGAGCCGACCGCCGAGACCAGCACCGCGGCCCCGAACAGACAGGCGACCAGGACGACGAAGGACATCGAGTCCTGCGCCTGCATCAGGGCGAAGCTCTCGGAGAGCGGGTCCACGACTGTGATCTTGCCGATCCACAGCACCAGTATCGCAATCG
>JBEBTS010000157.1:0-5006 GCA_040393665.1 Conexibacter woesei
GGGCCGCCTCGCCTGGAATCGCGGGGGCGATCAGTCTCGCTGTGCTGGAGCGATCGCCCCGGCGAATCGGTCGGCGGGCGCTCGTGAGGGGACTCAGTAGTTTCCCGCAAGCAAGTCGAGTGACAAACCCCCCAGACGCGCCCTCCTGATCCTCATATAGTTGCCGCCATGAAGGAGATCGTCCGATGATGACAAGTCTGGAACTGGCCCGGTGGCAATTCGGGATCACCACGCTCTACCACTTCATTTTCGTCCCGCTCACCATCGGTCTCGCCTTCTTCACCGCGTGGGCCCAGACCAAGTGGTACCGCAGCAAGGACGAGAGATGGCTGCGCGCCACCCGCTTCTGGGGCAAGCTGATGCTGGTCTCGTTCGCGATGGGCGTCGCGACCGGGCTCGTCCAGGAGTTCCAGTTCGGCATGAACTGGTCCGACTACTCCCGTTTCGTCGGTGACATCTTCGGGGCCCCGCTGGCGATGGAAGGCCTGGCCGCGTTCTTCGTCGAGTCGACCTTCCTCGGGCTGTGGATCTTCGGCTGGGGACGCCTCTCCGAGAAGGTCCACCTCTTCTGCATGTGGATGGTCTCGATCTCGACCATGCTCTCGGCCTACTTCATCCTGGCCGCCAACTCCTGGATGCAGCACCCGGTCGGCTACGAGATGAACCCGACCACCGGCAAGGCCGAGCTGACCTCGATCTGGGCGGTGCTCACCAACAACACCGCGCTCTACGCCTTCGCTCACACGATCCTCGCCTGCCTGCTCACCGGCGGGATGGTGATCGCCGCGATCTCCGCCTGGCACCTGCTGCGCGGCAACGAGGTCAAGGTCTTCTCCGGCTCGATGCGGATGGTGATGCCGGTGCTCGCCACCGCGGGCGTCCTCACCATCGCGGTCGGTCACTTCTTCGGGGTCCTGATGGCCGAGCAGCAGCCGATGAAGATGGCCGCCGCCGACGCGGTCTTCGAGACCGAGGACGGGGTCGGGCTGTCGCTCTTCGCGATCGGCGACATGAAGAGCAACCCGGAAGGATTGAGACGGAACATCGAGGCGCCCAACCTGCTCTCGTTCATCATGACCGGCAAGCCGATGGGCGAGATCGAGGGCGTCAACAACATCAACGCCGACTACCAGGAGAAGTACGGCCCCGGCGAGTACGCGCCGATCGTCGCGGTCGCCTACTGGTCATGGCGCGTGATGCTGGGCTGCGGCTTCCTGCTCGCCCTGATCGGCATCGTCGGCTGGTGGTACCTGCGCAAGGACCGGATCCAGACGGCGACCCGCTTCCTCAAGTTCCTCGTGCCGGCGGCGGCGCTGCCGTTCATCGCCAGCTCGGCCGGCTGGGTGTTCACCGAGATGGGACGCCAGCCCTGGGTCGTCTTCGGGCTGCTCAAGACGTCCGACGCGAACTCGCCCAACGTGGGTGCGACCGAGGTGTGGATCACGCTGGTCGGGTTCACCCTGCTCTACGGGGTCCTGGCGGTGCTCGCCGGCCGGGTGTTCTTCAAATACGTTCGCAGCGGACCGAAGCCCGAGGGTGAAGAAGACGCTGAAAACCCGCATCTGGGGATGGCTTACTGATGGAAGATTTCACGACACTTCAGGTCGTCTGGTTCGTCCTGATCTCGGTCCTGTGGATCGGCTACTTCATCCTCGAGGGCTTCGACTTCGGGGTCGGCATGCTGATGAAGCTGATCGGCCGGTCCAATGAGGAGAAGCGGGCGATCCTGCACTCGATCGGACCGGTCTGGGACGGCAACGAGGTCTGGCTGATCGTCGCCGGCGGCGCCACCTTCGCCGCCTTCCCCGAGTGGTACTCGACCCTGTTCTCCGGCTTCTACATCGCGCTGTTCGCGATCCTGGTCGCGCTGATCGTGCGCAACGTCGGCTTCGAGCTGTGGGGCAAGTCCGACTCTCCCCGGTGGCGCAACGGCTGGGAGTGGTGCATCGCGCTCGGCAGCGTCGTGCCCGCGCTCCTCTGGGGCGTCGCCTGGGCCAACATCATCGGCGGGACCCCGATCGACGGCGACCACGAGTTCGTCGGCAACTTCTTCGACCTGCTCAGCCCGTACGCGCTGCTGGGCGGCTTGGCGACGCTGTCGCTGTTCTTCACCCACGGGGCGCTGTTCCTCGAGATGAAGACGAAGGGTCAGCTGCGTGAGAAGGCGAAGACGATCGCGGTCAGCTCGGCTCCGGCCGCGTTCATCCTGCCGTCGTCCTTCCTCGTGTGGACGCTCGCCCGCCAGGACTCACTGGAGATCCCGTCGCTGATCTTCGCGGTGGCGTCGATCCTGGCGCTGGCCTTCGCGGGCGTGCTCGCCAGGACCCGTCCGGGGCAGGCCTTCGCCGGGACGGCGATCGCGATCACCGCCTTCTTCACGGCGATCTTCCTGGATCTCTTCCCGCACACGATGATCAGCAGCATCGACTCGGCCTTCGACATGACGCTGAACGCATCCAGCTCGACCGAGTACACGTTGACGGTGATGACCGTCGTCGCGGCCCTGATGCTGCCCCTGGTCCTGCTCTACCAGGCGTGGACCTACTGGGTCTTCCGGCACCGGGTCGGTCCGGAGGACTTCGGTGACGTGAAGTCGCCCCTGGATCTGCTCGACCGCAAGAGGCAGGAAGCGGAGAGCGATGGCGCCAGCTCAGAGCCGGGCTCCGGAAGCCAGCCGTAAAGCGAGGGAAACCCAGCGGCGCCTGATCCGGTCATCCCGGGTCGCCCGGCGCCAGCTGGGGGTGACCGTCCTCGTCGGGCTGGTCACCACCGCCCTGATCATCGCCCAGGCCACGCTGCTGGCCGAGGTGATCACGGCCGTCTTCATGGAGGGCGAGGACCTGGCCGGAGTCACCTCGCCGCTGATCTGGTTGGCGGCGGTCGCGGTCGGCCGGGGCCTGGCCGCCGCGGCCTTCGAGTCCTCCGGCCGCTTCGGGGCCGCAGCGGTCATGTCGGAGCTGCGGCAGCGGCTCGCCCGTCACCTCTTGACCGCCCGCCCGGGAGCGCTCCAGGGGGAGCATTCGGGCGAGCTGGTCGGGGCCGCGGTGGCGGGAGTCGAGTCGCTCGAGAACTACTTCTCCCGGTACCTGCCCCAAGTCGTGCTCGCCGCGACGGTGCCGATCGCGGTCCTCGCCTGGGTGATCCCGATCGAGTGGAAGTCCGCCGCGATCCTCGCCGTGACCGCGCCGCTGATCATCATCTTCATGGTCCTGATCGGGCTGCTCACGGAGAGCCGCACCCGCAAGCGATGGCAGCTGATGCAGCGGTTGTCGGCCCACTTCCTCGACCTGGTCGGCGGCTTGGAGACCCTGCGGGCCAACAACCGGGCGGCGGCCCAGAGCGACGCGATCGGCCAGGTGGGGGAGGACTACCGCCGCGAGACGATGGGGGCGCTCCGGATCGGGTTCCTGTCCGCCCTGGTGCTGGAGCTGCTGGCGATGATCGGGGTGGCGATGGTCGCGACCGCGATCGGGATCCAGCTGGCCGGCGGCCACATCGGTCTGGAGGCCGGCCTGACCGTCCTGCTGCTGGCCCCGGAGCTCTACATGCCGCTGCGTCAGCTCGGCAACCAGTTCCACGCCTCGACCGACGGCATGGCCGCCGCCGAGCGGATCTTCGAGGTGCTCGACCTGCCGCCCGCGATCACGGTGCCGGCGAGTCCGCTGGCCGCGCCCGACCCGGCGGCGTCGCCGATCGAGCTGGCCGGGATCCGGTTCTCCCATCCGGGCCGCGACGAGGTGCTGACCGGCGTGAACCTGGAGGTCGAGCCGGGGGAGACCGTAGCCCTCGTCGGCCCGAGCGGCGGCGGCAAGACCACCCTCTGCTCGCTGCTGATGCGGTTCGCCGACCCGGACGAGGGCTCGCTCTCCTGCGGCGGGGTCGATCTGACCCAGGTGGATCCGGTGGCCTGGCGCGGCCGGATCACCTGGGTTCCGCAGCGGCCCACCGTGTTCGCCGGCACGGTCGCGGACAACGTGCGGCTCTACGCGCCCGGCGCCTCCGACGAGGAGGTCCGGCGGGCGGTGTCCCAGGCGGCGCTCGACGAGGTGATCGCCACCCTGCCGGCAGGCCTGGAGACGGTCGTCGGGGAGGGCGGGCGTCGTCTCTCGGCCGGCCAGTCCCAGCGCCTGGCCCTCTCCCGTGCCTTCCTCAGCCCGGCGCCGCTGGTCCTGCTCGACGAGCCCACTGCCCACCTGGACGCGGGTACGGAGGACGCGGTCGGCGCGGCGATCGGGCGGCTGCTGGAGGGGCGGAGCGCACTCGTGATCTCGCACCGCGAACGACCCCTGGTGGCGGCCGACCGGGTGCTGGAGCTGTCCGGCGGGCGGCTGCGCCCGGTGGCGGGGGCGGCGTCGTGATCGCCCGGCGACTGGGCCGGTCCCCGGCCGGCCGGGCCGCGCTGGCGACCCGCAGCCGGTGGCGCCAGGTCATCCTGTCCTGCCTGCTCGGGGCGCTCACCGTGCTGGCCGCCGCCGGCCTGCTCACCGCCTCCGGCTACCTGATCAGCCGGGCGGCGGAGCGGCCGGAGATCCTCTCCCTGACCGCGATCATCGTGCTGGTCCGGTTCTTCGGCATCTCGCGGGCGCTCCTGCGATACCTGGAGCGGCTGGTCTCGCACGACCTCGCCTTCCGCACCCTGACCGACCTGCGGCGGCGCTTCTTCGACCGGCTGGTCCCGCTGGTGCCGGGTGGGCTGGGCAACCTGCGGCGGGGCGACCTCCTCAGCCGGTTCGTCGGCGACGTCGACTCGATGCAGAACCTCTACCTGCGGGCGCTGACCCCGCCGCTGACCGCGGTGGTCACCGGCCTGATCTGCGTCGGCGTGGCGACCTGGGTGCTGCCCCGGGCCGGGCTCACCCTGGCGGTCGGGCTGCTGCTCGGCGGCATCGTCGCCCCGGCCGCGACCCGGATGGCGGCCCGCAGCGCCGGTCGGCGTCAGGCGCCCGCCCGCGCCGCGCTCAGCACCGACCTGCTGGAGGTGGTCAACGGCTCGGCCGAGATCACCG
>JBEBTS010000158.1:0-4963 GCA_040393665.1 Conexibacter woesei
GGGACCACGACGACGGAGTCGGCGTAGGCCAGCTGGATCGCGGCGTCCTGGGCGTTCATCGAACGGTAGGGACGGTCCTCGCCCCCACCGCCACCGGCGGCTGCAGGTGAGCCGAAGCCGGCGAACAGGATGTTGGCGACGGAGCGGTTCATCGCCTTCGCCATCTCCAGGGTGAGGATGGTGCCGGAGGAACCGACCAGGGTGCCGCCGACGATCAGGGCGGTGTTGTCCAGCGCGATGCCGGCGGCCGCGGCCGAGAGCCCGGTGAACGCGTTGAGCAGCGCGATCACGACCGGCATGTCGGCGCCGCCGATCGGGAGAACCACCATCGTGCCGAGCAGCGCCGCCACGACCAGCATGCCGATGAACAGCGGCTGGCTCAGGTCGGTGAGCTCGTTGTTGATGCCGAGCATCACGCCGCCGACGACCAGGGCCGCCAACAGCAGGGCGTTGATGACCTTCTGCCCGGGCAGGCCCATCGGCTGGCTCGGGATCAGCTCCTGCAGCTTGCCGAAGGCGATGTTCGAGCCCCAGAAGGAGATCGAGCCGATCACCATCGCCAGCAGGGTCGGGATCATCACCTCGAGCGAGATCGACGCGGTGAGGTGGGGTCCACCGACCGTGTCGCTCAGGCCCTGGAGCTTGGTGACGGTCTCGCCCTGGTGGATCCAGTGGCGGTACTCAGCCCAGGCGATCAGCGCGATCGCGCCGCCGCCGAGGCCGTTGTAGAGCGCGACCATCTGCGGCATCGCGGTCATCTTGACCCGCTTCGACGCGTAGGCGCCGGCGATCGTGCCGATCACGATCCCGCCGATGATGATGCCCCAGTGGCCGATGCCCTTCTGGGCCAGCGTGGTCGCGACGGCGACCGCCATGCCGATGGCAGCGATGCCGTTGCCGCGACGGGCGGTGGTCGGGTGGGTGCCGAGCTTGATCCCGAAGATGAACAGCGAGAAGCTGAGGACGTAGAGCAGGGCGACGATCGCCGAGCTCGGGTCCAGCGCGGCCAGCGGCAGACCCGCTACGAGCGCGCTCACGACTTGTCCTCCGAGCCCGCCGCGTCATCCACGGCCGGCTTCTTCTTCTTGGTTCCGAACATCTCCAGCATGCGGTCGGTGACCATGAAGCCACCGACGATGTTGATCGTGCCGAACACGATCGCGATGAAGCCGATCACCTCGTCCAGGGTGCTGTTCGCGTACCCGACCACGATCAGGCCGCCCAGCAGGACGATGCCGTGGATCGCGTTGGTCTGCGACATCAGCGGCGTGTGGAGGGTCGTCGGGACTTTGGAAATCACCTCGAAGCCGACGAAAGCCGCCAGCACGAGAATCGTTATCTCGGTTACGAGATCCATTACCGGGCGGTCCTCTCTCCGCGTACCTCGCCGCCGTGGGCGATGGTCGCGGCATCAATGATGTCGTCTTCGAAATTCAGCTCGAGAGCACCCTCTTCGGTGATCATCAGGCCGAGCAGATTCTCGAGGTTCTTGGCGTACAGCTGTGATGCGTGGCCGGGCAGCTCGGAGGCGAGGTTGCGCGGACCGACGATCTTGACGCCGTCCTTCTCCACGATCTGACCGGGCTCGGTCAGCTCGCAGTTGCCGCCGGTCTCGGCGGCGAGGTCGACGATCACCGAGCCGGGGCCCATGTTGGCCACCCCCTGGGCGGTGATCAGGATCGGCGCGGCCCGTCCGGGGATGGCGGCCGTGGTGATGATCACGTCCTGCTTGGCGGCGTTCTCGTCGAGCGCGTCCCGGACCTGCTGGTTCTCCTCGTCGGTGAGGGGCCGGGCGTAGCCGCCCTCGTCCTCGGCGTCGGGGATGAAGTCGAGCTCGAGCGGGCGTCCGCCGAGCGAGGCGATCTGCTCCCAGGCGGCACGACGGATGTCGAAGCCGGTCACGATCGCGCCGAGGCGCTTGGCGGTGGCGACGGCCTGGAGGCCGGCGACGCCCGCGCCGAGGACCATGACCCGCGCCGGGCGGATGGTGCCGGCAGCGGTGGTCAACATGCCCCAGAAGCGACCGGACTCGCGCGCGGCGATCAGGGTCGCGGCGTAACCGGCGGCGGTGGCCTGCGAGGACAGCGCGTCCATCGCCTGGGCCCGCGTGGTCCGCGGGATGGCCTCCATCGCGAGCGCGGTCACGCCGGCCTGGGCCAGGGCGTTGTTGGTCGCGGCCGAGGTCCACGGCGCCAGGTGACTGATCAGGTACTGGCCCGACTTGAGCGACGCGACGTCGCTCTCGGTAGGCACAGCGACCCGCAGCACCAGATCGGCTCCCAGCGCGTCATCGCGGCTGCCGACCGTGGCTCCGGCCTCGGTGTATTGGGAGTCGGGATGACCGGCGATTTCGCCGGCTCCGGACTCGATTACGACGTCGACGCCGTCCCTCTTCGTGAGGGATCGGACCGTCTCCGGCACCAGGGCAACCCGGCGCTCACCGTCAGCGGACTCTGTGGGTACACCAATTCTCATTGACAAGACGGGAATTAGCCTACGCAAACCGGGCGAATCCCGGCAATCCGGTCCGAGTTGGACCCAATGGCCGGAATCACAGCCCGTCACCCGCCAGGGCGGCGAGCCGCTCGACCGTGTGCTTCATCTGGGCGGGCTCGGGATGGACCGGGGTCGCGATCAGGCGGTCGATCCCGTTCTCACGGAACCGGGTCAGCCGCTCGGCGACCTCGGCCTCGGTGCCGATCAGCGAGACCGCGTTCACCACCTCGTCGGGCAGCGCCTTGAAGGCCGCTTCCTTGTCCCCGGCCTGGAACAGCCGCTGCACCTCGTCGGCGACGTCGCCGAACCCGAACCGGTGGGCCAGGTCGACGTAGAAGTTGGTCTTGCGCGAGCCCATGCCGCCGAAGTAGAGGACCAGGCCCATGCGGACCATGTTGCGGGCGGCCTCGAGGTCGCCGTCGATCGCGACCTGGACCGACGGGGAGATCTCGAGGTCGGAGCGCTGACGGTTGCCCTTGGCCAGGCCGGCCTCGATGTGCTCGCCCCAGGCCTCCTGGAACTTGTCGACCGAGAAGAAGATCGGGATCCAGCCGTCCGCGACCTCGGCCGCGATCTCGACGGAGCGACGGCCGATCGCCCCGAGGAAGATCGGGATGTGGTTGCGCTCGGGCTTGAAGTTGAGCTTCAACGGCTTGCCCTGGCTGTCCGGCAGCGGCAGCTGGTAGTGCTCGCCCTGGTGGTCGATCTTGCCTTCGCGGGCGATGATCTCGCGCACGACCTGGACGTACTCCCGGGTGCGGCCCCACGGCTTCGAGTACGGCACCCCGTACCAGCCTTCGGAGACCTGCGGGCCCGACGGGCCGAAGCCGAACATGAACCGCCCGTGCGAGAGCTTGTCGATGGTGGCGCCGGCCATCGCGGCGGCCGCGGGCGGACGGGCCGGGACCTGCATGATCGCGGCGCCGAGGTTGATCTTCTCGGTCTGCCCGGCGAGCCAGGCGAGGACCGACACGGCGTCGGAGCCGTACGACTCGGCGACCCAGACCGATTCATAGCCGACGCTCTCGGCGAATTGCACCGCCTCGAGTGCGTCATCACCCTGGGGACCGATGCCCCAATAACCGAGGTACAAGCCTAGCTTCAGCGACATGGGGCGCACCCTAGAGGATTGATCGCCCTCCCAGCAGGCGGATCGCGACGACCGGGGGCTCCGCGGGCGTGGTCGTCCGAACCAGTAAAACTCCGGGCGTGGATCAAGCTGAAACCCGAGTGATGACGGAGAACGGACTCTCCAGCGCCGAAGCGGCCGCCCGCCTGAAGCAGCTCGGGCCGGCTGCCTCCCAGAGCTCGCGCTCCACCTCGAGCATCGTCGCCGGGAACGTCTTCACCCTGTTCAACCTGATCATCGGGGTGTTCTTCATCCTGATCCTCTCGCTCGGCCTGTTCGCCGACGCGATCTTCGGCCTGATCGCGATCGTCAACACCTGGATCGGGATCCGCCAGGAGCTCAAGGCGAAGGAGGTCCTCGACCGCCTGGCCGTTCTGATCGCCCCCCGCGCGACCGTGGTCCGCGACGGGGTCGAGATCGAGCTGCTGTCCGACGAAGTCGTTCCCGGCGACCTGATCCGGCTGGCCCCGGGCGACCAGCTGGTCGCCGACGGGCGGCTGGTCGAGGGCCGGGGCCTGGCGGTCGACGAGTCGATGCTGACCGGCGAGTCGGACCCGATCGGCAAGGCGACGGGCGACGAGGTGCTCTCCGGCGGCTTCGTGATCTCCGGCTCGGGCAGCTACGAGATCACCGCGGTCCGGGAGGAGAGCTACGCCGGCCGGATCGCCGGCGAGGCCAAGGCCTTCCGCCATCCCCCCTCGCCGCTGGAGCGAGAGGTCAACCGGGTGATCGTCGCCTCGACCTGGGTCCTGCTGCCGCTCGCGGTGCTGCTGATCGGCTCCCTGATCGTGCGCCAGGTGGAGCTGGTCGACGCCGCCCAGACCGCCACCGCCGGTCTGATCACGCTGATTCCCGAGGGCCTGGTCCTGCTGATGAGCGTGACCTTCGCGGTCGCCGCCCGCAAGCTGGCGCGCCGCAACACGCTCGTCCAGCAGATGAGCGCGACCGAGTCGCTGGCCTCGGTCGACACGATCTGCGTCGACAAGACCGGCACCCTGACCGACGGCGAGCTGACCGTGGTCGGCGTGGAGACGGCCTACGTCACCGACACCCGGCTGGCCGGCGGGCTGCTCGGGCGGTACGCCGCCTCGGCCGCCGACCGCAACCGGACCCTGGAGGCGATCGCGGCCGAGTTCCCCGGCGGGGCCGAGCCGGTCCTCGACGAGGTCGTCTTCTCCTCCGAGTGGAAGTGGGGCGGCCTCACCCTCGACGACGGCACCGGCCGGGTATCGCTGGTGATGGGCGCGCCCGATCTGATGATCGAGTCCGGCGCCCTCACCCTCGACGACCGGCTGGCTCAGCGGCTCGAGGCCGAGACCGCGGTCGGCCGTCGGGTGA
>JBEBTS010000159.1:0-4934 GCA_040393665.1 Conexibacter woesei
TCCGCGACTTCGCCCGGGCCGCGGGCAAGCGCCCGCCGGTGATCCAGACCTTCCACCCTTGGGGCAACAGCCTGCACAAGGCGATGCCCCGCTGGAAGTCGGTGCGGGCCCGCCCGATGCTCCACATCACCACCAAGTCCGATGACGGGGTCGAGCTGATCACGCCGCGGCAGATCGCCAAGGGCAAGGGCGACGACTATCTCCTGCGGCTCAACCGCACCCTCCATCGCCAGCGGATCCGGACCTACATCCGGCCGCTCGGCGAGCCCAACCGGTGCCTGAACCTGTACGCCGGCGTCGACTGCTCCGGCAACGTGCGGGGCGGCAGCTACGCCTTCAAGTGGTACCGCTCGGCCTTCCGCCGGATCGCGACGATCATCCGCGGCGGGGCGAAACGGGGCACGATCAACGCCAAGCTGAAGAAGATCGGCCTGCCCAAGGTCCAGAAACGGACCAAGAGCAAGCTTCCCCGCAAGCTGCCGAAGGCGCCGGTCGCGATCGTCTGGAGCCCGTTGCCGGCCGGGTCGCCGACCGTCCGGGTGAACCGCCCGGCGCGCTACTGGCCCGGGAAGGACTGGGTCAACTGGGTCGGCACCGACTTCTACAACCGGTACAACAACTGGACCCACCTCAAGAAGTTCTACGTGAAGTGGGCGGTCGGGAAGAACCGGCCGATGGCCCTGACCGAGTTCGGGCTCTGGGGCAGCGACGGACCCGGGTTCGTCAAGCGGATCTTCCGGTTCATCCGGACCCGAGAGAAGATGCGGATGCTGGTCTACTACCAGGACTTCGGCAGCTCGAACGCGTTCCGGATCCAGAACTTCCCCAAAGCGACCAAGGTGCTGCGCCGCAACCTGAGCTCGCCCCGCTACCCGAAGTACGCCCCGGGCTACCCCCGGTTCCGCTGATCGCCCTCGCGGCGAGCGAAACGGTCGGACGGTGCCGCTAGGATCGGAACCGTTCAGACACCTACTGCCTAATCCGTCGCCTCATGTGGCGGAGCGGGGGACCCAATGGGCCGGATTCCGGCCCCGGGGCGAATCGGGCCGACCGGCCCGTAGCGCAGCTTCTTCAGCGCGAGCCCGACAGCTAACCCCGTAGGCCCGACGAAGAAGGAGGTACCCGATGGATCTGAACAGACATGTGGTGGCCCCGATGACCGAACCGACCGGCGTTCGCGCGCTGGTCGGGATGACGGTCGGCGGGATCGCCGGGGTGGTGCTCGCACTGCCCGTGTTGGTCGCGGTCTACGGACGGTCACCGGTGGGGGCCCTCGCCCCGGCCCGCCCGGCCGAGGGCCACTCTCCTTCTCGCCGGCACCCGATCCGGCCGCCGGCCCCAGCCGGACCCGACCCGCCGTGCCGGGCGAAGCCTCGCCCGGGGTCCCGGCCCGGCCGTCCTGCCCCAGTGAGCCCTGCCCCGATCAGCCCCACCCGGGTTAGTCCCGCCGGGGTCAACCCCGCACCCGGATCGTGCTCCTCCTCGACGCGGCCGAGACGTAGGGGAAGCCGGCGGCCGGGAGCAGCACCGCCCGCACCCGGATCCTGGCGGTGCCGGTGATGTAGCGGAACCGGTAGCCCGCCCGGTACCTGCCGCGGCGATCGGTCCGGGCGACCAGGATCGGCCGCCACTTGCCCGAGGCCCGCTCCAGGTACTGGATCGCGACCAGGTTGCCGCGGAACGGCCGCCTGGCCCGACGGGCCCCGACCCGGCCCCGGAACCTGACCCGGTGCCCGGTCCGGATGCTGCGCGGCGACGCCCGGAGAGTGACGCCGCCGCCCACCCGCAGCTCGAACGGCCCGGCCGAGGCCCGCGTGAAGCGATCGGTCCCGGCGTAGGCCACCGTGATCCGGCGGCCCGCCCCGCGGCGCAGCGGCACCCGGAAGCCGCCGTCCCTGCCGGTCGTGACGGTCCGGGTCCACGGGCCCTGGCGCGAGCCCCGACGCGGCAGCTCGGTCACCACGAGCGGCTGCCCGCCGAGCCCGCCCCGGCCGATCCCGGTCAGGGTGCCGATCAGCCGAGCCCGTTGCCGGTACCCGATCCGCAGCGCCGTTCCCCGGCCACGAGGTCCGGCGAGGCGGGCGTTGATCCCGGTCTCCATCTTCAGCGGGGTCTGGATCCGGACCACGGAGTGGTTGTCCCGCCGGGTGGTGACGGTCTCGTTCCCGGCCCGATCGAGGATCCGCGCCCGGATCACCCATCGGCCGGGCTGCAGCTCCTCCGAGGGGAGACGGGCGGTCAGGACCTGCTCCTCGTCCTCCCCGATGAGCGCGGTCGGCAGATCCCGCCACTCGCCGCCCGCCTCCGGACGGATCGCGATCTGCCCCGAGACGATCCCGGAGTGGAGGTCGCTCACCGGGACCCGCAGCAGCTCGGGCCGGGCGCTCGGCGGCTCCAGGAAGTATCCGGTCGGCGGGACGTCGTCGAATCGGAGCGCCACCCGGACGGCGGATCCCTCCCGCTCGTTGCCGGCGGCGTCGACCAGCCAGACCGACGCCCGGAACTCACCCGGACGGGGCACGGTCAGGCCGCTCGCCCCGGTGCCGGAGGTTCCGGCCCTCGTCCCGCCGTCGAAGGCGTCGGGACCGGTGATCCGCACCCGGGAGCCGGTGATCGGCGCCGCGACGCCCTGGTCGGGGACGGTCCAGCCCAGGTCGAACCCGTTGGTCCGGCGCCAGCCGTCGCCACCGACGACGGTCAGCTCCTTCGGTCCGGCGGGGGCGCCGTTGTCGGTCAGGATCGTGCGCTCGGCGACGCAGCCGGACAGGCCGGCGAAGTCGATCGCGCAGTGACGCAGCCGGTGGGGCCCGTCGTTGAGGGTGCCGGTGGCCAGCGAGTGGGAGCCGGCCGCGGTGAGCGCGCAGGGCTGCATGCGCGAGCCCCGGACCTGCCCGCCGATGTTGACCTTCGAGCAGGAGTGCTCGGTCCGCGCCCGGACGGAGCCGTCGACCGAGGTCTCGGCGAACCGCAGGCCGGAGCCCTTGTCCCGGTTGGAGAAGCTGAGGGCCTGGGTGCCGCGCATCCACCCCGATCCGGTCAGGCCGCCGGCGGCCGTGGCGACCGGGCCCTCGGGGTCTTCCAGGATGAAGGTCAGCGCCCGGGCCCCTGCCTGCGAGCCCTTCGTGGTCGCGCACCGCTTGTCGCTGACCCTCGCGCACAGCAGCCGGGACTCGAAGGCGGTGGCGTGGGGCGAGAAGTTCTTGGAGAACTCCCGCCACACCATGTCGGTCGACGCGAGCTTGGCGAAAGGGGTGAAGCCGCCGGAGCCGACACCGCCGAGCCGGTGCTCGAAGTGGTCGTTGAGGGTCTGCCGTCGCTGACCGCGGACGTTGACGATCGCCGTCCCCGCGGGGGCCGACCATCGCCACCGGGAGAACTGGGTGCCGCCGATCGAGCTGGTTCCCGACTTGGTCTCCCCGGTCATGTGGACGCCGTCCCAGGCGTCGCGGTTGACCGGGGGCTCGCAGTAGGCGCTGCGCACGAACCGGCTGGAGGTGGTCTCGTACCAGGTGGCGTCGTGACCGACGTACCAGCCGCATTCCGACACGGTGTACCGGGCCGCCTCCGCGCCCGATGCTTCGATCAGGCCGATCATCCCGCCCAGCGCCAACGCGGCCGCGACCCAGTGGGCCACGGACTTGACCAGGCGGGTGCGGACCGCCGACTTCTCCTTCATCTCAGGCTCCTCGTTCGGGGACATCTGCGATCCCTAAGGCCCGGGCGGGGGAAACTCGCCCCCCCTTCTGTTGCCGCCGGAGCGCGCGGCTTTGCCACAATCAGGGCATGGCCTCTCCAAGCGTCGCACCCCTCCCTTCCGAAGACGAGATCCGCGAGAAGCTCACCGCGGTCATTGATCCTGAGCTCCGCCGCAACATCGTCGAGCTCGGCATGGTCCGTTCGATCGTGATCAAGGAGGGCGGCCGCGTCGACGTGACGGTCTCGCTGACCACCCCCGGCTGTCCGATCCGCTCCCACTTCCAGCAGGCCGTGGTCGAGCAGGCGTCCTCGGTCGAGGGCGTGACCTCGGTCGGCGTCGGCTTCGACGTGCTCTCCGACGAGGAGAAGTCGAACCTCCAGCAGACGCTGGGCCGCAGCAAGCTTCCCGCCGGCGCGCTCGCCCAGGTCAAGAACGTGATCTGCGTGGCCTCCGGCAAGGGCGGCGTCGGCAAGTCGACGATGACCGCCAACCTCGCCGCGGCGCTGCAGGCGGAGGGCTACAAGACCGGCGCCCTCGACTGCGACGTCTACGGGTACTCGATCCCCCGCATGCTCGGGATCAACGTCAAGCCCGAGGTGAACGGCGAGCGGAAGATCGTCCCGCCGGAGGCGCCGACCGGCGTGAAGACGATGTCGATCGGCTACTTCGTCGAGCAGAACTCCGCGGTCGTGTGGCGTGGCCCGATGCTCCACAAGGCGATCCAGCAGTTCCTCGAGGACGTCGCCTGGGGCGAGCTCGACTACCTGCTGCTCGACCTGCCCCCGGGGACCGGCGACATCGCCATGACCCTCGCCCAGCTGCTGCCGCAGGCCAAGATCGCGATCGTGACCACGCCCCAGCCGGCGGCCCAGACCGTCGCCCGCCGCTCGGCCGAGATGGCCGAGAAGGTGGACCTCGAGGTGATGGGCGTGATCGAGAACATGTCCGGCTTCACCACCCCTTCAGGGGAGACCTTCTCGATCTTCGGCGAGGGCGGCGGAGGCCTGCTCGCCGAGGAGCTCGAGGTGCCGCTGCTCGGCACGATCCCACTCTCCGAGGAGCTGCGGGGACTGGCCGACGAGGGCCGCTCGCTCGCCGTCGAGCAGCCGGAGTCGCCCGCCGGCGCGGCGATCGTCGCCGCGGCGCGCAAGATCATCGCCTCCTCGCCGCGCGAGCTGCCCGTCCTGCAGACGGCGACGCCGGCGGCGCCGGAAGCCCCCAAGCTCGGGTCCAACGC
>JBEBTS010000160.1:0-4915 GCA_040393665.1 Conexibacter woesei
CTCAGCCATGCTCTGCATCTTTCCAGAGCCGGTCGACCTCGGTTTCGTCGAGCAGCCGCGACTTGCCCTCGGCCAGCCTGCCGAGCCGGAGCGAGCCGATCGAGATCCGCTGGAGCTCGGTCACCTGGTTGCCCACCGCCTCGGCCATCCGGCGCACCTGGCGGTTGCGCCCCTCGCGCAGGGTGATGTCGAACGACCTCGCTCCCAGGCGGCTGACGCGGGCCGGCGCGGTGCGTCCGTCCTCGAGCACCACGCCGTCGGCGAGCTGCCGCAGGGCGGCGTCGGTGATCTCCTTGCGCAGCCCGACCCGGTAGGTCTTCTCCACCCCGTAGCGGGGATGGGTGAGCCGGTTCGCCAGCTCGCCGTCGTTGGAGAGCAGCATCAGCCCGGTCGAGTCGGCGTCGAGCCGGCCCACCGGGTAGAGGCGGGCCGTGGTGTCGACCAGGTCGACCACGGCGGTCCGCTTGCCGGGCTCGTCCGCGGTCGAGATCACGTCGAGCGGCTTGTTCACGACCCAGACCTCGCGGCCCTCGGGGACGACGGCGTGGCCGTCGACCCTGATGTCGTCCCCGATCTCGACCGCGGTCGCGGGATCGGTCACCACTCGCCCGTCGACCCGGACCCGGCCGGCGCCGATGATCACCTCCGCCTTGCGACGTGAGGCGACACCGGAATGAGCTAGGTACTGGGGGAGGCGCATGACCTGAGTAACCTGGAAAAGGCGTGCCGCCGCCGCACCGGTGCTTCCCGGTCCGGCGGCGGCTCCCTCGGATCAGGCCGGGATCGGCCGGCTACCCGGCCTTCGGCACCGGGTAGTACCCGCCGAGGACGTAGTTGCCGCCGGCCCCGGGCCGGTGGATCATCGCCAGCACCCAGTCGTGCTCGCTGCCGGGCAGGAGGTAGAAGCCCCAGGTGGAGTTGAGCCCCAGCTGGACCGGCTCGTCGTCGCCGTCCCGGATGTCGCCGACGAGGTCCTTGACGAACTTGCCGCTGCCGAACTCGTCGAAGCTGTCGCCCTCGACGTGGAACGGGCTGTCCTCCGACTCGAGGACCGCGTTGAACGCCTCCGGGTCGTCCTCGCGGATCGCGGTGACCGCGGCCTTCGCCTGCTGCTCGGCGTCGTTGCCCTCCGGCGCGGGCCGCAGGCCGCCCTGGTCGTGGATCGTGTCCCCGCCGTAGCGGAGCTCCCCGTCCAGGTCGGTGACGAAGTAGGTCGGGAGATGCGTCCCGTCCTTGGTCACGACCTCGGCCTGGCCGACCGGGCCGTACTGCTCGGTGCCGGCGACCTTCGCTCCGGCGACCATCTTGGTGACCTGGCCGCAGAGCTCCTTCGTCAGTTCGGTCGCGTCGGTGTGACGGGTCTCGTTCATCGCGTCGCAGTCCCCGGACCGGGCCGCATCGAGGAAGGCCTTGGCGGCCTGGTCGACGGTGTTGCTCGGCTCGGCGTGGTCGAGGTCGGCGGGCGGCTCGGTGCCGGTCGGCTCGACCTCGATCTCGACCGTCTTGCCGCAGACCTCGGTCCCGATCTCCTCGGCGATCCGATCGCGCGCGTCGAAGGCGCCCTGGGTCTCCCCGAAGGCTGCGTTGACGGCATCGGCGTCGTCCTTCTCGGCGGCCGCGATCACCTTCTGGTCGTTGGCGATGATCTCCTCGGAGGCGGCGACGTACTCGTCGAGCAGCGCCTGCGCCTCGTCGTCGGCGTCGATCTCGCCGAACTCGTCGACGATCTGCTGGCGCACGGCGGAGGTGCCCTCCATCTCGAGGGCGATCCCGCCGTTGGTCATGCCGCGCGGGCCGAGGGCATCGAAATCGGCGGTGGCGTCGGAGCAGACCTGGTCCATCGCGGCGGCCAGGTTCTCCCTGGTCACCTGATCGGATCCCCCACACGCGGCCAAGAAGGCCACGGACATCGTCAGCAGCGTCAAGGCCGCCATCAGCTTCTTCACAGTTTCTCCTTCATCTACGGGACGAGACCACGGCGGCCAAGCTCCGACCGGGCCGTCGGGAGCCCACCGTTCGGGTGGGCGACAGCCTGCCGCCGATGGGTCGATTCAGGCGCGGGATGGTACAGCCTGCCACCCGTGGAATCCACTCCCTGACGGTAGGGTCCGCCCCTACTCTTTTGTCCCGGCCACGGCGGCCGAGAGCCGTCTGGTCAGCCTTCGGCCCGCTGCTCGCCGGCGGCGAGCAGTCGTTCCCGGATCTCCCGTTCGTCCTCCGGGGTGGGGTCGAACCGGGACGGGTCCGGCAGGGCCTCCAGGCCGTCGAGGCCGAAGACCTTCTCGAAGAGCTGCGAGGTCCGGTAGATCGTCGCCCCGAAGCGGGACCGGCCCGCCTCCTCGATCAGCCCGCGCTCGGCGAGGCTGGTCACCGCCGACTCCGACGAGACCCCGCGGATGCGGGCGATCTCGGGCCGGGCGACCGGCTGCAGGTAGGCGACGATCGAGAGGGTCTCGGCCTGAGCCTGGGTCAGCGGCGGGGTCCGGGGCTTCGAGAGCAGCCGTCGGGCCGCGGCCGCGGCCGCGCGGGGGGGCGCCCCCCCGCCCCCCCCCCCCCCCCCCCCGCCCCCCCCCCCCCCCCGGCCGCGCCCCCCCCCCACCGACCGCCCGGCGACCGCCTGCTCGACCTGCTCCAGCTCGACCTCGCAGGCCTCGGCCAGCGCCATCTCCGGCACCGGATGCGGCGAGACGAACAGCAGCGCCTCGATCGTGCGGACCAGGGCCGGATCGGCTGACATCAGCCCGCCTCCGCCATCTGGCCGCGGGCGGTGCGCCGGACCGTGATCGGGCCGCAGGACTCGGTCTGCTCCCAGACCGCCTCGCCCTTGGCGTAGAGGTCGAGCAACGCGAAGATCGTCACCGCCTGGGTCATCCGGTCCTCCTCGCCGAACTCGTCGTCGAAGTCGAAGCGGGCCCGGCGCGACAGGGCCGAGCGGAGGACGGAGAGACGACGGCGGAAGGAGACGGTCGCCCGCATGTGGGAGAGGTCCGGCCGCGGCGGCGGCTCCAGGAGGTCACCGAGCGCGGCGGCCAGCTGATCGGGGTCGTAGACCTGCTCCGCCGTCTCCACCTCCACCCGGCGGAACTCCGGTGGCAGCGGCGCCGAGCGGTACAGGTATCCGCGCTGGGACTCGAAGTGGTCCCGCATCACCCGTCCGAGGTCGCGGTACCGTCGGTACTCGAGCATCCGCGCGACCAGCTCCTCGACCGCGGCGGCGGGCTCGACCTCCTCGAACTCCTCCTCGACGCCGGGCAGCATCAGGCGGGACTTCAGCTCCAGCAGGGCGGCGACCAGTACCAGGAACTCGGTCGCCACCTCGAGGTCCAGCTCGCCCTTCTCCTCGAGCACGGTCACGTAGCTGGCGACGATCTCCCCGAGCTCGATCTCGAGCAGGCTGACTTCCTCCCGCAGGACGATGCTCAGCAGGAGGTCGAACGGCCCGATGAACACATCGAGGTCGAGATCCAGGTCCAAATCGAGTCTGGAGGCCATCTGGTTACAGCGTAGAGAGGCCGCCGGTCGCTCCACGGCGGGAATTGCGCTATTTCCGGATCTAACCGATTTTGGTGGCTTTCGCCCAGCGGGACGCCGAAACCCGCCCGGTGCAGGGGCTTTGCGGCGTCAGCGGCGCGGCACGCCGACGCCCATCGCGTCGCGCACGTCGGCCAGCGTCTCGGCGGCGATCTCCGCGGCCCCGGCCGCGCCCTTGGCCAGGATCTCCTCCAGCCGCGCCTCGTCCTCGCGGATCTCCGGGTAACGCTCGCGGACCGGGGCGAGATACTCGACGACGGCCTCCCCCACGGCCTTCTTGAAGTCCCCGTAGCCGGCGCCCTCGAACTCGGCCTCGACCTCGTCCTCGGGCTTGCCGGTGGCGACCGCGTAGATGCCGATCAGGTTGGTCACGCCTTCCTTGCCCTCGCCCCGCTTGACCTCGCGGCCGGAGTCGGTGACGGCGCTGCCGAGCTTCTTGCGGGTCTCCTTCTCGGTCTCCAGCAGGTAGATCCGACCGCTGTCGGCGCCGACCGAGGTCGACATCTTGCGGTTCGGCTCCTGGAGGTCCATGATCCGGGCGCCGATCTTCGGGATCCGGTGGTCGGGCACGACCAGGGTCTCGCCGAAGCGCTCGTTGAAGCGGCGGGCGATCTCTCGGGTCAGCTCGATGTGCTGGCGCTGGTCGTCGCCGACCGGCACCTCGTCGCTCCGGTAGGCCAGCACGTCGGCCGCCATCAGCAGCGGGTAGATGAAGAGGCCGGCCGAGACCAGGTCCTTCTGCTGGGCGGACTTGTCCTTGAACTGGGTCATCCGGTTGAGGTCGCCGTGGGCGCAGACCGAGCTGAGCAGCCAGGTGAGCTCGGTGTGCTCCCGCACGTCGGACTGGCGGAAGAGGATGCACCGGTCGGGATCGAGCCCGGCGGCGAGCAGGGTCGCCGTGGTGTCGTAGAGCGTGGTCCGGAGCTGGTCCGGGTCATAGGCGACCGTGGTCGCGTGCAGATCGACGATCGAGAAGATCGCCGGGTCGCCCCGATCCTGGCTCTCCACGTACTGCCGGATCGCCCCGATGTAGTTGCCGAGATGCTTGCGCCCGGTCGGCTGGATGCCGGAGAAGATTCTCATCGAGACGGCAGGTTATTCGGTAACGATGACCCCCGCATGACCGGGGCAAGTCGAACCCAGTCCTGGTTGAGGGCGCGACCGATCCCCAAGGACGGCCGTTCCGAGCGAAGCGCGGCAAGACAAGCCAAGCCGTCATCTCTCGGCCGTAAACCCCGACCCACCACCAACCCCGAGCGGGTGGTCCGCGGAGGAGCCCCGGGGCGGTGCTGCCGAGGATTAGAGCCCGGAATGACCGCGACAGTACATCCGTACGTGAGCTGTCATTCCGGGCGTCTGACGAAGGCAGCGCCGCCCCGGGGCC
>JBEBTS010000161.1:0-4883 GCA_040393665.1 Conexibacter woesei
TCAACGCGATCAACCGCATGATCGAAGCTCAGATCCCGGGCGTCGAGTTCATGGCGGTCAACACCGACCTTCAGTCGCTGCAGCTCTGCGTCTCCGACCTCACCGTCCACATCGGCGGGGAGGAGACCCGGGGGCTCGGAGCCGGAGCGGACCCGTCGCTCGGGTTCCGCGCGGCCTTCGACGAGCAGGACCGGATCAAGCGGCTGCTCAAGGGCTCCGACATGGTCTTCATCGCGGCCGGAGCGGGCGGCGGCACCGGCACCGGTGCGGCGCCCGTGATCGCCCGGCTGGCCCGGGACATCGGCGCCCTCACCGTCGGCATCGTGACCAAGCCGTTCACCTTCGAAGGCAGCCGTCGGGCGAAGCAGGCCGACCAGGGCATCGAGGCGCTGGCCGGCGAGGTCGACACCCTGATCGTGATCCCGAACGACCGCCTGCTCGAGGTGCTCGACCAGTCGACCCCGATGGTCGACGCCTTCCAGGTCGCCGACGACGTGCTGCGACAGGGCGTCCAGGGCATCTCCGACCTGGTCACCCTGCCCTCGGTCATCAACCTCGACTTCGCCGACGTGCGCTCGATCATGTCCGACGCCGGCCGGGCCCTGCTCGGCATCGGCATGGGCAGCGGCCCCGATCGCGCGATGATCGCGGCCGAGAAGGCGATCTCGTCGCCGCTGCTCGAGACCCCGATGGACGGGGCCCGCTCGATCCTGCTCTCGGTGACCGGCGGCCCCGACCTCTCGCTGATCGAGGTCTCGGAAGCCGCGCGAGCGGTGGGCGAGGCGGCGCATCCCGACGCCAACATCATCTTCGGCGCGAACATCGACGAGGATCTCGACGACCAGGTTTGGATCACCGTGGTGGCGACCCGATTCGACGGCAAGGCGCCGGTCCGGCGCCGCAGCGGCGAAGAGGGACGTGACCGGGGCGGCTCCGGCCGGTCCGACTCGCGGCGGGAACCGCTCGATCGCGGCTCCCGTGACCGCGGATCGGCCCGGGATCGCGGCGGCTCCCTGCCGGCCGTCAGCGGCGGCGACATACCCGAATTCCTCTCCTGACCGGTGGCCTCACGCGGTGTCGTCGCCGCGGGGCACCCGCTGTCGGCTGAAGCCGGGGCGCAGATCCTGCGACAAGGGGGGAACGCGGTCGACGCGGCGGTAGCCGCGGTGCTCGCCTCCTTCCCGCTGGAAAGCGCGCTGACCGGCCTCGGGGCCGGCGGCTTCATGATCGTCGGCGGGGCCGGGGTGGAGCCGGAGCTGATCGACTTCTTCGTTGCCGCGCCGGGCCGGGGCGGGCACGAGATCGCCGACGAGCTGGTCCCGGTCCCGGTCCACTTCGACGCCGCGACCACCCAGGTCTTCAACGCGGGCGCGGTCTCCTGCGGGGTGCCCGGCACCGCCGCCGGGCTCGCCCTCGCGCTCGAACGGTTCGGGTCCGTCCCGATGGCGGACCTGGCCGCGGGCGCGGCCCGGCTGGCCCGGGAGGGGGCCCCGCTCAACCGGCAGCAGGCATACGTGCTGCGGATCCTCGAGCCGATCTACACCGCGACCCCGGAGGCACGGGCGATCTACGCGCCGGAAGGCCGCATCCTGGGCGAGGGCGACCTGTTCCGCGACCCCGACCTGGGTGACGCGCTGGAGCGGTACGGGGCGGAGGGGCCCGACTCGATCTACCGGGGCGACACCGCCGCCCGGATCGAGGAGTACATCCTCGAGCGCGGCGGGTCGCTCTCACGGGCGGACCTCGACGCCTACGAGCCGATCGTCCGGAAGCCGGTGGCGACCGACTTCGGGCACCACCGGATCCACACCAACCCGCCCCCCTCGGCCGGCGGGATCCTCGTCACCTACTGCCTCGCGCTCCTGGAGCGCATGGGCGCGTCGGGCACGGTCGAGATCGCGCGGGCGATGGAGGCCGCGAACCACGCCCGGAGGTTCGGCTTCGCCGAGGAGCTCGGACGGGAGGGGTTCGCCGAGGGGTTCCTGTGCGAGGCCCAGTTCGCGCGCGGCCTGGAGATCGCCGATCGGCTCGGATCGACCACTCACCTCGCGGCGATCGACGGCGACGGCCTGTGCGCCTCGGTGACCTGCTCCAACGGGACCGGCTCGGGGATGGTCGTCCCCGGGACCGGGGTCCATCTCAACAACATGCTGGGCGAGGAGGACCTCAACCCGCTCGGGTTCCACCAGGCCGAGCCGGGTGCGAGGATCAGCTCGATGATGTCACCCACCTTGATCATGGATGGCGGCGAGGTCCGGGCCGGGCTCGGCAGCGCCGGCTCCAACCGGATCCGGTCGGCGATCCTCCAGACCACGCTGAACCTGTTGACCCGCGGCATGGGTCCGCAGGAGGCGGTCGACGCGCCGCGGATCCACCTCGAGGCGGGGGTGCTCCAGGCCGAGCCGGGAGTCGATCCCGAAGGCCTCGATCGGATCGAGGCGCTCGGCCAGGAGGTGTTCCGCTGGGACGAGCGCAACCTGTTCTTCGGCGGGGTCCAGGTGGTCACCCGTGATCCCGCCTCCGGGCGACTCGACGGCGGCGGCGATCCCCGCCGGGGCGGGGCGGTGGCCCATGGCTGAGCCGGCCGGGATCCCGGACTTCGACGTCGAGGGCCTGCTCGACGGCCTGACCGGCGACGAGCGCGAAGCGCGGCTCCATCTGCTCGAGTACCTGTGGGCGGAGGAGGGCGTCGACCTGGAGACGCTCCGCCGGGAGGTCGAGGCGAACCGGCTGGCGCTGCTGCCGGCCGACCTCGCCATCGGCCGGCCCGGCCAGCGGTTCACGCCGGTCGAGGTCGCCGATGAGGCCGGGATCACCGTCAACGAGCTGCAGAAGCTGATCGCCGCCCTCGGGTTCCCGCCGCCGGCCCCCGATGACCGCATCCTGGGGCGGCAGGACGTCCGTGCCGCCAAGCGGCTCCGCAAGTTCATGGACGCGGGGCTGCCGTTGGACAACATGCTCGCCGTGACCCGGGTCGTCGGGTCCAGCGCCGCCCGGATCGCCCAGGTCCATCGGGATCTGGTCTCGACCGACATCGTCGATCCCGACGCCGACGAGTACGAGGCGGCGATGCAGCTCCGGGACGCGGCCCGGGAGCTGCTGCCGATGGGCGAGGAGGCGGTCACCTACGCGCTGCGATCTCATTTCGTCGATCAGCTCCGCAGCCAGGTCATGGCGATGGACGCGCCGGGCTGGTTCGGGTCAGGCGGGGCGGTCGAGGTCTCGGTCTGCTTCGCCGACCTGGTCGGCTTCACCCGGATGGGGGAGCGCTCGGAGCTGGAGCAGATCGGCACCGTCGCCAAGCTGCTGGAGTCGGTCGCGATCGAGGTGACCAACCCCGAGGTGCGCCTGGTCAAGCTGATCGGGGACGCGGCGATGCTGGTCTCGGAGGACGGGGCGGCCCTGTTCGACGCGGCCCTCCGGTTCATCGAGGTCGGTCGGAACGCCGGCCGGGACGCCGGGTCGGAGTTGCCCGCCCTGCGGGTCGGCGTCGCCCGCGGCCTGGCGACGCCGCAGGTGGGCGACTGGTTCGGCAACCCGGTCAACCTGGCCAGCCGGATCACCGAGGCGGCTCGTCCCGACTCGGTCCTGGCCGAGGCCGCGGCCGTCGAGGCGGCCGGCGATGCCTTCCGCTACTCCAAGGTCGGAGAGCACAAGTTCAAGGGCCTGAAGAAGCCGGTCCGCCTGTTCCGCGTCCGCCGACACTAGGCGGAGCCAGTCCATCCGGCCGCCGGTCCCGGACACCCTGAACCTCGGGCGTCCTGCGCCCCGGACACCCCGAACCTCGGGCGTCCTGAGCACCGGAAACCCTGAGCCCCGGGCAGCAAGCTCCGACTTCGCCGGGGCGATCGCTCGTTTTCTGCTGGAGCGATCGCCCCAGCGAATCGTGTGGGGTTGGGTGCCGGCGAGCCCCGAGAGGGGCTGGGGCCTCGGCTGGCCCGGAGGTTGAGCTCAGGCCGGCTTGCGGGCGGAGAGCAGGAGGTTGTAGAAGAGCTCGGCCGGGAGGTGAGGCTCGAGCACGTTGTTGTCGACCTTCTGGAAGGCGATGTAGCTGCGGAAGGCGAAGTTGCGCCAGCGGTGCGGGATCGAGTCCGGGGTGGCGGTGGACTCCATCGAGCGCATGCCCCAGCCCCAGACGTTGGCGACCAGCTCCTCGCCGTTGACCTTGGTGTCCTCGAAGCCGGCCCGCGGCGGGATCGCGCGGAGATCGGCGGGAGCGAAGGCGTGGACGTCGACCTCGGGCTCGAGGCTGTGCTCGTCGTCGGCCAGCTCCTCCTCGGTGTGGGTCAGGGTCTCGGCCCCGACCAGCCGGCGCCAGAGCGGCGAGACGAAGGTCCCGGTCTTCTTCGGCACGACCGCGAGGCGATCGCCGTAGCGCGACGGCTCGCCGCAGAAGACGATCACGCCGCCGGGACGCAGGACGCGGAAGAACTCGGAGAACGCCTTGTCCAGGTCGGGGATGTGATGGAGGATGGCGTGGCCGAGCACCACGTCGAACGACTCGTCCTCGAACGGCAGGACCTCGGCCTCGGTGACCACGGTCTCGACCGGGACCCCGAGACGTTTCGCCGTTGCGGCCAGCGACTTGAGCATGCCGGGGGAGATGTCGGTCGCGGTCAGGTTCTCGATCAGCCCCTGGGTGGCGAGGTTGAGCGAGAAGTACCCGGTCCCGGCACCGATCTCGAGTGCGTCCCCGAACGGCTCGGGCAGCTTCCCGCCGAGCGCCTTCTTCAGCTTGAGCGCGGTCTGATGCTGACCGATGTCGCTGAAGTCGATGCCCCACTTGGCATCGTAGGATTCAGCCGCAGCGTCGTGATAGCGGGTGTTTACGTCTTTGATGTGTTGCGGCGTCGCCGTCGGGGAAGCGGGCATGACGCTCAAAG
>JBEBTS010000162.1:0-4817 GCA_040393665.1 Conexibacter woesei
ACGCCGAGAGCGGCGGCTGCTACATGGTGATCAGCCACGACCTCGGCACCGCCCGCCGGATCGCCGACTTCATCGCGGTCCTCTGGAAGGGCCGGATCGTCGAAAGCGGGCCGAAGGACGAGCTGTTCGAATCCGACAACGAGTTCGTGCACCAGTTCCTGCAGGCTGACGTGAGCGGCCCGCTCGCGATGGATTGAGTCCCGCCCGGGCCTTCGGCGCCGTCGCCGCGGCGATCGCCCGCCGGCCGTGGCCGGTCCTCGTCGTCGTGGCCGCCCTGGTGGCGGCCGCGGTGTGGGGCGCCACCGGCATGGGCTCGCAGCCGGTCGAGGACGCCTTCTTCGACCGTGACGCGGCCGCCTACCGGGACACCGAGCAGGCGGCGAAGTCGTTCGGCGGCGATCCCGTCGTCGTCCTGGCCCAGGGGCCACTGGTCGAGACGCTCACCCCGGCGAACCTCGCCCGGCTGAACGTCCTCGAGACCTGCCTCGCCGGAGACATCAAGCGGGGGAGGGGGCAGCTCTACCGGATCTGCCTGCGGCTCTCGGAGCTGGATCCGGTCAAGGTGCTGGCCGGCCCGGCCACCTTCCTCGGACGGGCCGCCCAGGGCATCAGCGAGGTCTACCAGGAGCAGATCGACCGGTTGGCCAAGCTGCCCACCTCGCCCCGGGAGGCGGTCGAGCGGCAGCGTCAGCTCAAGCTCGGGATGGAAGTGGTCGCCCGCTACGGCCTGACCTCGCCGCCCAGCCTCGAGGATCAGGACTTCATCAACCGGGTCGTCTTCGGGGAGGGCGGATCACGGTCCGGTCCGAAGCCGAGGCTGTCCTACCTCTTTCCCACCAACGAGGCGGCCCAGATCGTCGTGCGGCTCCGGAGCGACCTGAGCGCGGCCGAGCGGACCGAGGCCCTGGACCTGATCCGCCGGGCGACCGACGACCCGTCGGTCAAGCTGGACAAGGTGTCATACGTTGTGTCGGGATCGCCGGTCGTCTTCGATGGGCTGGCCGACTCGCTCCAGACCGGAGTCGTGATCCTCGCGCTGGTCGCGCTGGTCCTGATGGCGGTCGCCCTGGCGCTCGTCCTCGGCTCGGCCTGGCGGCTGCTGCCACTCGCGGTCGCCCTGGCCGCGCTGTCGGTGGCGGCGGGCCTGCTGCGACTGCTCGGCGGCGAGTTCTCTCTGGCCGCAGTCGGGGCGGCGCCGATCCTGATCGGCCTGACCGTCGATTACGCGGTCCAGATCCAGGCCCGGCTCGATGAGGCCGACCTGGACGCGGACCCGGTCAGCGCCGCCCGCACGACCGGCACGCTCGGCCTGCCGATGATCGCGGTCGCCTGCGTCGCCACCGCCTTCGGCTTCGGCGCCCTCCTGATCTCGGACCTGCCGCTGGTCTCCGAGTTCGGCGTGATGCTGGGCGCCGGGGTCCTGGTCGGCTTCCTCGTCACCTTCGTCACCGGGTTCTCGGCCCTGGCCCTGCGCGGCCGCCAGCGCGGCTCGGCCTCGCCGCTCGAGTCCTTCGGGTTGATGCCGGCCGTCAGGCGGCGCTTCAAGCCGTTGCTCGCGATGGCGATCGTCGCTCCCGGCCGGATCGCGCTGATCGGGCTGATCGTCGCCGCCTGCGGCTGGGCGGTCAGCACCCAGGCCCGCTCCGGCACCGAGATCAACCAACTGCTGCCGACCCGGGCCGAGGCGGTCAAGGACCTCCTCGAGGTCGAGGAGGCCACCGGGACCTCCGGCAACCTGGACCTGATCGTCCGGGCGCCGGACGTCACCTCGCCCGCCGTGGTCAAGTGGGCCGGCGCCGTCCGCGACGAGATCCTCACGCAGAGCGGGTACCTGGGGGAGACCGCGGCGGAGGGCATCTCCTGCGAGCGGGCCGAGCTCTGCCCGGGACCGGCGATCACCGACTTCGTCAATCCCGCCGAGCAGGGACAGACCTCCCGCCAGATCCGCTCGGTCCTGCGCGGGCTGCCGCTGAACGAGCGGGAGGCGATGATCGCCGGCGGGCTGGCCAAGGGCCTCCCCGCGACCGAGACCAACCTGCCCTTCGCGATCCGCACCGGCTCGGTCGACCGCCAGCAGGCCGTGATCGGGATGGTCGAGCGGGCGGTGTCCGACTCGCGCGGCGGGCAGGGGCCGCCGCCCGGCGTGACCGCGACCGTGACCGGGCTGCCCGTGGTGATCTCCGCCTCGATGGAGGATCTCGCCGCCTCGCGCTACCTGCTGATCGTCGCCGGGATCGTCGCGATCGCGCTGGTCCTGCTGCTCGCCTACCGGTCCTTCCGCCGGATGCTGGTGCCGCTGGTCCCGATCGTGGTCGCCGGCGGCTGGTCGGCCCTGATCGTCGCCGCTCTGGACCTGCCGCTCAACCCGCTCTCCGCGGTGCTCTCGGTCCTCGTGATCGCGATCGCGACCGAGTTCAGCGTGATCCTGGCCGGTCGGTACTACCAGGAGCGTGAGGCCGGGGCGGGCCTGGCCGACGCCCTGCGGCGGAGCTACGGCCGGACCGGGATGGCCGTCGCCACCTCGGGCGTTACCGCGATCGCCGGCTTCGCCGCCCTGGCCGCCTCGGACATCGGCATGCTGCGCGAGTTCGGGCTGATCGCGGTGGTCGACCTCGCCGTCGCGCTGGCCGGCGTCGCCCTGATCCTGCCGGCCGTCCTGGTCTGGCTGGAGCGGCGGTGAGCGGCTCCGGCCGCCCCTTCAACTACGTCGCCCTGGTCGGCGTCCTGTTCGTGGTGGTGATGGTCGTGGCCGCCGTCAACGCGTTGCGCACGACCGACTCCGGCACGGTCGGAATCGGGAACGTCGGGATCGGCGAGAAGATCGCCCCGTTCGCGGTCCCGGTGGCCGAGTCCGACCTCGACGGCGACGCCAACATCGACCCCGAGCGGGCCTGCGAGGTCGAGGGCTCAGACGTCCTGCGGATCTGCGACTTCTTCGGGAAGCCGCTCGTGATCTCGTTCTGGTTCACGAAGGGCGCATCCGAGTGCATCGGCTACCAGGACGTCTTCGACGAGGTCGCCGCCCGGTTCCGGGGGCGGGTCGGGGCGGTCTCGATCAACGTGCGGGACGACCGGGACCGGGTGCGGGAGCTGATCGCCGAGCACGGCTGGCGGGTCCCGGTCGGCTACGACCGCGACGGCGCCGTCTCCAACATCTACCGGGTCGGAGGGTGCCCGACCTTCCTCTTCGTCGATCCTGGCGGGGTGCTCCGGCGGGCCGAGATCGGCCGGACCACGCCGGAGGAGCTGGCGTCACAGGTACGCTCCCTGCTCGATGGCGAGCAAGAGCAGGAAGAAGAGGAAGCCCCGGCCCCGGCCGGCGCCGCGACCGAAGGCTGAACCGGCCGTCGGAACGGGCGGCAACGCCGCCAAGGCGGCGGACGGGTCATCCTCCCGGCTGCCCGACGGCCCGCCGCCCGCCCCGTGGGGCAGCTTCCCGCTGATGCAGCTGGCCGTGCTGGCCGGCCTGGTCCTGATCGTGGTCGGGGTCGTCACCAGCAACCCGACCCGGCTGCTGATCGGGCTCGGACTGGGATCGCTCGGCGGTCTCGAGCTGTCCCTGCGCGAGCACCTGGCCGGCTACCGCTCCCACACCACCCTGCTCGCCGGGGTGGGCTTCGTCATCGCCACCGGGGTCACGTTCTTCGTCTTCACCCTGGTGCTGTGGCAGTGCCTGGTAATTGGCCTGGCCGTCTTCGGGCTCGGGCTGTGGTTCTTCCGTGACCGCTTCCAGCGCGCCTCGGGCGGACTCAGCTACCGGCTTCGCTGAGCCCGCCCGGGCGGCAGGGCTCCGACCTAGTGAGGTCGGAGCTGGCTGACCAGGAGCATCCGCTGACGCTCGGTCAAAGTGTCGAGACGCTTGTTCTCGGAGAGCCCCACGGCGGTGAGGAGCTTGCGGGTGCGGGTGCGGCCCCAGCGCGGCTGGCTGCGCAGCAGCTCGGACAGGGTCATGCTCTCCGCCTGCCAGGGACATTCCGTGATCACCTTGGTGACCGGGAGCGCGCCGCTCCCGATCTCCCGTTTGAGGCTGGCGCGGGCCAGACGCACACGGTTGGCATGGGCGAGCGCCTGCAGGTGCTGGGGTACAGCAGAGCCGGCGGATGAGGATGAATCGGCGGTGGCGGTTATTTCCACGGGCGGTCCTCCCTTCAGGGGACGGTGTTGAATGACTGGAACTGCAAAGGAGTCTGCTCGGACTATCCGGTCCGGGGTTACCTCTCCCCGCCTGCGGCCGGATATCCGTCCGGCGCAAGCGATATGGGGAACCTATGCGTTCGCTCCGACCGCGTCAATGGGGTCGGAGCCGAAAGGTCGCTAAGAGCAGGATTTTCTTTGACGGCTCATTTTCCGAGCCCGTCGAACTGACCGATCACCTCGCCGGTGATCTCCAGCGCGCGATCGAGGTGCTCCTTCTCGTGCGTCGCCATGAGGCTGGTCCGGAGCAGGGCGGCGCCGTGCGGCACTGCGGGATGGATCGCGACGTTGGTGTAGACCCCGGCGTCGTAGAGCGCCTTCCAGACCAGGATCGCCTGCCAGTCCTCGCCGATCACGACCGGGACAACCGGGGTCGTGGCGACCGAGCCGTCCGGCATCCGGCCCGGCTGGACCACCTCGAGCCCGAGGTCCTCGAGGCCGTGGCGGAGGTACTCGGCGTTGTCGAGCAGCCGCTTGTAGAGCGTCGGCCCCTCGCTGCGGCAGATCTTGACCGCGGCCAGGGCGGCGCCGACCGCGGCCGGGACCCCGGAGGCGCTGAAGATGAAGGAGCGGGAGGTGATCCGCAGGTAGTCGATCACCTCGGCCTTGCCGGCGATGAAGCC
>JBEBTS010000163.1:0-4808 GCA_040393665.1 Conexibacter woesei
CCGAGAGCCCCTTCATCAAGCCGCTGATCAACTCGCTCGGCATCGCCCTGATCACCACGGTGATCTCGATCGTGCTGGCCAGCTTCGCCGCCTACGCGATCGCCCGGCTCGAGTTCCCCGGGCGGGGGATGATGCTGGCCGGTGCCCTGGCGATCGCGATGTTCCCCCCGATCTCCACGGTCGGGCCGCTGTTCGACATGTGGCGGACGCTCGGTCTCTACGACACCTGGATCGGGCTGATCATCCCCTACCTGACCTTCTCCCTGCCCCTGGCGATCTACACCCTGGTCGCCTTCTTCCGCGAGATCCCGTGGGACCTGGAGAAAGCCGCCCAGATCGACGGAGCGACGCCGTTCCAGGCGTTCACCAAGGTGATCGCCCCGCTCGCCGCGCCCGGCATGTTCACGGCGGCGATCCTGGTCTTCATCTTCGCCTGGAACGACTTCCTGTTCGCGATCTCGCTGACCTCGTCCGATGCGTCGCGCACCGTGCCGGCGGCGCTGGCCTTCTTCACCGGGGACTCGCAGTTCACCCAGCCGACGGGGAACATCGCCGCCGCCGCGGTGATCGTGACCGTCCCGATCATCATCTTCGTCCTGCTCTTCCAACGCCGGATCGTCGCCGGGCTCACCTCCGGGGCGGTCAAGGGCTAGAAAGGAACCGACCGATGGCAGACATAGTCCTCGACCACGTGACCAAGCGCTACGGCGACGGCTTCGAGGCCGTCAAGTCGATGGACCTGGAGATCAAGGACGGCGAGTTCATGATCCTGGTCGGACCGTCCGGCTGCGGCAAGTCGACCGCGCTCAACATGATCGCCGGGCTGGAGGACATCACCGACGGCGAGCTGAGGATCGGCGGCGAGCAGGTCAACGACCGGGCGCCGAAGGATCGCGACATCGCCATGGTCTTCCAGAACTACGCGCTCTACCCGCACATGACGGTGCGGGAGAACATGGGCTTCGCCCTGAAGCTGGCCAAGGTGGACCAGAAGGAGATCGACCGCAAGGTGGAGGAGGCGGCGGAGACCCTCGACCTGACCGAGCACCTCGACCGCCGGCCGGCCAACCTCTCCGGCGGTCAGCGCCAACGGGTCGCGATGGGCCGGGCGATCGTGCGCGACCCCAAGGCCTTCCTGATGGACGAGCCGCTCTCGAACCTCGACGCCAAGCTCCGGGTCCAGATGCGGACCGAGGTGGCCCAGCTCCAGTCCCGGCTCGGCACGACGACCGTGTACGTGACCCACGACCAGACCGAGGCGATGACGCTCGGTGACCGGGTCGCGGTGATGCGCTCCGGGGTGGTCCAGCAGGTCGGCCCACCGTCGGAGCTCTACAACGAGCCGGTCAACCTGTTCGTCGCCGGCTTCATCGGGTCGCCGGCGATGAACTTCGTCCACGCCCGGATCAAGGCGACCGAGATCGAGCTGCCGTTCGCGACCCTGCCGCTGAGCGACGACCTGAAGTCGGAGCTCGGCGACTCGGCCGAGGGGCGTGAGGTGATCGCCGGCATCCGGCCCGAGCATTTCGAGGACGCCGAGCTGGTCGGCGAGCACCTCGGGGCCGGCGTGACCTTCGAGGCGAAGATCGACCTGGTCGAGTCGATGGGGTCGGAGCTCTACGCCTACTTCGACGCCGGCAGCGAAGAGACCGGACGGGTGGAGGAGGCGGCCTCCGCGGCCGGCCTGGAGGAGCTGGCCGGCGGGGACACCAACCAGATCGTGGCCCGGCTCGCCGCCGAGAGCAAGGCCCGCCGCGGCGAGAGCCTCGAGCTCTGGGTCGATCCCGAGCGGCTGCTGCTGTTCGACCCGGACTCGGGCGAGCGGCTGGGCCGGCCCGACTGATCGGGGCCGACCGGAGCGGCTCGCGGCCTCACCCGCGGGCCATGGCCTGGCGCACCTGCTCGATCACCGACTCGTCCCACCGGTGGGTGCGGAGCAGCATGTACCGGTAGGCGCTGACCGCCGCGTAGGCCTCGGTCTCGGTGCCGCCCCCGATCATGTCGGCGGCCCGGAGCATCGCGATCACCGGCTCGTACTCCTCGCGGAACCACAGGTCGGCGACCTCGGACCGGCTCATGAAGCGGCCGGCCGCCTGGCTCGCCCGGAACCCCCAAGCCTCCACCCCCTCGGCCAGCGCGGCGTAGGCGCGGTCCTGGCGCAGCACGATCCGCGCCCGCCACTCCGGCGGCAACGGCACCCGCTCGAAGAAGAGCCGTTCGTGACTCTTCAAGGGGAGGTCGCCGAGACGGAGGTCGCCGGGGCTGACCGCGGTCCGTACCTCGATCACCCGCGCCTCGATCGTCTCCAGGCCGAGCTGGCGGGCGACCGACACCCGGTGATGCCCGTCCTCGACGAAGTGGGCGTCACCGACCCGGAACACCTTGATCGGCGGCATGCTCTCGCCGCGCCGCATGGCGGCCGCGATCCGCTCCCAGCGCTGCCTGACCCGGTGGGAGGTGGGGCGGAAGCTCCGGTCGAAGTCGCGACCGCGATCGACCGTGCCGACGATCGAGGCCAGCTCGATCGTGCGCAGGCCGAGGTTCCTCTCGCCGGTCCGGCCGAGCGCCTCGAGCACCTCCTCGAACGGGAGGATCTGGTCGATGTCGTCCGGCTCGCGACGCAGCCGCCCGGAGAGCCGGCGCAGGACCTGCCGCCGCCGGGCTCGGGAGAAGTCGTTCTGGGCGTCCTGCTTCGGGAATCCTGTGTCGCCGGCGATGACCCGACCTCCTCTGCCTCGGGGTCACGCGGAATTAGCTCTCATGCCGAAACTACCGCGCGATCGGCCGACCGAAACAGCCCCGGGAGCGTCGCTGCTACTCTCCCTATGTAGGTAGACCGCCTACGCCTTGTTACCCGATCCTGCATTGGTGGCCTCCAGACCTTGAGCGAGCCGACTGTTCCGGACCGCGACGGACCTCGTGATGAATGTGGTGTCTTCGGCGTTTACGCGCCGGGTCACGACGTGTCCCGTCTTGCCTACTTCTCCCTCTACGCCCTGCAGCACCGCGGGCAGGAGTCGGCGGGCATCGCCACCTGCGAGGGCGGCCACATCACCACCATGCGCGACGGCGGCCTGGTCTCCCAGGTCTTCGACGAGGACAAGCTGCGCGCCCTGACCGGCGACATGGCGATCGGCCACGTCCGCTACTCGACCACGGGCGGCGGCTCCTGGGAGAACTCCCAGCCGATCTGGCGCGACGACGGCCGGGAGCTGGCCCTCGCCCACAACGGCAACCTGACCAACGCGGTCGACCTCTACAACCGGCTCCGCCGGAAGGGCCTCAAGTTCCGCGGCACCACCGACTCCGAGATCATCGCCGCCCTGATCTCCTGCGACTACGGCCGCCACGTCGAGGACGCGGTCGCGAACGTGATGCCCAAGCTCCAGGGGGCGTACTCGACCGTGGTGATGACCAAGCACGCGATCGTCGCCTTCCGCGACCCGCTCGGCATCCGGCCGCTCTCGCTTGGTCAGCTCCCGGACGGCCGGTACGTGGTCGCCTCGGAGAGCTGCGCCTTCGACATCATCGGCGCCGACCTCGTGCGCGAGGTCAACCCGGGCGAGATGATCTCGCTCAGCGAACGCGGCCTCGAGTCCCGCCAGGTGGTGAAGTCGGAGCGCACCGCGATGTGCGTCTTCGAGCACATCTACTTCTCCCGCCCCGACACCAAGCTCGAGGGCAAGCGGCTGCAGGAGGTACGCGGCCAGATGGGCGAGATCCTGTGGCGCGAGGCCCCGGTCGAGGCTGACCTGGTGATCGCCGTCCCCGACTCCGGGACCCCGGCCGCCCGCGGCTATGCCCGCGCCTCCGGCATGCCTCAGGACGACGGCCTGATCAAGAACCGGTACGTCGCCCGCACCTTCATCCAGCCCGGACAGGAGCTGCGCAAGCACGGCCTCCGGATGAAGTTCAACCCGCTACCGGAGATCATCTCCGGCAAGCGCGTGGTCGTGGTCGACGACTCGATCGTCCGCGGGAACACCACCAAGCACCTCGTCAAGATGCTGCGCGACGCCGGGGCCGAGGAGGTCCACCTCCGGATCTCCGCCCCGCCGATCCGCTTCGGCTGCAACTACGGGGTCGACATGTCGGCCCGCGAGGAGATGGTCGCCCACAACCGCACGATCGAGGAGATCGCCGCGGAGATCGGCGCCGACACCCTCGCCTACCTCTCGATGGAGGGCGTCTACGAGGCGGTCGGCACCCCGGCCGACGTCCACTGCGACGCCTGCTTCACCGGCAACTACCCGCTCGGCGACGATCCCGCCGACGCCGACGGCAAGTTCGACCTCGAACAGATCGCCGTCCTGCCGGCCACTCCCTAACCGCGATCTCAGGTGAGGTCGGGTGACGACGCGAGACGTCTCGCGGCCTCGCTCGGTTCGGCTCTCATCTGCTCAGCCAACGGGTGAACCGAGCTGTCGAGCTCGCCGAGCAGGCGAGCGATCATCCGATCGTTCGCGTCGGAGCTGGGGAGGTCGGCGGCAACGCGCAGCGCTTGGGCGGTGGCGAGCACCTGATCCGCTTCGCTGAGCGGACTGCCATGAGACTCGCCCGTCTCGCAGTGGTAGCAACGCCAGATCTCGCCCTCGGCGCGATACCACTCGTGCCCGCCACAGTCACCCCGCCCCTTGGGCGCGAGCCAAAGCAGCGGACGAGGCAGCCTCCCTCTCAGTCGAGTCCTGATCCTGTACTTGCCCCGGAGCATGGTCTCTTCCATGGTAGCCCTCACTTGACTCTTTTCTGACGGTTCCGCCATCTCCGAAACTTGTCCTCCTGTTGGAACTTCCGGCGCGCTGCGGCAT
>JBEBTS010000164.1:0-4770 GCA_040393665.1 Conexibacter woesei
GCGGGGCGGCGAGCGCTCCTATCCGCCGCAGCGGCGGCGGATCGGAGGCCAGGCGCAGGACCACCTGGGCCTGGGTCGGGCTCAGCCCCAGGTCCCTCGCGCTGTCGCCGAGCCGGACCCGCAGGGCCTGGCCGACGCGCTCCAACGCATCGGCAATCTGTTCGTCGAGATCGGTCTTGCTCGTGGTCACCAGACCTCTGGAGCATATGGCTGCGACCAGAGGCAGACATGCAGCACCACCGCCTTGAACCAGGCCGCGTGCATCGCCTCGACGGTCGCGGCGTCGTGGCCCTGCGCGCCGAGGAACTGCTTCATGGTCGCGGTGATCGGGAAGATGAACGCGATCATGTAGCGGAGCGGCACGTAGGGCGGGGCATCGGCGCCGTCGGTGTGGTTCTTCTTCGCCGTGGTGTGGCGCAGCGCGATCTCGTGCTGATAGTCGCGCCAGGCCTGATCGCGCGGCCGGGAGCAGACGTCGCGGACCCACTGGGCGAAGCGTTCGCGCACCCGGGCCAGATACTGCCCGTCCGGCTCGCCTTCGCGGTCGGCGAAGTAGGCGACCAGGTGGGGGTGGGAGCCGACGTATCCGTACCAGAGCTCGAGCACGTCATCGACCTGATCGGCGAGCACCTCTCCGGCCAGCGCCAGGCTGCGGTCGTCCTCGTCGCTCCAGAGCAGGGTCGCCTCCAAGAGCTCGATCGCCTCGGCGTCGACCGGCGACGGCGCCAGCCCCGGATCGCCGTAGGTGTAGCCGGGGATGTCCCCGAACTCGTTCGCTTCCTGACTCGGTGTTGCGGTGGTGTCGGTCAAAGCCGCCTCCTTGATTAGTAGGACTCCTACGAAGGAAGATAGTCGGAGTCCTACCGACTGTCAAACTGGATCCGCCGGAAGGCGCCGAATCGTGGCTTAGGATGGGTTCATGATCAGGAGAATCAAGAGCGGTTGGCTGCTGACCAAGAAGAGCTGGGGCGTCCTCTCCGGGGACCCCGGGCTGATCCGGTTCCCGGTGATCGCCGGGCTGGCCAGCCTCGCCCTCGGGATCCTGCTGCTGGTGCCCGGCGCCTACTACGTCGAGTCCGGCCCGGAGGCGATCGGGATCGTCCTGATCGCCGTCGGCACCTACCTGATCGCCTTCGTCAACTACTACTTCGCGGTCGGGCTGGCGGCCAGCGCCGATCATCGGATGCGGGGCGAGGAAGCCTCGTTCGGCCAGGGGATGGCGGTCGCCTCGTCGCGGATGGGCGCGATCGCGGGCTGGGCCTTCGTGGCCACCGTGGTGATGACCATCGTCCGCGCCATCCAGGAGCGGTTCGGCGTCGCCGGGGCGATCTTCGGCTCGCTCGCGGCCGCCGCCTGGGGCCTGGTCACCTTCCTCGCCGTCCCGGTGATCGCGCTCGAGGGCACCGGCCCGATCGGCACCATCCGCCGGTGCGGCTCCCTGCTCAAGAGCCGCTGGGGCGAGCAGATCACCGGCACCATCGCGATCGGCGGCGCGGTCTTCCTGCTCGGCATCCTGCCGGGCGGGCTGCTGATCGTCGCCGGGATCGCGCTCTGGGCGACGACCGGCGTCGGCGGGGCGATCCTGATCGCGATCGGGGCGGTCATCCTGATCATCGCCACCCTGATCCAGACGGCCCTGGCGACCATCTTCGGGGTCGCGCTCTACCGGTACGCCGCGAACGGCGAGGCGGTCGCCACCTTCACCTCGGAGGACATGGAGGGCGCGGTCCGGCGCAAGGGCGGCAGCCCGATGGGCCCGGCCCCGACCACGATCTGATCCGGGCGCCGCGGCGCGTTCGCCGCCTCGCCGACTGGCGAGAACCGGACTGCGCGCACAAGCGCTCGCCGGCACGCGCCTCCGCGCTCAGTTCGACCGGGCTATGGGCGTGGGCCGTGGGGCTGGAGCAGCCGGGGGTCGTTCGAGCAGACGCCGTCGACCCCCATCGCCCGGAACCGGGCGACCTCGCCGGGATCGTCGACCGTCCAGACGTTCAGCTCCGCGCCCGCCCCGTGCACGGCCTCGACCAGCCGCGGGGTGACGATCCCGTGGAAGGCCCAGACGGAGCCCACCCCGAGCCGGGGGATGCCCGCGCGGACGACGCGCGGCAGCCGACGCCGGAAGGTCGCGGCGCCGGCGGCGACCACCGGCCTCATCCACGGGCGCGAGGTCCAGTCCCGGGTGACCCGCGGCACCGTCCAGCCGCGGCGGAGGTCGGGCTCCAGCGCGCCGATCCGCTCCACGGTGGGGATCTCCATGGTCGAGATCGAGGCCCTGCCGATCAGGCCGTGATCCCTGACCAGGGCCACGATCTCCTCCTCGCGGCCGGGCAGCTTGATGTCCAGGTTGATCCCGACCCGGTCCAGCGGCGGCTCGGCGAACGCGGCGAGCGCCTGATCCAGGGTGGGGACCGGGCCGGCCGCGGCGGCCGACCAGTCGTGGGCGACGACCAGCTCCGAACGCTCCCGGGCCGGCAGCTCCGGGTTCCCGTCCGGCAGCCACAGCACGTCGAACTCGATCAGGTCGACCCCGACCTCGACCGCCCGGACGAAGCTCGCCACCGTGTTCCCGGGGACGAGCGAGTCGGCGCCCTTGTGGCCGATCCGGATCACGGCAGCGGCAGCCCGGGAACCTGCGCCACTCCCCGGGACTCGAAGTACTCCCACTCGAGGCGGCCGAGCTCGGTCGCCGGCGGGTCGGCGTAGACCCACTCCCGCATGATCCGGTGCCAGTTCCGCCTCGCCCGCAACTGCCCGAGCACGGCGAAGACGCCCATCTCCATGCGACGGCCCATCAGCTCGTCGGCCGGCATCGACTCGCGTCGCATCAGGTCGTAGTACTCCGACCGGGGATCGTGGGTCGCCTCGATCGCCTTCATCACCAGGGACGGGTCGATCTCCAGCTCGCGATCCTCCATGTACCAGCCGCCGACCGCCTTGACGTGGTTCATCAGCCGTTCGGCGTCGACCTTCGACGGCCGCTTGATGAACCCGAGGTCGTTGAGCGCCTGGCTCAGCCCTTCCGGGTCGTTCCGCACGGCGGCGTCCACCGCGCGCTGCTCCAGCTCGATCTGCTCCCGGTCCAGCTTCTTGGTCATGCCGAAGTCGAGGAAGGCGACCCGGCCGTCGTCCATCAGCACGTAGTTGCCGGGGTGGGGGTCCGCGTTGAAGTGCTGCAGGTGGTAGATCGAGCCGAAGCTGCCCCGGAAGAGGATCTCGCCGAACCGGCTCCGCGCTTCGTGATCCAGCTGCTTGATCTGCTCGAACCCGATGCCCCGCACGAACTCGGTGACCAGGACCCGTCGGCGCGAGAGTCGGGTCAGGACGTCCGGCACGTAGATGAACGGGTGTCCCCGGTAGGCCCGCGAGAAGGAGCGCTGGTTCTGGGCCTCGTACTCGTAGTCGAGCTCCTCCAGCACCCGCTCCCGCAACTCCCGGGTGACGGCCTTCGCGTCCAGGCCGGGGGCCAGGGCGCGGGCGAGCTGCATCAGCATCCCGGCGTTCCGCAGGTCCGCCTCCAGCGCCTCGGCGATCCCCGGATACTGGATCTTGATCGCCACCTCGCGGCCGTCGAGCAGCCTGCCGCGGTGGACCTGGCCGATCGAGGCGGCGGCGATCGCCTCGCGCTCGATCGACTCGAACATCGACTCCAGCGGCTCGCCGTCGTACTCCTCCAGCAGCACCTTCTCGACCTGCTCCCACGGCATGGCCGGGGCGTCGTCACGCAGCGAGGCGAGCTGCTCCTGGTAGATCTCGCGGTACTCCTCGGGGATGAACTCGATGTCGATGAAGGACGCGAACTGGCCGATCTTCATCGCGGCGCCCTTCATCTGGCCGAGCGTGGAGACCATCTTCGCCGCCGTCTCCAGGTGCCTCCGGTCCAGCTTCTCCTGGGCCGAATCGCCGCTCCGGACCAGGTTCGAGGCCTTGGTGCCCGCGTATCTCGCCCCCTGGGAGCCGATCGCCGTGCCCAGTTTCGCGGAGCGGCGGAGGCGCCCTTTTGGGATCTTCGAATCATCCGCCATGCGCCAAGGGTACGTCCTTCTCTATCCTTCCCTGTTCTATGGCTTCCGAACGCGCAACACTCACCGCTACGCCCCGTACCGACTTCGGCTCCCGCACCTCCCGTCGCCTCCGCCGCGACGGGAAGATCCCCGGGGTCGTCTACTCCGGCGGCGAGGATGCGACCGCGTTCCAGGTGGCGAGCCGTGATCTCCGCGTCATCATCCAGGAGGGGCACGCCCTGTTCGACCTCGAGATCGAAGGATCCTCCGCGGTCCCGGTCGTGGTCAAGGAGGTGCAGCATCACCCGGTGCGCGGCGACTTCAATCATCTCGACCTCCAGCAGGTCGACCTCTCGGTCGCGATCCAGGCCGAGGTCCCGGTCGAGCTGTCCGGCGACGACGTCGCCCCCGGCGTGAAGCAGGGCGGCGTGCTCGAGCACGTCACCCGCGAGGTCACGGTCGAGGCGCTGCCCACCGACATCCCGGACCTGCTCACGCTGGACGTCTCCGCGATGGAGATCCTCGACGTGCTCACCCTGGAGGACCTGACCGCGCCCGAGGGCGTGACGCTGATCGCCGACGACCCCGCCGAGATCACGATCGTCACCCTCACCCCGCCGCGAGTCGAGGCCGAGCCGGATACCGACGAGCCCGAGGCCGAGCCGGAAGTCGTCGGCGAAGCTGCCGAGGACGCCGGTTCCGACGAGTCCTCAAGCGAGGAGTAGGCCCTGTCGCTGTTTCGCCGGAAAGGTCACCCCGACGAGGGTGA
>JBEBTS010000165.1:0-4748 GCA_040393665.1 Conexibacter woesei
GACGTGGGCCACGATCGCGATGTTTCGTATGTCTTCCCTGCGCTCCATGAGGACGCGCAAGTCTAGGGAAGCGACTCCTTTGGCCGCTTCCCGATGCCGAAAGCTCGGTTCTGGCTACTCCCCGACCGGGGTTCCGTTGGTCTGCGGCGCGGAGGTCGTCGAGGTGTAGACGAACTCCTCCTCGGCCCCGAAGACCGCGTCGAGGACCGACTTCCGGGCCGACTCGCTGAAGACCAGCACGAGTCCACCGGTGACGACGGCCGCGAGCAGCAGCTTGCGGATCGGGTGACGCTTCTTCGGCGGCGTCTGGATCCGCTCGGCGGCATCCCGGAGGGAGGCGGCGGCGGTCTGCAGCTCGCGCTTGACCTTGCGGTCGCTGGTCACGGACTCGACCGCGGAGGCGCGGCTGTTGGAGATCCGGTCGAAGGCCTTGCGCCCGGCGAGGACCGCGGAGATCAGGCTGGCCCGCAGCTCCTCGTCCTCGGCTACCCGACGGATGTACTGGTTGTCACGGGCCGCGGCGTAAGCCCGTCCGGCCTTGTTGGTGGCGTTCTCAATACCCATTGGTCGTCGCTGCTCCTCTCGTGAATGTCACTTCGACAATACCGCTACCGCGAACCTTCGAGGGCCGCGTCCAACGCGTCCCGGACCTTGTCCGCGTAGACGAAGCGGATGCCGGTCCGTTCGTGCTCGGGGATCTCCTCGACATCTCCCTCGTTGCGACTCGGCAGGATCACCAGCTTGATCCCGGCCCGCTGGGCGGCCAGCGACTTCTCCTTGACCCCGCCGATCGGCAGCACCTGGCCGGTCAGGGTGACCTCGCCGGTCATCGCCACGTCGTTGCGCACCGGCCGGCGGGTGATCAACGAGACCAGGGCCACGGTCATCGCCACGCCCGCCGACGGCCCGTCCTTCGGCACCGCCCCCGCGGGGACGTGGATGTGGATGTCGTGGGAGGCGAACCACTTGTCCTCCAGGCCGGGCGCCAGCGCCTGGGAGTTGGCCCGCACGTAGGAGACGGCCGCCTGGGCCGACTCCCGCATGACGTCACCGAGCTGTCCGGTGATCACCAGCTTGCCGTTGCCGGGCATCGCGGTCGCCTCGATGAAGAGGACGTCGCCACCGGTCGGGGTCCAGGCGAGTCCGGTCGAGACGCCGGGGACCTTGGTCCGGCGCCGGGTCTCGGAGAAGACGCGCCGCCGGCCGAGCAGCTCGCGCACCCGCTTGCCGGAGATCTTGACCTGCTTGCCGCTGCCGCCGCCTTCGGCGACGATCCGGGCGATCTTGCGGCAGACGGTGCCGATCTCCCGTTCGAGGCTCCGCACTCCCGCCTCGCGGGTGTACTCCTCGATGATCGCGGTCAGCGCCGGGTCGGTGAAGCTGAGCTGCGAGGGCTTGAGCCCGTTCGCCCGGATCTGCCGCGGCACCAGGTACCGGCGGGCGATGTGACGCTTCTCGTCGACCGTGTAGCCGGCGAGGTTGATCACCTCCATCCGGTCCCGCAGCGGGCCGGGGATCGTGTCGAGCACGTTCGCGGTGGCGATGAACATCACGTCCGAGAGGTCGAAGGGGACGTCCAGGTAGTGGTCGCGGAAGGTGTCGTTCTGGGACGGGTCGAGCACCTCGAGCATGGCCGAGGATGGGTCGCCGCGGAAGTCCGATCCCATCTTGTCGATCTCGTCGATCATGAACACCGGATTGCGGGAGCCGGCGTCGCGCAGCGCGCGGATGATCGTGCCGGGCATCGCGCCGATGTAGGTCCGTCGGTGACCGCGGATCTCCGCCTCGTCCCGGACGCCGCCGACCGAGATCCGCTCGAACTCGCGTCCGAGCGCCCGGGCGATCGACTTGCCGAGGCTGGTCTTGCCCACGCCGGGCGGTCCGGCGAAGCAGAGGATCGGCCCCGGGGAGTCCGGGTTCAGCTTGCGCACCGCCAGGTACTCAAGGATCCGATCCTTGATCTTCTCCATGTCGTAGTGGTCGGTGTCGAGTACCTCGCGGGCATGCTCGATGTCGAGGTTGTCCTCGGTCTCGTGCGACCAGGGCAGATCGACCAGCCACTCGAGGTAGGTGCGGATCACGCCGTGCTCGGCCGCCGCCGGGGGCAGCTTCTCCAGCCGGGAGAGCTCGCGCTCCGCCGCCTGCTGGACCGATTCCGGCAGGCCGGCCTCCTCGATCCGCTCGCGCAGCTCGTTGACCTCGGCCTGCTGCTCGTCCTCCTCGCCCAGCTCGGCCTGGATCGCCTTGAGCTGCTCGCGCAGGAAGTACTCGCGCTGGCCCTTGTCGATCGAGGACTGGACCTCGGACTGGATCTGGGAGCCGAGCTGGATCACCTCCAGCTCGCGGGCCAGGATCTCGGAGAGGAGCCGGAGCCGCCGGGTCACGTCGACCTCCTCCAGCAGCTGCTGCTTCTCCTCGGTCGGGATCCGGAGCGCTCCGGCGATCAGGTGCGAGAGCGCGGACGGGTCGTCGACGTTGGCGACCGCCATCTGCAGCTCCT
Source organism: Conexibacter woesei (assembly GCA_040393665.1). GTDB lineage: Bacteria > Actinomycetota > Thermoleophilia > Solirubrobacterales > 70-9 > 67-14. Next base: position 2,501 of record JBEBTS010000165.1, read on the forward strand.
CGGGCAGGTACGGGATCTGCTCGATGATGTCGGAGAAGGTGCGCTGGACGTTGCGGGTCAGCGCCTCGAGCTCGGGGGTCTCGTCGACCACGTCCGGCAGCTCGGTGATCCGCGCGACCAGGTACGGCTTCTCGGCGACGTACGGTCCGAGCCGCACCCGCTGGCTGCCTTGGACGAGCACCCTGATGGTGCCGTCCGGGACCTTCAGCATCCGGGTGACGATGCCGACGACCCCGACGTCGTGGAGCTGGTCCGGCGAGGGGGTGTCCTCCTCCGGGTCGCGCGAGGCGACCATGACCAGCATCCGGTTGGAGGCCAGCACGTCGTCGACCAGCTTGATCGAGCGCTCCTGGCCCACCCCGAGCGGGGAGAGCGTGTCCGGGTAGGCGACCGTGTCCCGCAGCGGCAGGACCGGCATCGCCTCCGGCAGCTCCGAGTGCTCCCGGATCGCGTCCTCTTCCTGACCGGCCTCGACGACTTCGAGCACCGGCACGGACTCCCCGTCGCCGGCGTCAGCCATCAATCTCACGACCCTTCGGCGCCCGGTCGACCGGGACCCGTCGGGTGACCTCGGTCTCGGAGCGGAGCGGCAGCTCGACCCGCAGCACGCCGTCGTCGTAGGTGGCGGTGGCGCGGTCGGACTCCACGTCCACCTGGAGCTCGACCACGTGCCGGAACGGTCCGGTGGGGATCTCGACCTGCTGGTAGACGCGGCCCTCGGTCTCCTGGACCGGCCGTTCGCCGATGATCGTCAGCTGCCGTCCACTGACCTCGATGCCGACCGTCGCGAGGTCGATCCCGGCGAGGTCGCACTTGACCACCGCGCGCTGGGGGTCGCCGGAGTAATAGACGTCGACGTTGGGCGAGAACCCGCTTGCACGACGGCTGATGTAGGTGGCTCTGCTCCAGGAGCCACTCAGCATTTCGTCCATCTCGCGTCGCATCCGGGCAAAGTTGGCAAACAGATCGCGTTCAGACATGAGGACGTAGCTTAGACACCGGGATCGCCCGGCTCAAACCGTGATCTCCAGACCCTCGAACGCGATTTCGGCGGCCCCCGAGTACCGGGCCTTGGCCTCCGCCAGAGCCCAGTCCGGGTCGAGCTCGTCAGAGATGTGGGTGAGCAGCAGGCGCTTGGCCCCGGCGGCCGCGGCGTGCTCGCCGGCCTCGCCGGGAGTGAGGTGTCCGCGGATACCGGTCCGCTCGGGCCGCGGCAGCGTCGCCTCGGTCACCAGCAGGTCGGTGTTCCGCCCGAACTCCACCAGCGCCTCGTTCGGGCGGCAGTCGGCGCCGTAGGTGATCCGCTCGCCCCGCGGGCCGGTCAGGCCGATCGCGTGGGTCTCGATGAAGTGCGGGACCTCGCGGAAGTCGATCGAGATGTCCCCCGCCTGGATCGTCCCGGCGGGGTCGTACTCGTGGACCTCGAAGGCGTCGTTGAGCAGCGACTGGAGCCCCCACACGGCGGCCACCTGCTCGAACGCCCGGCTCGACCCGGGCGGGCCGTACAGGCGGGGGCGGGCCGGGTTGTCGGTGCCGGGCCAACGGTCGACCGGGACCGGCTGCTGCCGCGGGGCGTGGATCAGGGCGAACGCGTAGGGCACCAGATCGAAGAAGTGGTCGGCGTGGAGATGCGAGATCACGATCGCGTCGATGTCGACGTAGTCGTGGTACTTGCGCAGCTTGCCGAACACCCCGTTGCCGCAGTCGACCAGGATGGTGGTCTCCCCTTCGGCCACGAGATAGCCGCTGCAGGCGCCGTCAGCGTCCTGCCAGGCGGGCGATTTCCCCAGCACGGTGAGCTTCATGATCCCGGTACCGACGTGTCCATCGTCCGGGAGACTATTCCCGCGGCCCGCTTCGCCGCTTCCGCCCTCCCCGATGGGAGGGGCATTTCAGCCGCGGACGACCCTCAGCGCGGCCGGCGGCGGCTCAGCCGCGGACCGGAACGCCGGCGCCGACGTCGCGTCCCGTGTCCCCCGCCCAGCGGGGCGGGCGCAGCAGAAGGACCGGCTGCCGAGGCGGGACCAGGCCCTCCGGGCGGTTCTCCCGGAAGGTTCCGCAGGGCTCGTCGAGGTCGAGTGCGCAGAGCATCTTCTGGCGGAAGTAGCAGTCTTCACAACGAGGGATCTCGGACTTGCGGACAGGCACTGCCGCCATCCAAGCAAGTACCGCCGGAACGGGTCGGGTCAGATTCCGCAAATCGCAGGAAAGTTCATTTCACAGATTTGCAACAACCCCGCATTTTGCG
>JBEBTS010000166.1:0-4714 GCA_040393665.1 Conexibacter woesei
TCCAGATCGCCGCGCCGGCCTTCGGCGAGCAGAAGCTGCTGGAAGCCGCCCACGCGCTCGAGGGCGCGATCGGCTTCGACCCGAGCCGCGGATGGTCGGGTGGTGCCACGGCCGGGTCTGCCGGATCCGAGGAAGGGGGTGCCGCGTGAGCGCGCCGGAGATGGAAGCGGTGATCGGGCTGGAGATCCACGTCCAGCTTTCCACCAAGACCAAGATGTTCTGTGGCTGTGAGCTGTCCTTCGGCGACGAGCCGAACGTCCACACCTGCCCGATCTGCCTGGCCCACCCGGGGGTGCTGCCGGTGCCGAACCGGACCGCGGTCGAGTACGCGCTGAAGATCGGCGCCGCCCTCGACTGCGAGCTGTCCCCGGTCTCCACCTTCGACCGGAAGAACTACTTCTACCCGGACAATCCCAAGGCCTACCAGATCACCCAGGCGGCGACCCCCTATGCGGTGAACGGCCGGCTGGGCGACGTGCGGATCCACCACGCCCACCTGGAGGAGGACGCCGCCAAGACGATCCACACCGGCGGCGGTGGTCGGATCCAGGGCTCGGATGCGTCGCTGGTCGACTTCAACCGCGGCGGCACGCCGCTGGTCGAGATCGTCACCGAGCCGGACCTGCGGTCCGGGGCCCAGGTCCGCGAATGGGGGCAGCTGCTCCGCGCCACGATCAAGCAGCTCGGGGTCTCCGACGTGAACATGGAGGAGGGCTCGCTGCGCTGCGACGCCAACATCTCCATCCGTCCCGCCGGCTCCGACGTGCTCGGCACCAAGACCGAGCTGAAGAACATGAACTCCTTCCGCTTCATCGAGCGCGGGGTGGAGGCGGAGATCGCCCGGCAGAAGGACCTGGTCGCCGGTGGCGGCAAGGTGGTCCAGGAGACCCTTCACTTCGATCCCGCCACCGGCGAGCTGCATTCGCTGCGCTCGAAGGAGGAGGCCCACGACTACCGGTACCTGCCGGAGCCCGACCTGACGCCGCTGGCGCCGAGCCCGGAGGAGATCGCCGCTGCGCGCGACTCGCTGCCGGAGCTCCCGGCCGCCCGCGCCGCCCGCTACGAGGGGCTCGGCGTGCAGGACTCCGCCGCGCTGCTGCTCTCCTTCGAGATCGACCAGGCCGAGTTCTTCGAGGGCGTGCTCGCCCACGACGGCTCGATCGAGCCGCGGGTCGCCGCCAACTGGGTGACCGGCGAGTTCGCCGCCGAGCTGCGCAAGCAGGAGGATCAGAGCCTGGCCGAGACCAAGGTGACCCCGGCCGCGCTGGCGGCCCTGGTCGGCATGGTCGCGGCCAAGCGGATCTCGCACGGGTCGGGCAAGACCGTCCTCGAGCGCATGGTCGCCGAGGGGGCCGACCCGGAGCAGGTGGTCGAGGCCGAGGGGCTGGAGCAGATCTCCGACTCGGGCGAGCTGGAGGCGATCGTCGTCCAGGCGATCAGCGACAACCCGGAGCCGGCCGAGCAGGTCAAGTCCGGCAACGGAAAGGCGATCGGGGTGCTGGTCGGAGCGGTGATGAAGGCGACCAAGGGCCGCGCCGACGGCGGCGAGGTCAACCGCCTACTGCGTCAGCACCTCGGGCTCTGAGCCCGAGGTCGCGGCCCGGGCCTAGCGCCGCTTCTTCTTTTTCTTCTTCTTCGGCAGGACCTTGAACACGCGCTTGATCGTCCTCGGGCTGAGGTGACCGATCTGGTCCTCGGACCGGATCCTCAGCGTGTGCTTGCCGAGGCTCAGCTTCCTGATCACGACCCGGGACGCGGTCGAGACCCAGTCCTGACGGTCGAGCTTGACCTTGAAGTGCATCGGGGTGCTCCCGTTGGCGCCGAGCCGGAACACGACCTTGCGCTTCCGCACCTTGCGCGGCGGCGCCTTCAGGACCCGCACGGTCGGGTTGGCCGAGCCGCCGACGCCGGCCTCCGGGTCTGAGTAGACGGATACCGCGCCGCTCAGCAGCTGCGGGCCGAAGGTGATCCCGCACAGCCGCGGGATCTCGTCGCAGTAGCCGTAGCTGACGACGGAGGCCAGGTAGTTGCCGTTGATGATCCAGCCGCCGCCGCTCGAGCCCTGCATCATGTCGCAGGGGGTGGCCCCGATCGGCTGGGGCACCTGCATGCCGGGATCGACCCCGGCGAAGGCGGAGTCGCACCGGATCAGGCGCTCCCCGTCGTAGAGGCCCTCGGGGGCGGACGGGTAGCCGTAGATGGTGTAGCTGCGGTTGCGCGGATCGGCCCCGAAGTGGATCTTGCGGGCGCCGAAGCTGTCCTGGATCGGCTGGGTGAGCGCGACGGCGGCGATGTCGTAGCTCTGGGAGCCGCTGTCCTTCCAGCCGTTGGTGGTGACCATCTTGCCGCCGTTGAAGACTCCGAGCGGCGCCTGGCCGTTCTTGTAGCCGGGCAGGAAGACCAGGTCCTGGACCCAGTTGCGGGTCTCGAGGTCGAAGACGCAGTGGCCGGCGGTGAAGATCACGTTGCGGTTCTTGGAGTCGACCACGGTGCCGGAGCACGAGTACTCGTCGGCGCCGATGCGGAAGAAGATCTTGCCGTGGAGCCGGTAGGGGGCCGCGGCCGGGTCGATGATCTCGCTGTCGCTGATCCGGGCCTGCGGGGCCGGGAGGTCGAACTCCGGCAGATCCTTCCCGGCCGGATCGGGGGCGGGGAGGTCGGCCGGCTCGGCCTGACGGAAGTCCCGGGCGGTCCAGGTGGAGGCGGCGTCGCCGCCGGGTCGGTGGGACGCCGGCTGGGCCGCCGCGACGGCCGCGGGGGTGATCGCCGGATCGACGTCGATCCGCCCGTCGATCGACGTGGCGGACGCCGTCCCGGTGAGCCCGCAGAGAAGGGCGCAGGACGAGACGAGAAAGAGCAGAGCGCGGCCTGGATTCATGTCCGGACCCTAAACACTCGAAGGCGGCGTCGGGTTGCGCTCGCCCGCCCGCGACGATCGTTGCCGGCTGCCCTCATGCGGCCGGGCGGCCATCCATATACTCGCGATCATGGCCTGGAACATCGTAATCGCCGGAGGCGGCTTCGCCGGAGCGTCGGTCGCCCGCGAGCTGGAGAAGCTTCTGCCCCGTCAATCGGCTCGCCTGACCCTGGTGAACGATGTCAACTTCCTGCTCTACACGCCGTTCCTGCCCGAGGCCGCGGCCGGGACGCTGGAGCCCCGCCACGTCGTCACGCCGCTGCGGGACATCCTCCGCCGGACCAATCTCCGCCTCGGCGTGGTCAACGCTCACGACCCGGAGGCCCGTACGGTCGGGATCCGGGACCACAACGGCGCGGCCAGCACGCTCCAGTACGACCACCTGGTCCTGGCTCCGGGCTCGATCTCCCGCTTCCTGCCGGTTCCCGGCCTGAGCGAGCACGCGGTCGGGTTCAAGAGCCTGGCCGACGCGATCTACCTGCGCAACCACGTGATCGAGACCCTCGAGATGGCCAACGCCACCGAGGACTCCGCCTTCCGCGACGAGCTGCTCACCTACGTCTTCGTCGGCGGCGGCTATGCCGGGCTCGAGGCCCTGGCCGAGCTGCAGGACTTCGCCGCCGACGCGATGCAGCACTATCCCCGCGCCCGGCTGCACGGGATGCGGTGGATCCTGGTCGAGGCGGCCGACAAGGTCCTGCCCGAGATCGACCGTGAGCTGGCTGACTACGCCGTCCGTGAGCTGCGGGGCCGCGGCATCGACATGAAGCTATCGACCACGCTGGACGAGGTGACGGCGACCACCGCGACGATCTCGACCGGCGAGACTGTCCCCACCCGCACGGTGGTCTGGACCGCCGGCGTCACCCCGAATCCGGGCCTGCGGAACCTCTCGGTGCCGCTGGACGATCGCGGCAAGGTCGTGGTCGACTCCTCGATGGCGGTCCAGGGGATGGAGGGCGTCTGGTCGCTCGGCGACTCGGCCGCGGTGCCCGACCCGACGGGCGGGTTCTGCCCGCCGACCGCGCAGCACGCGGTCCGTCAGGCACCGGTGGTCGCCCACAACATCGCCGCCGCGGTCGGGCTCAGCTCGCCCCGCACCTTCGAGTACAAGGGCGGTGCGGCCTTCGTCAACCTCGGCCGGTACAAGGCGGTCGGCAAGATCGGCGATCGGACCTTCCGTGGCTTCCCGGCCTGGTGGATGGCTCGCTCGTACCACATGAGCCAGATCCCGGGGACCGCCCGCAAGATCCGCGCGATCCTCGACTGGACCGCCAGCCTGCCGTTCGAGCGGGATCTCTCGGAGGTCGGCTCGATCGGCCGTCCGGGCGTCCTCAGCCCCGATCGGTACGAGCACGGCGGCTCGCACCGTCCGGTCGAGTAGGCCCCGGCACCGGCCGCCGGGCCCATCCTGAGAGAATCGTCCCGTGGGCTACGAATGGGTCTTGATAGCGCTCTGCTTCGGCGTGGCGACCGGCATCATCGGCCGTGCCAAGGGCGGTTCCTTCTTCATCTGGCTGGTCGTCGGCACGATCCTGCCCCTGCTCGGGCTGGTCGCGGTCGTGCTCTACCGCAACGAGTCGAACGAGCCGGAGCGGCAGTGCCCCAACTGCAACAACATCGTGAAGCTCTACGTGCAGGTCTGCCCCCGCTGCGGCCTCGACCTGTACCTCCCGGACCCCGAAGAGACCCGGATGCCACCCCAAAGGTGACCCGATGCACCGCCGGCGGTGCATCGGGGATGTGCACGGCAGGCGGGTGGTCACGCCGCGCCACCCGGGCACGCCCACCCGGCAC
>JBEBTS010000167.1:0-4701 GCA_040393665.1 Conexibacter woesei
TCGGCACCCAGAACCCGATCAACCTGGTCAAGGCGACCATGGACGGCATCGTCCGCCTGCGCCGGCCGGAAGAGGTCGCGGAGCTGCGGGGCCTGACCGTCAGCGAGGTGCTGGGCATCGACCACAGCGTCGACGCCGAGGCCGCCGCTGAAGGCGGAGCCGAGGACGAGGCCAGCACGGCCGCCGTCGAGTCGGCCGCCGACGCCGCTGCCGCCACGGAAGCTCCGGTCGAAGAGGCTCCGGCCGAGGAGGCCGCCGAGGCCCCGGCCGACGTGGCCGCGGTCGAGGAGAAGGCCGAGGCCGACGTGGCCGCCGAGGAGACTCCGGTCGCCGACGCCCCGTCGGAGCCGTCCTCCTCCGAGGTGGAGGCCGAGGTCGCCGCCGAGGAGAAGCTCGGTGAGGAAGCCACCGTCGAGGCCGAAGCGGTCCAGACGGAGGAAGAGGCTGCCGCCGACGCCGACGCGAAGTCCGAGGAGTCCTGATGGCCAAGCTCGCGATCACCCAGATCCGTTCAGAGATCAACACGAATCCGAGCCAGCGGGGCACTCTCGTCGCCCTCGGGCTCGGCAAGCGGGGCCGTACCGTCGAGCGTGAGGACACACCTCAGCTCCAGGGCCAGATCCGCGTCGTCGAACACCTTGTAAAGGTCGAGGAGGCCTGAAATGGCTGATAAGCAGGAAAGCCGCGCCGAGGAGATCGGCCTTCACAATCTGAGCCCCAAGCCCGGCTCGCGCCGTCCGCGCAAGCGGATCGGTCGTGGTCCCGGCTCCGGCACCGGCAAGACGTCCGGTCGCGGGCACGGCGGTCAGGGCCAGCGCTCGGGCAACAAGCGCAAGGTCAACCTCGAAGGCGGCCAGACGCCGATTCACATGCGGATGCGCAAGCTGCGCGGCCCGCACATGAAGAAGTCGATGCCGTTCGAGAACTTCCGGACGCACACGCAGCCGGTCAACCTCGCCACGCTCGAAGAGCGGTTCGAGGCCGGCGCCGAAGTGACCCCGGAGAGCCTCAAGTCGGCCGGCCTGGCCACCCGGAACCATCCGGTCAAGGTGCTGGGCGACGGTGAGATCACCAAGGCCCTCACGGTCAAGGCCCACGGCTTCTCGGCTTCGGCCAAGGAGAAGATCGAGGCCGCCGGCGGAAGCTGCGAGCTGATCGAGGCCTGATGCTCGCAACCGTCGCAAAGGCTTTCGCGGTACCGGAGATTCGCAAGAAGCTCCTGTTCGTCTGCGCCATGCTGGCCCTGTACCGGCTCGGCGCCTACATACCGTCCCCCGGAATCGATGTCGACGCCGTCAAGGAGCTGGAGGACCAGCTCACCGGCTCCGACATCCTCGGCTTCCTGAACCTGTTTTCCGGAGGCAGCCTTTCGCGACTGTCGCTGTTCGCGCTGGGGATCATGCCGTACATCACGGCGTCGATCATCCTGCAGCTGCTGACCGTCGTCGTCCCCTCCCTGGAGCGTCTCCAGAAGGAGGGCGAGGTCGGCCAGCAGAAGATCACGCAGTACACCCGTTACCTGACGGTCGGCCTGGCGGCGATGCAGTCGTTCGCCTACGTCTTCCTCTTCAACTCCATGTCGACCGGCACCACCAGCGTCGTCAAGGGGATGAACGCCGCCAACATCCTCCTGATCGTGATCTGCCTCACGGCCGGCACGACCCTGCTGATGTGGCTGGGCGAGCTGATCACCCAGCGCGGCATCGGCAACGGGATCTCCCTGCTGATCTTCGCCTCGATCGTGTCCGGGGTCCTGCCCGGCATCCAGACCTGGTGGAACAACCCGGACCAGGTGTTCGTCGTCCTGCTGCCGTTCATCGTGCTCGCAGTGGTGGTCGCGATCGTCTACATCCAGGAAGGGCAACGCCGGATCCCGGTCCAGTACGCGAAACGCGTGGTCGGCCGCAAGATGACCCAGGGCGGGTCCACCTACCTGCCGTTGCGGGTCAACATGGCCGGCGTGATCCCGGTGATCTTCGCCGCCTCGATCATGGCGATGCCGCCGACGATCGCGCAGCTGATCAACACCCCGACCGCGCTCGACATCTCGGCGTTCCTCTCGCCGGACGGTTGGGCCTACCTGGTCGGCGAGGCGTTCTTCATCATCATCTTCACCTACTTCTACACCGCGGTCACGTTCAACCCGGTGGACCAGGCCGACAACCTGAAGAAGTACGGCGGCTTCATCCCGGGCGTGCGCCCGGGCCGGCCGACGGCCGAGTACCTCGACCGGGTGCTGTCCCGGCTCACCTTCCCGGGAGCCGTGTACCTGGCCGCGGTCGCGGTCCTGCCGACCCTGTTGTTCAACAACATCGGCGGTGGGTTCTTCTTCGGCGGCGTGTCCGTGCTGATCGTGGTCGGTGTCGCTCTCGACACCGTCAAGCAGCTCGAGGCGCAGCTGATGATGCGCAACTACGAGGGCTTCCTCAAGTAAGGGGGATCGGCCATGTCCGACCTCAACTTCATTCTGCTGGGGCCGCCCGGCAGCGGTAAGGGAACGCAGGGCGAACGGCTCCAGCAGGACCTGGAGCTGCCCTACTACGCCACCGGCGACATCCTTCGCGCTGCGGTCAAGGAAGGCACCGAGGTCGGCCTGGCCGCCAAGGAGTACATGGACCGCGGCGACCTCGTCCCGGACGAGGTCATCATCGGCGTCATCGCCGAGCGGCTCGAAGGGGGAGAGGCCGAGAAGGGCTTCATCCTCGACGGGTTCCCGCGGACCGTGCCCCAGGCCGAGGCGCTCGACGCCAAGCTGGTCGAGCTGGGCCGCCAGCTGACCGCGGTGATCATGATCGACGTCGACGACGAGGCGATCGTCCACCGTCTGGGCGGACGCCGGGTGTGCGCCGACAAGGGGCACGTCTACCACGTGGACTTCAACCCGCCGGCCGAGGAGGGCGTCTGCGACATCGACGGCTCCGACCTGTTCGTCCGCGACGACGACAAGCCGGACGTGATCCGGCATCGGCTCGACCAGTACCACGAGAAGACCGCCCCGCTGGTGGACTACTACCGCAAGCAGGCCCTGCTGAACCGGGTGGACGGCTCCGCCGACCCGGACGAGGTGGGCGAGTCCATCCGCACCTTGGTCTCCACCCTGAGCCTCGAGGGTTGACCGTGACCCGCACCGCGCTTCGCCGATGATCATCCGCAAGACGGAGGATCAGATCGAGAAGATGGCTGCGGCAGGCCGGGTCCACGCCCGCTGCATGCAGATGATCACGTCCAAGGTCCGACCTGGCGTGACCACGGCCGAGCTCGACGAGGCGGCGGAGAAGTTCATCCGCTCGCAGGGCGGGGTCCCGACCTTCAAGGGCTTCCGTGGCTTCCCCGGCTCGATCTGCGCCTCGCCGAACTCGATGGTGGTCCACGGCATCCCCGGCCCCTACGAGCTGGAGAAGGGCGACATCCTCTCGGTCGACATCGGGGTCACCCTCGACGGCTGGGTCGCGGACGGCGCCTCGACCATCCCGGTCGGCCCGATCGACGAGACCACCCAGAAGCTGCTCGACGTGACCAAGGAGTCACTCGACCTGGCCGCGGCCCAGATGGTGCCCGGCAACCGGGTGGGCGACATCGGCCACGCGGTCCAGTCCCACGTCGAGGCCGCCGGCTTCTCGATCATCCGCACGCTGGTCGGCCACGGGGTCGGGCAGGACATGCACGAGGAGCCCCAGATCCCGAACTACGGCAGCCCGGGACGCGGCCCCGAGATCGAGGAGGGCATGGTCTTCGCGATCGAGCCGATGGTCAACGTCGGCGCCCCCGGCGTCTACATGGACGACGACGGCTGGTCGGTCTACTCCGAGGACGGCTCGATGGCGGCCCACTTCGAGTACACGGTCGCGGCTACCGCCGATGGACCCCGCATACTTAACCCCTGGGACCAAGCATGATCCGGTCCCGCGTTGTCTCAAATCCGGGCTCCAGAGCCCGCCGCGGACGATGCAGGCGTCAGCCTGCTATTGTTCGCTCTCGGCCAAATTGGCCGTTTTTTCACGCCTGCAGCCCGTCTACTGGGGCCAGCGGGAGATCTCTTTCCAAAGGAACTGAAGGACGATGAAAGTCCGAACCTCGGTAAAGCCGATGTGTGAGAAGTGCAAGATTATTCGCCGGCGCCGCCGCGTTCTGGTGATCTGTGAGAACCCGCGACACAAGCAGAGGCAGGGCTAATTAGATGGCGCGTATCGCCGGGGTCAACATCCCCCTGAACAAGCGGGCCGAGATCGGCCTGACCTACATCTTCGGCATCGGTCAGTCGACCGCCCAGGACCTGCTCGATCAGGTCGGGATCGACCGGAACACCCAGGTCAAGGACCTGACCGAGGACGAAGTGATCAAGCTGCGCGACGCCGTCGAGAACCTCGACGTCGAGGGTGACCTCCGGCGCGAGCGTTCCCAGAACGTCAAGCGGCTGATGGAGATCGGCTCCTACCGCGGCCTCCGCCATCGGCGTGGCCTCCCGGTCCGCGGCCAGCGCACCAAGACCAACGCCCGAGGCCGCAAGGGCCCGCGGCGCATGAGCATCGCCGGCAAGAAGAAGCCGGCCAAGTGAGGATCTGAACCTAGTCATGGCTTCCAACAAACCCGCCAAGTCGTCCCGCACCCGTCGTCGCGTCCGCAAGAACGTCGCCGTCGGCCAGGCGCACATCAAGACCTCTTTCAACAACACGATCGTCACCCTGACCGATCCCGAGGGCA
>JBEBTS010000168.1:0-4688 GCA_040393665.1 Conexibacter woesei
GGGCGAGGCTTGCGGGGATCACGATCCATCTGCTCCTTGTATCCGTTCGCCGCGACTCTCAATCACGCTTCAACGGCACGGGGCCGGGACGCGGATCACCGCCGCTCCGAACGAACCGAGCGCGGAAACCCTTGCGGGGGGCACGTTTACGCGCTCGGTTCGCCGGGCCTCGGAGGCCGCTGCCGTCCGGGTGGTCGATTAGGTTTCGGCGATGCGATTCAGTCCTGATCGACCGCTAGGTGTAGCTCCCGCCACGGTTCTCGACTATCGGGAGCTGGCCCGGAGACGGTTGCCCCGGCAGCTGTTCGACTACATCGACGGCGGCGCCTATGAGGAGTCGACCATGCGGTCGAACGTCTCCGATCTCGAACGGGTGCTGCTGCGCCAGGTCGTGATGCGCGACGTCGAGGTCCGCGAGCAGTCCTGCGAGGTGCTGGGCCAGCAGCTCGACATGCCGGTGATCCTGGGCCCGGTCGGCCTCGGTGGGATGTTCGCCCGACGGGCCGAGGTGCAGGCGGCCCGCGCGGCCGAGGCGGCCGGGATCCCCTTCGTCGAGTCGACGGTCTCGATCTGCGGGATCGAGGAGGTGGCCGAGGCCACGTCCACCCCGCCCTGGTTCCAGCTCTACGTGATGCGGGACCGTGCCTACGCCGAGGACCTGATGGCTCGCGCCCAGTCCGTCGACTCCCCCGTCCTGGTGCTGACGATCGACCTCGCCGTGGTCGGCGCGCGCCACCGCGACACCCGCAACGCGATGGTCGGCGAGCACTCCACCTGGGCGAAGGTCCGCCGGGGGCTCGACCTCGTGTCGCATCCTCGCTGGCTGGCCGACGTGGCGATCAAGGGCAAGCCGCTCACCTTCTCCAACCTGGCGAAGGCCGTGCCCGGTGCTCGCAGCCCCGCGGACTTCAAGAGCTGGGTCGATGCCCAGTTCGACCCCAGCGTCACCTGGGAGGACATCGCCTGGGTCCGTGACAACTGGGACGGCCGGCTCGTGGTCAAGGGGATCCTCGACCCCGAGGATGCCCGGCGGGCGGTCGACGCCGGCGTGGACGGGGTGATCGTCTCCAATCACGGCGGCCGCCAGCTCGACTCGGTGCCATCCACGGCGGTCGCGCTGCCGGCGGTGGCCGAGGCGATCGACGACCAGGTCGAGGTCCTGGCCGACGGCGGCGTCCGCACCGGGCTGGACGTGGTCAAGCTGATGTCGATGGGCGCCAGGGCCGTGCTGATCGGCCGCGCCTGGGCCTGGGCGGTCGCCGGCGGCGGCCAGGCCGGGGTCGGCCAGATGCTCGACGGCCTCAAGGCGGACATCGACACCGCGCTCGGGCTGACCGGTCGCAACTCGGTCCTCGACCTCGACCCGTCCGCGCTCTACAGCGACTGAACGACCCGGCCGGGTCCTTGCCAACGCAAAGAGGGGCGGCCCGGGTGGGGGCCGCCCCTCTTGCTTTCCGCCGCCTCGACTGGGGTCCGGGACCAGCCCGGGAGCGCCGAGGTGACAGGCTTGGCTAGGCCCGCCTGATCTTCAGGGTGGCCTTCGCTGACTTGGTGCCGGCGCTGCCCGAACCGGCCTTGACCGTGATCGCGGCGCTGCCCTTGGCCTTCTTCTTGGTCTTGACCTTGAGCCTCACCGTCGCGGTCGCACCGGCGGCGATCGACTTGGCGACGCACCGCGGCAGCTTCACCTTCGCCTTCGGACCCGTGGCACACACCTTCACGCCACCGGCTCGGGCGTTGCCGCCGTTCTTCACCTTGACCGTGAGCTTCACGGCCTTGCCGGCCTTGACCTTCTTCTGCTTCGGCGAGACCTTGACCGCGGTGATCTTCGCCTTGGGGGCGGGATTCACCTTGGTCGGGTCGACCGAGATGGCCTGCGCCACCGCACCGCCGCCCTCGACCGAGGCGGTCGCCGTCACGCCGGGCACGGCGTCGCCGCCGACCTTGACGCTCAGGTCGATCACCGGTGCGCTCGCGCCCGCCGCGATCGCGGCGTCACTGGTGCAGGTCACCCGCTGGCCGCTGGCGGCACAGCTCCACCCGCTGCCCGACGCGCCCTGGTAGGTCAGGCCGACCGGCAGCGCGATCGTCACCTTGACGGTGCCGCTCGAGCTGACCTTGCCGGTGTTGCTCACCGTGACCTTGTACGCACCGTTGCCTCCGGCCACGAAGTCGCCCTGGTGCGAGGCGTCGATCGAGAAGATCGGCACCTCGGAACCGGGATCGACCGGGACCGGGTTGACGACGACCGAGTCGCTCGACTCGGCTTCGCCCGCCATGCCGCCGCCAGTCACCTTCGCGGTGTTGGTGACGCCCGGGACCGCGGCGTCACCGACATCGGTGACGAGGCTCAGCGTCGGCGCGGCGTCCCCGGCGGGGATCACCGCGTCGCTGGTGCAGGTCACGTCCTGTCCGGAGCTCGCGCAGCTCCAGTAGTCGCCGTCGGAGCTGGCCGACTTGTAGGTCAGGCCGGCCGGCAGCGTGTCCGTGACCGTGACCTCGGTGCCGTCGGTGTCGACCGGCGAGTCATTGGTCACGTCGATGGAGAAGCTGCCCTCCTGCCCGGCCTGGAAGTCCCGCCCATGGGACTTCGCGATGTCGAGCTTCGGCGACGCGGTGACGTTGGTCACGTCGTAGCTGCTGGCCGTGTTCGAGGCCATGCCGCCCGACGCCGTCACCCCGTTGATCGCCTTGGGGAACGCCTCCTTCTCGACCGCGACCGTGATCACCAGCGGGACGGAGCTGGCGCCCGCCGCGAGCGAGGTGCCGGCGCCATTGGTGGCGCTGGCGTTCGCGTACGCGCAGCGCACGGTCTGTCCGCTGGCCGAGCACTGCCAGTTGGCCGATGGCCCGGCGCTGACGAACCGGAGGCCGTCCGGCAGGGTGTCGGTCACGATCACCGCGCTGCCCGGGGCGGTCGCCCCGAAGCCGGTGTTCCTGACCACCACGCTGTACTGGCCCTCCTCGCCGACGGCGAAGTCACCCGTGTGGGTGCTCGACACGGCAAGCTCGGCCTGGACGACCGGGCGCTCGGCGGAGACCACCGAGGCGTCGGTCGGCGACCCGCCGCCGGTAGCGGACCACTCCGTGTGAGCGGAGGGCACGGCTGCCGGCGCGATGTCGACGTACATCAGTGCGGTCGACGTAGCCCCGGCCGCGATCGCGTCCGACAGGGTGCAGGTCACGTCCTGGCCGGTCGGCGACGCGGCGGTCGAGGTGCACGCCCACGGCGTCGACGGGTACGCCCGGAAGGTCAGGCCGCGAGGCAGGTGACCCTTCAGGGTGATCGGCCCGCTCGTCGGGAGGTCCCCCGAGTTGGTGACCGTCGGCCGCAGCAGCGTGGTGGTGTTGCCGACCACGTAGTTGCCGCTGTCGCTCTGCATCGACAGGCCGAGCACCGGGGCCGAGATCGTGGTGAGGAACGAGCCGTGGGTCACGCCCTCGTTCCCCCCGCCCTCGACCGTGGCGAAGTTCACCACGCTCGGGTAGGCCGTCTGCCCTTCGGTGTTCACCTCGAGCTTGATCGTCGGCAGGCTGCCGTTGGCCGGCACCGTGCTGTCGGTGGTGCAGGTGACGTCCTGCCCCGCGTTCGAGCAGGTCCAGCCGGCACCGGTCGCCCCCACGTAGGTGAGGCCGTCCGGCAGCGTGTCCTTGACCGTGATCGTGCTGCCGTCGGTCGCGACCGGGCTCTCGTTCCTGACCGTCAGGTCGTAGGTGCCGCCGGAGCCGAGGACGATCTTGTCCTCCGGGCGGACCCTGACCGTCAGGACGGGGTTCGTCTCCGGGAAGGCGGCGTGCATCTCCAGCCGCACGTCGGTCGCGCCCGCCGGCGACGGAGCGCCGAGCAGGCCGTTGACCGCCTCGGCCATCGACTCGTTGTCCAGGCCCGCGAGCGCCCCGACCAGCGGGTTCACGTACGGGCAGGTCACGCCGGCGACGGTCACGTCGTTGTTGATCAAGGCGCCGTTGCTGTCAACGCCGAACGGGATGCCGTCGGTGACCGGACCCGGAACGATGTCCGGGTCAACCGGGTTCTGATGACCGGTGGTCAACGGATCGACGTCGGTCGCACCGGTCCCGCAGTCGGCGACCTCGAGGCCGACAATCAGCGAGGCCAGCTTGACCTTGAGGCCGATCGTCACGTGCATCGCCAGGTCGGCTTCGCCCGTGGCGGGATCGTAGGTGCCGGTCCAGGCCTCGGTCGGGTTGAAGCTCACCTCGACGTCGACGAGGATCTTCGACCCGAGGGCCTCGATCCCGGCGTCCAGGTCCTGGATCGTGTAGGTCGGGAAGCTCACGCCGCTCGGGTCGATCGTGACCTTGTTGCCGTTGTCCGGCTCGAACGCACCGATCAGCACCGGCTTCTCGACGAGTTGGTTGAAGTCGAGGAAGACGTTGCTGTCGTTGAGCAGGTTGCGCAGCCGGAAGAACGAGCCCGTCTTCCCGGTCTGCGTCGCGAGCTCCGTCGGGTCGATCGACAACCGGATCTGCTTCGCGGTCGCGGAGTAGATCGGGGTCGGGTCGCTGGAGGAGCCGGAGACCTCGTCGGCGCTGCCGCTGGCGGTCGCCGTGTTCGTGATCAAGCTCGGCGCGTCGTCCGCGACCGCCGCCGTGAGACGGATGGTCGGCGCGGACTCACCGGACGGTATCTCCGCGTCGCTGGTGCAGGTCACCACTCCGGCGGCATG
>JBEBTS010000169.1:0-4577 GCA_040393665.1 Conexibacter woesei
GTGGTCGTGTGACGACCACGACTGGGGGCACTTGCTCGCCGGGGAGGCAAATACCCCTTTTCTGACTGGTGAACTCAGCTATCCGTCGGGGCGATGCGATAGAACTCAGGCGTGATCTCGGTTACGTCCAAGTCGCGTTACGCCGTCGTCGCCCTGGCCGAGCTGGCGGGGGCGGGGGACACGCCCGTTCCGGTCAAGGAGCTGGCTGAGCGCCGCGGCATCCCCGACCAGTTCCTCGAGCAGCTGTTCTCGACCCTGCGCCGGTCGGGGCTCCTGACCAGCCACCGCGGCTCGAAGGGCGGATACACCCTGGCCCGTGCGCCCGAGGAGATCACCGTGCTCGAAGTGGTCCAGGCGCTCGACGGCAAGGTCGGCCAGGAGGCCGACGAGGCCGGCGGGATCTGGGCCGACGGCGTCGTCGCGCTGCGCAAGGTCTTCAGCGAGACGACGATCGCCGACATCTACGCCCGCGAGGTCGACGACGCCGCGGCGAGGATGTACTTCATTTGATCGCCCCGCAGGCATCGGCGACCGTGGGCGGCACCCCGTTGGTCTGGCTCGCCCGGATCGGTGACGGGGCGGGGGCGCAGGTCTGCGCCAAGCTCGAGTACTTCAACCCCGGCGGCTCGGTCAAGGACCGGATCGGGGCGGCGATGATCGGCGCGGCCGAGGCCAAGGGGACCCTGGTCCGCGGCGAGTCGGTGATCGTCGAGCCGACCAGCGGCAACACCGGCATCGCCCTGGCGATGATCTGCGCCGCCCGCGGCTACCAGCTGATCTTGACCATGCCTGAGGGCATGAGCCGGGAACGCTCCAAGCTCCTGCGCGCCTACGGGGCCGAGGTCGAGGAGACCTCCTCGATGGGCGGCATGGACGAGGCGGTCCAGCTGGCGGAGCGGATCCGGGACCAGCGGGGCGGCTTCATGCCCCAGCAGTTCTCCAACCCGGCCAACCCGGAGGCGCACTACCGCTCGACCGGCCCGGAGATCTGGACCGACACCGGCGGCGACATCGCCGCCTTCGTCTGCGGGGTCGGCACCGGCGGGACCATCACCGGCGTCGCCCGCTACCTGCGCGAGCAGGGCTCGGACGCGAAGATCGTCGCGGTCGAGCCGGCCTCGTCGCCGGTCCTGTCGCAGGGCCGCATGGGCCCGCATCGCCTACAGGGGATCGGTGCCGGCTTCGTCCCCGAGGTGCTCGAACGTGACCTGCTGGACGAGATCCTCCCGGTCACCGACGACGACGCGCTGCGCACCGCGCGTCAGCTCGCCTCCCGGGAGGGGATCCTCGGCGGCATCTCCGCCGGGGCGAACGTCCACGCCGCGCTGGAGCTGGCCCGGCGGCCGGAGCTCGCCGGGGGACGCATCGTCACCCTGGTCCCCGATAGCGGTGACCGATACATGTCGCTGCCCTTCTTCGCCAGCTGAGCGGCAGGGCGGTAAGTAGGCTTTCCCGATGGGACGGACCTCACTGATCGCCAAGGCCGCGGAAGGGATCAAGGCCCACCTGGCCGCGGCCCGCAGCCGCGATCCGGCGGCGGCCAACGTCTCCGCCGTCGAGATCCTGATGACCTGGCCGGGGGTGCAGGCGATCCTGGCCTACCGCCTCGCCCATCGCCTCCACTACGCGGGCGTGCCGCTGGCGCCGTACCTGATCTCCTGGGTCAGCCGTTCGATCACCGGGGTCGAGATCCATCCCGGCGCCCGGATCGGGCCGGGGATCTTCATCGACCACGGCTCCGGCGTGGTCATCGGCGAGACCGCCGAGATCGGCGAGAACGTGACGCTCTACCAGGGGGTCACGCTCGGCGGCACCGGGTTCCAGGCGGGGAAGCGCCATCCCACGGTGGGGGACAACGTGACCATCGGGTCCGGCGCCAAGCTGCTCGGCCCGATCACGGTGGGCCACGGAGCCAAGGTCGGGGCGAACTCGGTCGTGGTCGAGGACGTCCCGCCGGCCTCGACCGTGGTGGGCAACCCCGGGCACCCCGTCCGCGTCGAGGGACGCAAGGTGGAAGGGCCGGACGCCGACTGGATCCACCTCCCGGACCCGCTCCAGGACGCCGTCAAGACCCTGTCGGCGCGCATCAAGGAGCTCGAGAAGCAGGTCGCGGAGCTCTCCGGCGGGGAGGATCCGGACAACGACCATCCCACTTCCGGGCCGCGCAAGGGCCGTTCCTCGGCCGGCGGCTGATCCGGCCGGGCGGACTTATATCCTCGACGGGTGGAAGCGCTCTCCCACCTGAGTGAAACCGGCCCCGACGGCTTGAACCCGCCCCAGCGGGAGGCGGTCGAGTACGGCGACGGGCCGCTGCTGGTGATCGCCGGGGCCGGATCCGGCAAGACCCGGGTCCTGACCCATCGGATCGCCCACCTGATCGGCACCGGTCGGGCCCGCCCGGGGGAGATCCTCGCGATCACCTTCACCAACCGGGCCGCGACCGAGATGCGGGAGCGGGTGGCGCAGCTGGTCGGCTCCCGGGTCCGCTCGATGTGGGTGACGACCTTCCACTCGGCCTGCGCCCGCATGCTGCGCGGCGAGGCGGAGCGACTCGGCTACGCCCGGGCCTTCACCATCTACGACGAGTCGGACTCGGTGCGAATGGTGAAGCGCGTCATGGAGGAGCTGGAGATCGACCCCAAGCGGTTCCCGGCGCGGGCGATCAAGTCGGCGATCTCCGGGGCCAAGAACGAGCTGGTCGACGCCGAGGGGTATCGCCAGCGCGGCGGCTCCTACTTCGAGGACCGGGTCGCCGCCGTCTACGAGCTGTACGAGCAGCGCATGATGGAGAGCAACGCCATGGACTTCGACGATCTGCTGGTGCGGATGGTCAACGTCCTCGAGCTGTTCGAGGACGTGCGGACGCGGTGGCAACGGGCCTTCCGGTACGTGCTGGTCGACGAGTACCAGGACACGAACCACGCCCAGTACCGCCTGCTCCAGCTGCTCTGCTCCGAGAGCAAGAACCTGACGGTGGTCGGCGACGAGGACCAGTCGATCTACGGCTTCCGACACGCCGACATCCGCAACATCCTCGACTTCGAGCAGGACTTCCCGGACGCCCGGGTGGTCAAGCTGGAGCAGAACTACCGCTCGACCAAGACCATCCTCGACGCCGCCAACGCGGTCGTCGAGAACAACCGGGACCGCCGGCCGAAGAAGCTCTGGACCGATCTCGAGCAGGGTGACGAGATCGAGGTCGTACGGCTCGGCGACGAGCACGAGGAGGCCCGCTGGGTCGCCGGCGAGGTCGAGCGCCTGATCGAGGAGGAGGGGCTCGGCGCGGAGGACATCGCGGTCTTCTACCGGACGAACGCCCTGAGCCGCGTGCTCGAGGACACCCTGGTCCGGTTCGGGGTCGGGTACCAGGTCGTCGGCGGGACCCGGTTCTACGACCGGGCCGAGATCAAGGACGCGATCGCCTACCTGCAGTACCTCGCCAACCCGGCCGACTCGGTCGCCTTCTCCCGGATCGTCAACTCGCCCCGCCGCGGCATCGGGAACACGACCCAGGGCCGGCTCCTCGCCTTCGCCAACACCACCGGCGAGGACATCTGGGAGGTGGCCTCCTCGGTCGAGACCGTGCCCGGGGTGGGGGCCGCCGCGATCCGGGCCGTCTCCGAGTTCCAGAACCGGATGGCCGACCTCAGGGTCGAGGCCGAGCGGTCCTCGGTCGCGGACCTGCTGGAGGCGGTGCTGGAGCGGTCCGGATACTTCGAGCACCTCGAGGCGGAGCGCACGATCGAGGCCGAGGGACGGGTCGAGAACCTGCGCGAGCTGATCGGGGTGGCCGGCGAGTTCGACGACAACCGGGCCCTCGAAGGCGACAGCGACGTGCCGCCCCTGGAGGAGTTCCTCCAACAGATCTCGCTCTACTCGGAGCAGGACAAGCTGAAGGAGGGTCAGACCCTGCTCACGCTGATGACGCTCCACAACGCGAAGGGGCTCGAGTACGACACGGTCTTCATCATCGGGTTCGAAGAGGGCGTCTTCCCTCACTCCCGGGCTCTCGACGAGGGCGAGGAAGAGGAGGAGCGGCGGCTCTGTTACGTCGGGATCACCAGGGCGCGCAAGCGGCTCTACCTGACCAGCGCCCGCACCCGGCGGCTGTACGGCGGCGGCTCCGAGCCCACAGTTCAGTCGAGGTTCGCGGATGAGCTGCCGCCGGCGCTGGTCCATCAGCAGGGAAGCGCCGTCGGGGCCGGCATGGGCGGCTGGGGCGGATCCCTCGGGTCCGGCCGGCAGGGATACCGCGGCAGCGGCCAGGCGCGCAGCTATCAGGCGCCGGGCGGTGGCGCCCGGGGTCGCGCCCCGGAGCCCATCTCACCCTCGACCGCGGTAGAAGTAGGGGTCGGCGACGACGTGGTCCACGCCTCCTTCGGCGACGGGGTCGTGATCGACGCGGAGCCCGGAGGGGTGATTATCGTTCGGTTCGCTGCCGACGGCAGCGAACGCAAGTTGATGGCGGAGTACGCGCCGATCCGTAAGAAGTGACCCAGTGCAAGGTTTGAACAAGTCGGTCTGGAAGAGGTGAGTCAGGTGGGTGCAACGATCATCGACGGCAAGCAGGTGGCGGC
>JBEBTS010000170.1:0-4560 GCA_040393665.1 Conexibacter woesei
GGGCCGGCAGCTCAGCTCGCCCGGGGCGGGAGCGGGCCGGCGGCTCAGAGGTTGTCGCGCATGTTGCCGACCCGGACCGCGAACATCTTGAGGAGGTTCGTGAAGAAGGTGGCGGCCAGGTCGGGATCGGCGGTGCGGAGCTGGTCCAGGCCCTCGTGGTCGAGCGCGTAGGCGGCGACGTCGGAGTCGGCGCGCGAGGTGCCGAACCGCTGCTGCCCGCTCAACATGCCGACCTCTCCCAGCGTCATGCCCGCGGTCAGGGTGGCGACCCGCCGGGGCTCGCCGTCGCGGCCGTCCATCAGGAGGCTGATCTTGCCCTTGGTGACCAGCAGCATCTCGTTCACGTCCGTGGCCGAGTCGTCGTAGATCATGTCGCCGGCGGCGTAGGTCCGGTACTCGACGTTCTCCGCCAGGAGCTGGATCTGCTCCGGGCTCATGCCGATCGTCGTCCCGTGGCGGGCGAGGCTCATCTCCTCCTCGCGGGCGGGCTCGCCGTACCGGGCGATCAGGCCCTGCTCGCACCACTCCAGGGCCAGATCCAGGTTGGGGAAGATGCGGGCCGGCGGCAGGTCGTGCCGCTCGCGGTGCTGCGCCAGGCTCTCGACGAACTCGGGCAGCCGGTCGACGCCGGACAGCACCAGCTCCGCCCCCGCCTCGGTGAAGCTCTCGAAGAGGTGGCTGAAGATCGGGACGTCGATCGGGTCGACGTCCCGGACCGTGCGGAAGTCGAGGATCCCGTACTCGATCTGGGAGATCCCGACCAGGGCGGCGCTCGTCACCAGCTCGCCCGCGGCGAATGAGATCTCGCCCTGCAGCTCGAGCGCCCGGACCCGCCAGCCCTGCTCCGCCAGGACCCGCTGCTCCGACTCCGGGCGCATCCGCTTGGAACGGGAGTCGACGCAGGTGCGCTCGACCCGGATCGGCGGGGCCGGCCGCCGGGCCGGGCTCATCACGTGCAGCCCCAGCTCCTCGGAGAGGTCCTCGCAGACCGCGACCCCGCGCACGCTGTTCCCGTGCTGATCCAGCGGCGGCGAGAAGACGGCGATCCCGAGCTGCCCGGGCAGCACCGCGATCACCCCGCCGGCGACCCCGGACTTCGCCGGCAGGCCGACCGTGTAGAGCCAGTCGCCGGCCGAGTCGTACATGCCGCAGGAGGCCATGACGCTGAGCACGTTGCGCACGGTGTCCTCGCGCAGCACCCGCTCGCCGGTGACCGGGTTGACCCCGGTCGAGGCCAGGGTCGCCGCCATCACCGCCAGGTCGCGGCAGTCGACCAGGGTCGAGCACTGCTGGAAGTAGGTCGCGACGACTCCCTCGACGTCCTCGTCCTCGATCACGCCCGAGTTCTTCAGCAGGTAGGCGATCGCCCGGTTGCGGTGGCCGGTCTCGTTCTCGGAGGCGAAGACCGCTTCGTCGATCGCCAGGTCCCGCCCGGCGAAGGCCGAGTACTCGTGGAGGATGCGGTCGATCGCGCGGTCGAACCCGATCGGCCTGATCAACGACGCCGTGGCGATCGCGCCCGCGTTGACCATCGGGTTCAGCGGGAGGCCGGTCTGTGGGTCGAGCGTGATCGAGTTGAAGGCCTCGCCGCTCGGCTCGACGCCGACGTGGCGGCGGACGCTCTCCTCCCCGACCGCCTCCAGCGCGAGGGCGTAGGTGAGGGGCTTCGAGATCGACTGGATCGTGAACTCGTGACGGGTGTCCCCGACCTCGTAGACCGATCCGTCGGCGGTGACCATCGCGATCCCGAACCAGTCCGGGTCCGCGCTCGCCAGCTCCGGGATGTAGGAGGCGACCGCACCCGACCCGTCCGCGGCGTGGCGGTCGTGCAGCCTTTCGAGCATGGCCTGGATCGGAGAGACGGTTCGGGTCACGGCCATCCGACTCTACTCACCGGGGGCGGGTTCGCTCTGGTCCGGCTCGACCCGGCAGGTTTCCTCCCCGGGGCACATCCGGTCGACGATCACCCGGGTCGCACGGGCGGCGCCGGAGAACGGCTCGACCGCGATCAGGTCGACCGAGGTCAGGGCGGGACGGGAGCCCGCGGCGCCGGCCCGCGATCCCCTCGTCGGCTGCGCCCCGGCCGGAGCGAACCGGAGCCGGGCCAGGCCGACGCTCTCGGCGCCGGCGCCGAACACCCCGCCCGCGCCGATCGAGCCGCCGTCCACGACGACGATCCGCCCGTACCGGTCGATGTGCTGACGGTGGTCGTGACCGGTGACCACGGTCAACGGCAGGTCGTCTCCGGTCCGCCGGAGCTCACCGGCCAGCCACTGGGCGAGCCCGTCCTGATGGACCATGACCACGTCGGGCCGGACCGGCAGGCCCTTGAACCAGCCGAGCAGCTCCTCACGCCAACGCTGGACCTCGGCCACCGGGTCGGGGAAGTCCTCGGCGGTGACCGGGCGGTCGGGACGGCCCGGGTCCTTGCCGCCGTACTCCAGCGGGTCGCGGAAGCCGGCGACCTTGAGCCCGTCCACGGTGATCACGGGGGGCGGCTCGTACTTGCCGGCGTCGTCGAGGCGGCCCTCCTGCCCGAGGACGGTCACCCCGTTGCGTGCCAGGCGCTGCATCAGCGAGTGGCTGTCGTGGTTGCCGGAGATCGCGACGACCCGGGAGCCGATCGCCGCCACCTTGGGGGCGAGCAGGGAAGCCTCCGCCTGGCCGCCGCGCTGACCGAAGTCGCCGGCCAGCAGGAGCGGATCGTCGCCGACCATGCGGGCCAGCGGGTCGATCACCAGGGCGTTGGCGTGGAGGTCCGACCCGGCGAAGACCTCGGTCGCCTCGGGCACGTCCAGGCCCGCCTCACCGAGCACGGCCCCGATCGAGCGGACGATGCTCGAGAACTCCGAGCCGTAGCCGCTCTCGAAGCGGGGGTCCTCCGCCAGGTCGAGGATGCGGGTGATCTCCTGGCCCTGGGCGAAGTAGGTGGTGTTGTTGAGGGCGCCGCTCTCCAGGTCCGACCTGGCCCGGAGCCCCAGCGCCCCGTAGGTGACGAGGGTGATCAGCAACCCGACCGCCAGCAGCGACCAGCGCGGGGTGAGCCCGCGCCAGATCACGGTCGCCAGGATCAGCAACAGGAGGACCGTGCACCCGGCCCAGGCGACCGCCCGGATCACCGCTTCGCGAGCCGCCGACTTGAGCTGATCCTCGGTCGTGGAGAGCAGGGCGGTGTCGCCCTCGGAGAGGCGCAGCAGGGCCGCCCGGTTGATCGACTCGAGCTCGGCCCGCACCTTGATCGGCGCCGTGAACACGTCCGACCTCACGCCCCAGTCCGCCAGTGGGATGAAGGCCTCGACCTCGCCGGAGGTCGAGGGGGTGACGTCGATCGAGACGCGACCGGCCGCGGTCTCGGTCAGCACCGGGGAGCTCAGCCGCAACCCGAGCACCGAGCCGCCGATCGCGATCACGATCCCGGCCAGGACGATCGCGACCCAGCGGAGTATCGGTCGCCGGTCAGTCACCACCCGGACGGTATCTGCTCGGCGAGCCCGCCCTGCCGGCCTGCGCCCGCTCAGCCCTCGACGGGCCCGATGCGGACGGTGCCGTCGGGCTCGACCGTGAGCCCGGCGTTGTGGGCGATCTCCCACCGGTAGCCATCCGGGTCGGCGAAGTACCCGTTGGTGCCGCCCCACTCGGTCGGCGAGGCCGGGCGGATCAGCTCGCCTCCGGCGGCGACGGCGTCGTCGAGCACCCGGGCCACCTCCTCCGGCGAGTCGACGTTGTGGGCCAGCGCGATCGGCGGCGCCTGCTCGCCGAATCCGATCGCTCCCGCCTCCCCGGCGAGGCTCGCCACGTCCCAGAACCCGAGCAGCATCCCGCCCGCGACCTGGATGAAGATCACGTCGTCTTCGACCTCGAGGGTCGGCTCCCAGCCGAGGCCCTCGACGTAGAACCGGCGCGTCGCGGCGCGATCGCGGACCCCGAGGGTCAGGACTGTCAGCTTCGGTTCCATCTCAGATGCCTCTGCTCGCAGCCTACACGGCCTGCTTGCGATACCCCCCGGGGGTATGTTAGCCTCGTTTTGAACTTCCGATTCCGGGAACCGAGCAACAGAACGAGGCAACATGAGCCAACAGACCGAAGAAAGAGAAGAGCTGGCCCTCCCGATCGAGGGGATGAACTGCGCGTCCTGCGTGAATCGGGTCGAGAAGAACCTGAACGCGGTCGACGGGGCCGAGGCGACCGTCAACTTCGCGACGCACAAGGCGTACGTCACCTACGACCCGGACCGGGCCGGGCTCGAGGACTTCACCCGGGCCGTCGCCGAGGCCGGGTACGTCGCCCGGCCGGAGCCGGGTCAGGCGGCCCCCGGCGCGGACCGGGACCACGCCCACCACGGCCACGACGGAGCCGCCGCGGCGGATGACGGCCGCCACGAGGCGGAGCACTCGGAGCACGACCACATGCAGCACTCGGTCGCCCCGGTGTCCACCCTGGCCCACCGGGTCGTCTTCAGCGCCGTCCTCACCGTGCCGCTGGTCCTGATCTCGATGATCCCGTCCCTCCAGTTCGACTACTGGCAGTGGGTCGTCTTCGGCCTGGCCACCCCGATCGTGT
>JBEBTS010000171.1:0-4527 GCA_040393665.1 Conexibacter woesei
GCACCGGTGCGCAGGTCGTTGCGGTCGACCGTGAACCGGCCGGGCAGGGCGGCCGCCGTGCCACCGATCGCCACGATCAGACTGATCACCGCCACCACCATGGCTGGGGACGGCCGGGGGATCCTGCTCATCATTCTCCTTGTCCGGACGACTATCTCCTCGGGTACACAATGACCGATCGGCGGCGCGATGTCGAGGCGAGATACGGCCAGCCGGCCTCGGCCAGCGAGACCGCGCGGAAGATGATCCGCTGGGCGGAGGCGATGGTGCGGAACCGGTAGCGGTACCGGAAGCCGCCGCGTCGGTTGGTCCGCAGCACCTCGACCGGCCGCCACTTGGCCCGGGCCGGGTCGAAGTACTGGATCGCCACCAGCTTGCCGCGGGCGGGCATCAGGGCGCCACGTCGCGCCACCCGGCCCTTCATCTTCGCCCAGCCGCCGTTGCGCAGCCGGCTCGGGGAGATCCGAAGGCTCACCCGGCTCCGTGCCCTGAGCGTGAGCGGGCGGCTCACGACCCGCGAGCGCAGCCGGGTGCCCGCGTACAGGACCGAGATCCGGCGGCTCGGGCCGGGCTTGAGCCTCACCGCGAATCGGCCGGTGCCGTCGGAGACGGCCTGGGTGATGCGCTGCCCCGGTCGGGCGCCGATGCCGAAATCCTCCACGATCGCGAGCGGCGCCCCGGAGATGCCGGATCCCGCGGCGGTGAGTCGTCCGGAGAGCGATGCCCGGGCCTTGGGGCCGACCTTGGCGCCGGGCCGCAGCCTGGGTCCGAAGCCGGCTTTCAGGGTGAGCCGCTGCTTGACCGGCAGCTCGAGCAGCATCGGCGAGCCGTCCTCCTTCAGGATTCCCTCGCCCACGTTTCCGGCCCGGTCGCTCGCCTCGGCCCGGATCTCGTAGCTGCCGGGCGCCAGGTCGTCGGAGGGGATCCGAGCCTCGAACCAGCCGTCGGCGGCGGTGGTCGGGAGCGGGGTGAACCGGCTGCCGGAACCGACCCGTCGCCAAGAGATCGTCGCCGATCCGACCCCGGAGCCGTCGTCCTCGACCTTCGCCCGGATCAGCTCCGGGTCGTTCGCGTCCCGGGACCCGTCGAAGGCCAGGCGCGGAGGTTCGGTGTCGATCCGCACCACCGCTTCGCCGGCGGGCGGATGGAAGGAGCCTTCCGGGCCGGGCTCGCCGTCGTTCGAGTTGCCGGCGAGGTCCCTGGCCCAGTAGCGCACGCGGCTGACTCCCTCGGTGGTCACGGTGAACGATGCGGTCGGGCCCGACACCGCGTACGGAGCGTGGTCCTGGGCTTCGATCACCGTGACCGGTTGGCCGTCATCGCCCGACTGGGGAACCATCCCCGAGCCGGAGTCGGCGGCGCTCGCCGTCACCGTGACCGGCCGGTTGACCCAGCCGGTCGGCGCGCCTTCCAGCCGCACGGAAGGGGCCGAGCGATCGACCTTGACCAGGGTGCTCCCCGGGTTCTCCGAGGCGACCCCGGCCCCGGACGCCGCCACCGCGGAGACCCAGTGCGATCCGTCGGCCAGGCCGGGGATCAGGCCGGTGCGATCGTCCACCCCGCCGGTCAGGGCGAGCTCGGGCTCGAGGCAGAGCCCGGACGGGCAGGGCGCGGCGGGGGCGGAACGGGAGACCGCCAAGGCATATCCGCGCACTCCCGACGGGCCGCCGGAAGCGGCCTTGCCGATCACCTGACGAAGCGGCAGCTCATCGGCGGAGACCCAGCCGGAGGGCGGCTCGGGAGCGACGTCGCCGGGCGGGCGGTCATCGAAGCGGACGGTCGTCCGGGCCGGTCGGCCCAGGTTGCCGGCGGCGTCCCGCAGCCTGACCTCCACGTCGTACTCGCCGGGGCCGGGCATCGTGAGCGGGCCGAGCTCGCCCGCCTTGGCCGTCTCGAGCTCGCCCCCGTCAAGCTCCTCGTCGGTGCCCGGGTCCAGGATCCGGTACCGGCCACCGTCGATCGGGGACCCCTGCCCTGACGGGTTGCTCCAGGTCAGCTCGAACCGGTTCTCGGCCCGCCACCCGTCTCCGTCGGCGGGCTTCAGCCCGATCGGTTCGGTCGGCGGAAGGTTGTCGATCCAGAGGCTCCGGTTCGCCGTGCAGGCCTGGTTGGCGTTGACCGCCGATCCGGCGAAGTCGGCGGCGCAGATCGCGATCAGGTTGTGCCCCTCGGTGAAGGGAGCGCGGGTCGTGTTCACCGTTGCCGTGCGTTCGACCGGGCTGGGGCAGGGCCGGGACGAGACCGCGAACTCGGGCCGCGCGCCGGAGCAGGCTATGTCCCCCAGATCGAGGGCGACGCCGTTCACCCTAGCCCAGATCCGGGCGATCCCCGATCCGTCGTCCAGCGCGCCTCCACCGAGCGGGGCGCTGCCGCGACGCCAATCGCCGCTTCCGGCCCAGCCCCACACCGTTCCCGACGCGGTGACCGACGGCGGACGGAAGTCGTTGACGGTGAGGTCCACGTCGAAGACTTCCAGGTAGGCCTTGGTTGAGCTCGACTGGTTGGCGCAGCCGCCCGCTTTCCGGCAGCTGAGTCGCACGAAGACATCCGAGACCGTGCGGACCGGATCGGTCCACTTGACGGTCCGACGGGTGCCGTCGTGGGCCATGCCGCCGTCGAGCGGGATCGTCGCCGCGCCGATCTCCCGCCCGATCAGCTCGGCCTCGATGCCGTTGGCGTTCTTCAGCTTGGCGTCGAGCTCGGTCGCGACCACCCTCTCGCCCGGGGGCATGGACCAGCTGAACTCCCCGCCGACGCCGTACGCGATCGTTCGACCAGAGCGATCCTGGTAGATGCCTATCTTGGCGAGGCTCGATGGCGTACATCCAGCGACAAAATCAACCCGATCGACACCTCCAAGGTTCCCGTAGCTCCCGCTGAAACCGGAGTACTCAGACCCTTCGCACTGCTTCAGCGAGTAGCGGCCCGCCTGGGCGATGTCCACCGACCAGAGGGCGAGAAGAATGGCGACGAGACCGGCCGTGGCGGTGACGGCAGCAACCGAGGCCGCCACTCGATCGAGGACCTCCGCGATCCGGCTCACGGTCCGAACTCCCCTCCGCCGCCCACCGGGACCTTGGTGGGCGACGCTCCTCCGCCCGACCCCGACCCGGAAGCGGCTCCGGTCGTGGGTGGAGCCGCCGCCGGAGAGACCGGGGCGCCGGCAGCTTCCGGCGTGAACTCGGACTCGGTCGGGGTCGGTGGAGGAGCCGGAGGGGCCTCCGGCTTTTGGGGGACGGCTTTCGGCTTCGGCTCTGGGGGCTGGGTCGGCCCCACCGGCTCCCCGGCTACGGGAGCCGGGTCCGGGGTGGCGTCCTCGATCACCGGGGCCACCGGGCGAGTCGGTGTCGCGGTCCGCTCCACTCGCTTGACCGGTGGCTCGTGATCACCGCCGGACACCAGTACCGGGGCCGGCATCACCCCGGTCGCGACGCAGACGGCTGCGGTCCCCGCGGTGCCGGCGCAGAGGGCGGCCGCCTTGGCGATGACCGCCGCGCCGGCGCCGCGCGTACCACCGGCGGTCAAGGCGCCCGTCGCCGAGCCGTCTCCGCCGATGCCTTGGAGCTTCGTCTGGGCGGAGACCGCCAGTTCCTGGACCCGGTCCCACAGGGTGTGCGATGCCGGGACGATCGGCGCCAGCGCGGCGGCGGCCTTCGGTGCGGCCCGGTACGTCCTCAGGGTCGCCCGGCAGTGTCCGCAGACCGCGAGGTGATCCTCCAGCTCGGCGAGCCGCGCCCGGTCCAGCTCACCGTCGCAGCAGGAGGAGAGCAGCGGCTCGAACCTCGCGCACCGTTCACCGGCTTCGCTTTCCCGGAAGACCGACCGGAATCGTTGCCGGCCCTCGGCCAGGCATCGGTTGACCTTGGTCCGGGTCCAGTTGTTGATCTGACCGATCTCGGCGTAGCTGTATCCCTCGGCGAGCAGGGTGAGCGCCCGCAGCTCGGCCGGCTTGAGCTGCCCCAGCGCCTCCCGGCTCCGGGCCACCTTCTCCCGGGTCACGGCGCGTTCGTCGGGGCTCTGTCCGGTCGCCGGGATCAGCTGGACCCAGTCCTGCTCCTCTTCCTGCGCGGCCGGCACCGCCGGCCTGCCGAGCATCCGCTCCCGGGCCCGGCGGATGGCCAGGGCCTCGTGCTTGATCACCGTCCGCGCCCAGGGGACCAGTTGCCGCGGGTCGGTGGTCGGCGCCTTGGACAGCAGGATCTCGATGCCGCGCTGGTACGCGTCGTCGGCGTCGTCCGCGCAGATCGAGTAGCGACGGGCGGTCGACTCGAGGGTCTTGCCGTGAGTCCGGATCAGCTCGACCGCTGATCGTTTTCTGGCCGCGACCTCAGGCGCGGCGCCTGCGGGTGACTCCTTCACCCCAACCGTCAGTTCCATCCTGGAACCCTCCTCCGCTGTGCTATCGACCTGTCTGTTGCACTAGCCGGTGGTCGACAGAATTGCCATCCACCGGGAAGCCCGATCCAGACATCGCGTGAACCTCGAGCTGCTTTGAGTAATTCCGCCATTTCCAGCACTAAGCGCCGG
>JBEBTS010000172.1:0-4445 GCA_040393665.1 Conexibacter woesei
CCGCGGCGCTGTCGGAGGGCTGGTCGCTCTCGAGCAGGGCGGCCCGGACCGCCGGATCGAGGTCCGGCACGTCGTCGCCCTCGCGGATCCGCGCCTCGAGCGCAAACATCTCCTCGGTCGGCTGCTCGACCGGCTCGTCGGGGGCGTGATCGCCTTCGAGGTCTAGGCCTTCGTCCAACGGGCCATCTTCGTGGCCCTGATCGCCCGCGAGCTCCTGGTCGCCTTCCAGGTCCAGGTCGTCGTCGAAGCCCAGGTCGTCTTCGTGGTCACTCATCTTCCCGGCCTCCCTTCACGATCGGATTGTGGCGCAGGAAGTGGCGAAGGGTATCCAGATACGCGTGCAGCGAGGGGATCGAGACCCATTCGTCGGGTCCGTGATGCCCCGCGCCGAGCGGGCCGAACTCGACCGCCGGCACCCCGACCCGGATGAAGGAGACCGCGTCGGACGCTCCGTCGCGCCCGACCGCCAGCGACGATCCGTCGTGATGCGCGGTCGCCGCCCGCAGCAGGGCACGGACCCACGGCGTGTCGCTGCCGCTGTTGATCGGGGGCAGCTCGAAGATCGTCTCCAGACGGGCCGGCTCCAGGCCGCGGATGTCCGCCCGGATCCGGTCGGGATCCTGGTGGGGCAGATAGCGGATGTCGACGTCCATTGCGCAATGGTCGGGCACTTTGTTGATCGCGTCCCCACCCCAGATGCGGCCGAGGTTGATCGAGGGGCGATCGAAGAGATCGGAGCTTTCCCCCGCAAACGGTAGCGATTCGATCCCACGGAACATCTCCACGGCCCGCAGGACGGCGTTCTCGCCCAGCCACGGGGTCGACCCGTGGGCCGAGCGACCCGCGACCCCGACGCGCAGCGCCAGCACCCCCTTGGCGGCGACCCCGACGTGCATGTCGGTCGGCTCCCCGGTGATCGCGAACTCGCCCCGGAGGCCCCTCCGGACCAGGAACTCGCTCCCCCGGTCGACCGACTCCTCGGACTCCTCGTCGGCCACGATCGCCAGCACCACCCGGAGGCCGGGGATCGGATCGGACGGGTCCGGGAGGGCCAGCATCATCGCCGCCAGGGCGGCCTTCATGTCGTAGGTGCCGCGGCCGATCAGCCGGTCGCCGTCGACTCGCGGCGCGAACTGCGCGGCGGCGGCCGGCACTACGTCGACGTGGCCGTGGAGCAGGACCGCGGGATCAGCGGGGTCACCGACCTCGGCGGTGAGCACCGGGATGTCGCGACACTCCTCCGCGCGCACGTCGATTCCCCTGGCCTCGAGCCAGCCTTCGATGAATCCCGTCGCCTCCTGGACGCCGGCGGCGGCCGACGTGTCCACGGAGACCAGTCGCTGGGTCAGCCCCAGCAGATCGTCCATCCGGGCAGGCTATCCGAGTACCGCCCGACCGGTCCCCCACCCATCCCCGATGCACCGTCGGCGGTGCTTCGGGGATGGTGAGGGGATCAGACCAGCTTGAGGAAGGCGTCGATCCGCTCGAGGTCGCGCTCCGCCAGCTGGCGGGCGGCCTCGGTCGAATCGGGGTCGGCCAGCCGGGCCTCAGCGTCAGAGCGCTGGTCGGCGAGCGCCGACGCGTCCAGCGCGTCGGTCTCGGCGGCCTCTTCGAGCAGGACCTGGGCGTGGTTGCCGAAGACCTGGACCATGCCGTGGCCCTGGGCCCACTCCCGGGTCTCCGACCCGGCCAGCTTCAGCCGCAGGACGGTCGGCTTCAGCTGCGCCAGGATCGGGACGTGATTGGCCAGCACACCGATCTCACCGGAGACAGTGCGGGTCGAGAGCTGGACGACCTCGCCGTTGAAGAGCTCACCCTCGGGGGTGAGCACCTCAACCGTGAATGTGGTTTCGCCAGCCAATGCCCTAGTTGCCCGAGCTCTTGCCCTGCTCGATCACCTGATCGATCGAGCCCTTCATGTAGAAGGCGTTCTCCGGATAGTCGTCGAGCTCGCCGTCCAGGATCATGCGGAAGCCCCGCACGGTCTCGGCGACCGGGACGTACTGGCCCGGGGTGCCGGTGAACTGCTCGGCGACGAAGAACGGCTGCGAGAGGAAGCGCTCGATCTTACGGGCGCGGAACACCAGGACCTTGTCCTCGTCCGAGAGCTCGTCGATGCCGAGGATCGCGATGATCTGCTGCAGCTCGCTGTACCGCTGCAGGATCTCCTGGACGTCGGTCGCGGTCTTGTAGTGCTCCTCGCCGAGGATGTCCGGCTTGAGGATGGTCGACGACGAGTCGAGCGGGTCGACGGCCGGGTAGATGCCCTTCTCCGAGATCGCACGCGAGAGCGCGGTGGTCGCGTTGAGGTGGGCGAACACCGAGGCCGGGGCCGGGTCCGTGTAGTCGTCGGCCGGGACGTAGATCGCCTGGACCGAGGTGACCGAGCCACGGGCGGTCGAGGTGATCCGCTCCTGGAGCTGGCCCATCTCGGTCTCCAGCGTCGGCTGGTAGCCAACCGCGGAGGGCATGCGGCCCAGCAGGGCCGAGACCTCGGAGCCGGCCTGGGTGAACCGGAAGATGTTGTCGACGAAGAGCAGCACGTCCTGGCCGCCGGACTCACGGTAGTACTCCGCCATGGTCAGGCCGGACAGGGCGACGCGGAGACGGGCTCCGGGCGGCTCGTTCATCTGGCCGAAGACCATCATCGTCTTGTCGATGACGCCGGACTCGGTCATCTCGAGGTAGAGGTCGGTGCCCTCACGGGTCCGCTCGCCGACGCCACAGAAGGCGGAGAGGCCGCCGTGCTCCTGGGCGATGTTGTGGATCAGCTCCTGGATCAGAACGGTCTTGCCGACGCCGGCGCCGCCGAACAGGCCGATCTTGCCGCCCTTGGCGTAAGGAGCGAGCAGGTCGACGACCTTGATGCCGGTCTCCAGGATCTCCTGGGTCGGGGTCAGCTCGGTCGCCTTCGGCGAGGGACGGTGGATCGGCCAGCGCTCGATGTCCGCCGGCAGCGGGTCGCCGCCGTCGATCGGGTCGCCGAGCAGGTTGAAGATCCGGCCGAGGGTGGCGTCGCCGACCGGGACGGTGATCGGACCGCCGGTGTCCACCACTCGGTCGCCACGACGCAGGCCGTCGGTGGCGTCCATCGCGACGGCACGCACCCGGTTGTCCCCCAGGTGCTGCTGGACTTCGCAGACCAGGGTCTGGGCCTCGCGGCCCTCAGCGGCCTCTACGTCGATCTCGATGGCCGAGTAGACCTCGGGGAGCTGATCCGGGAACACCACGTCGACCACGACGCCGGTGATCTCCTCGATCCGTCCAATGTTCTTGCCGTTGTTCTCTGACATATCTCCAGTTTCCAGTTTCAGTCTCGTGGCGTCTGTCTAGCCGAGCGCTTCCGCGCCGCCGACAACTTCCAGGATCTCCTGCGTGATCTCGGCCTGCCTGACCCGGTTCATCTCAAGGGTCAGGTCATCAATCATGGTCTCGGCGTTCTCCGCCGCACTGCGCATGGCGGTCATGCGGGCACCGAGCTCGGACGCGGCCGATTCCAGAAGCGTCCGGTAAAGCGAAATGTTCACGTAGTCCGGGACCAGCTCGGCGAGCAGCTCCTCGGGTTCGGGCTCGTACTCCCAGAGGGACTGCGAGTGCGCCTCGGCGACCTCGCCCTCGAGCGTCGCGGCGTCCTCGTCCTCCGCGCCCTGCCCGACCACCTCGGCCTGCTGCACCGGCAGCAGCCGCTGACGGTGAACGTGCTGGGTGAGCGGTGAGACGTAGCGGTTGTAGACCACCTCGACCCGATCGACCTCGCCCTCGACGTAGGCCCCGACAAGGGCCTCGCCGATCTCGCGGGCGTTGGCGTAGCCGGGACGGTCGGTGAAGCCGGTCCAGGAACCCGCGATCTCCTGCTTGCGGAAGGTCAGGGCGCCATCGCCCCGGCGACCGACCGCGTAGAAGACCACGTCCTTGCCCTCGGCGATCAGCCCGTCGCGCAGGTCCAGGCCCTCGCGCAGGATGTTCGCGTTGAAGGCGCCGGCCAGGCCGCGGTCGCCGGTGATCAGAAGGATGGCGACCCGCTTGACCTCTTCCCGCTCCTGCAGGATCGGCACCTGCTGGAGGGTCCCAGCCTCGGCCGCCGCCCGCTGGGTCAGCTGCCGCATGGTCTTCGCGTAAGGACGCAGATCGGCGATCCGCATCTCCGCCCGGCGCAGGCGCGCGGCAGCCACCATCTCCATCGCGCGCGTGATCTGGCGGATGTTCTTCACGCTGGAGATCTGGTTTGTGACTTCTTTGCGGTTGGCCAAGGTTCCTTACCTGCTTTCGTTACCCGTCGCGGCGGCGAATGGACGCGCCTAGGCGGCGGCGGGCTCCCCTTCGGGCGCGGCCTCTTCGGCGCGGGCGGCGTCGACCCGGTCCGACTCGCCGGCGGCCAGGGGCTCACCCTGGTCGTCGAAGTCGGGACCGAAGTCGTCGACGAACTCGCTGATCGCGTCGGCGAG
>JBEBTS010000173.1:0-4430 GCA_040393665.1 Conexibacter woesei
CTAGGGACGCTCGATCACTTCCGTCGGGGCGTCGTTCTCGTCCGGTTCTTCCCCGACTGCCTCTTCGGTCCCGACTGCTGGCTCATCTCCGGTCTCTTCGTCTCCGACGAACTCCTCGGCCGGTTCGATCCCGCCGTCCGGCTCGTCGGTCACGGCTTCCGGGGCATCCGGGACGTCAGAGCCTTCCGGGGCATCCGGGGCGTCGGACGTCGCCGCGGGCGCTTCGTCCACGGCCGGGACCGCCGCCACGGCGGCATCGGCCTCGGTCCAGCCGATCTTCGACTTGAGCACGAGGACGGCCAAGGGGTAGGCCATCAGGGCGGCGCCGATCACGAAGGAGAGGAACACCGTGCCGAAGCTGAGCACCCCGTCCTCGGCCGCCGCCCAGTACATCCAGGCCGCGACCGGCAGGTAGATCACGATCGCGCTGAGGGTGCCCGGGGTCAGCTTCTCGCTGCGGGCGCTCGGAAGCATGTGGAAGAAGATCGCGTTGATGACGAAGAGGGCGGGGATCGCGAGGCTGATCGCCGGCGCCCACCACCCGATCGCCGCCCCGGCCAGGGCCGCGAAGAGCAGCAGGACGTTGGTGGAGAAGAAGATCGTGTCGTCGAACTCCACCCCGAACCGCGGCCCGATCTCGATGTTGGCCCACGTGACCCATCCCTCGGCGTACTCCTCGAGGACGTGAAGCCCGGCGGCGATGATCCCCACCCACAGCACCCAAGAATGCGATTCGAATTCCATGGGGAGACCGTACTGGGCGCGGCTGGGCCGGATAGTTTGCTGCTACCTTCTGCGCCGTAAAACCGAATAGCTGCCCGCCGAGGGGAAGCCGGTCGAAATCCGGCACTGTCGCGCAACCGTAGGTCGACCAGAGGTCGACGAGTCGGGATGCCTCCCGGGCAGACGTCCATCAAACGCTGTCGCGATTCGCAGGTTTGGGCTCCCGGTCACTTCTCCGGACGCCTGCCTGCTGCGGCGGGAAGGAAGAAGTGAGAAACGTCCCTAGATGCACCCTCCGGGGGAGCAGCCATCCCCTCAGATTCATCGTCACCGCGTTCGCGGCGATGACCCTCATGCTGGCCTCGTCCCCGCTCGCCGGGGCCGCCGAGCCGGCGATCCCCCAGGCGCCGGTCCTGCCGGTGATCCCCAAGTCGGAAATCCTGCCCTTCAGCCTGGAAGGCGGAGGCGACGTCGAGGTGGCGGTCCTGACCGCCGGCCAGTCCGTCGGCGACGCCGCGTGGCAGGTCCGCAGTCAGCTCCCGCTGGCCGATCACGCCGGCCAGGACATCCGGGTGCTCGCCCGCAAGGCGGGCGTCACCGACCCGGCCCAGTACTTCGACGCGACCTACAAGGTGCGCGACTCCTACCCGCCCGGCTCCGGTCTCGGGACCGAGGCCAACCCGATCGTCGCCCTCGCCGGCAACGACCCGCGGCTGCGCGGCTGGGCCACCGGCTGGGACGACTACCAGCCCGGCACCGACGTCACCGCCAACTGGCAGGTCCCGGCCAACGCGGTCGGCCCGGTCGGCGGCAGCGGCTACGAAGGCAACATGAGCGTCGTCGTGCTCGGCAACGGCGGCCGGATCACGATGAGGTTCGACGCTCCCGTCTTCGACGGCCCCGGCGCCGACTTCGCCGTGTTCGAGAACGGGTTTCGCGTCTCCGGCCAGGAGAACGACTTCCTCGAGCTCGGCTACGTCGAGGTCTCCTCGAACGGCACCGACTTCGTCCGGTTCGACTCGGGCAACCTGCACGACCAGCCGGTCGGCGCGTTCGCCGGGTTCCCCGCCTCGAAGATCGACGGCGTCGCCGGCCGGGACCTCAACGGCCTCGGCACCCCGTTCGACCTCGCCTCGCTGCGGAACAAGCCGGAGGTGCGCGACGGCAAGGTGGACCTGAACGCGATCGACAGAGTGCGGATCGTCGACATCGTCGGCACCGTGATCGACGGGGTCCCCACGGACCTCGACTCGTTCGGCCGGACCATCTACGACCCGTACAAGACCGTCGGCAGCGGCGGCTTCGACCTGCGCGGCATCGGCACCATCAACCGGCAGGGGGCGACCATCGTCCAGCCGAAGGCGATCGGCCGTGACACCACCTCCGCGCTCGTGTCCGCCTCGGTCACCGGCAGCACGGACGGCGCGCAGGACGTGCGCCTGGAATGGTCGGAGGACGAGGACGACCACAGCGACGCCGTGGTCAAGGGAACCGCCAGCACCCCGGCGGACGGCAGCTCGGTCACCCCGAGCTTCACCGTGAACGGCCTGGAGGCCGGCAAGAGCTACTGGTTCCGGTTCGTCAGCGAAAGCGCCGACGAGTCCGAGATCAGCACCAACTGGATCAAGTTCACCAAGGAGTCAGCGGTGATCTCGACCTACGGCGCGACGATCATCAACAAGGTCGACGGCAAGGCCCAGGTGCGGTTCAACGCCACGGTCCAGCCGCGCAGCGACGGTGACCAGGAGTTCCGGATCGAGTACGCGAAGTCGAGCCAGCTCGGACAGATCGAGCTGGCCGGCACCGATACCGCGGCCTTCGACGTCGGCAGCAAGGCCCTCAACGTCATCGTCGACGGCCTCGACCTGACGACCGACTACTCGTACCGCACCGTCAGCCGGAGCCCGGACGGTCAGGAGCTGGTCTCCGACTGGAAGACGTTCCGGACCGACATCGCCTCGAAGCAGGACGGCCTGGCCAACCCCTTCACCGCCAACGGCACCGCCCGGCTGGGGGTCAAGGTCTACCCGGGCACCGAGGGCGACCTCTCGGTCTACCTCGAGTACGCCCGCAACTCCGCGTACACCCAGGACCGGGAGGTGACCGCCGCCAAGCCGGTGAGCGGTTCCGTCGACTCCGAGGTCGTGGAGTTCGACATCACCGGGCTCCCGACCGGGACGACCTACTTCCGGTCGGTGCTGGTGGCCGGGGACTCATCCGAGAAGAAGGGATCGAACCGGACGGTCAGCGCTCCGGGGACCGCCACGGCCCTGACCGTGCCGACCGTCGTCGCGGCGGGCCGACAGGCCACGATCACGACTCGCTTCACCCCGAACACCTACGGGCCGCAGTCGGTCCGGGCCGAGGTGTCCGCGAACGCGGATCACAGCGACCCCGTCTCGACCGAGGCGCGAGAGGCGATCTCCTTCGGCGATCAGTCGTTCGTCGCCGAGGACCTCGATCCGGGGGCTACCTACTGGGCCCGGATCGTCTCGGAGTCGATCCTGCATGACGAGACGGTCTCGACCGCATGGGTCGAGTTCACCGCCGAGGCCCTGACCGATGCCCTGAGCGCACCGTCCGCCGGGTCGATCGGCACCGACTCGGCCGTGGTCACGGTTCCGGTCGATGCCGGCAGCTTCGACCGCTCGGTCACCGTCGAGTACGGGCCGAACCAGGACGGCAGCGACTCCGCGTCGACCGACCCGCAGGTGGTCCCCGCGGGCGAGACGGATGAGCTGACCTTCGAGCTCGAAGGCCTGGACTCCAACTCGACCTACTGGTTCCGTGCCGTGAGCACGGTCGCCGGGCAGGACGAGGTCAGCGATTGGGACTCGTTCGAGACCGACAAGGTGCCGGCCGCCGTCGGCGACCTGGCCGTCGGTCTGATCGGCGAGGACTCGGCCGTCGTCACGGCCCGCTTCACCACGGGTGACCTCAAGCAGGCCGCGAGCATCGAGTACGGGGCCACGGCCTCGGCCGACCTCAAGGCGACCGCCACCAAGTCGGCGGACCCCGCGATCGCGCCGGTCGCGCTGGACTTCGACCTGTCCGGGCTGGCGCCCGGAGTCGAGTACCGGTACCGGCTCCTGCTGACCGCGGAGGACGGCGACGAGGTCGCCTCGGAGTGGCTCCGGTTCACCACCACGAAGTCCCTGCCGATCGTCCCGGGAGCCGCCGAGCTGCGGCTGACCGTGGGCAGCGACGCGGTGCTGGCCGGATCCTCCGTGGCCGTCCGGGCCGAGGGCCTGGAGCCGGGCGAGTCGTACTCGTTGACGCTCGGCGGGACCCCGGTCGGCGCGGGACAGGCCGACCAGGCCGGCGCGGTCAGCCAGAAGGTCACGGCCGCCAAGGCCCTGGCGGACGGCGTCCGGGAGCTGGTGATCGTCGGCGCGGCCGAGGACCGGACCGGTTCGGCCAAGGTGATGGTGCTGCGCAAGCGCGCCTTCAAGGGCAAGCTGGCCCGCAAGAAGGTCAAGCGCGGCGGAATCCAGAAGGTCGTCGTGAAGGGGCTCGTCCGCGGTGAGCGCGTCCGCGTGAAGCTCGCCGGGAAGCGCGTCTCCCCGGCCCGCGCGGTCGCCAACGCCAAGGGCGCCTACACCCTGAAGTTCCGGGTGGGCAGGAAGCTCGGCAAGAAGAAGGTCGTCGTGACCGGACGGTTCGCCGGCCGCAAGATGAGCCGCACCTTCCGGGTCGTGCGTTAGCCC
>JBEBTS010000174.1:0-4426 GCA_040393665.1 Conexibacter woesei
TCGACACCGCCGACGCCGTCCTGGTGCTCGGCACCGACCCGATCCACTCCGCTCCCGGCTTCGACCTGCGGGTCCGCAAGGCGGTCCGCCGCAACGGCACCGTGCTCGCCGTCGCCACCGAGCGCCCGAGCGCGCTGGACGGCGGCGCCACCGAGGTCGAGCGGATCGCGCCGGGCCAGACCGCTCAGTTCCTAGAGAGCCTGGCCGCCGCGGTCAAGTCCGGATCCGACGAAGGGATCGCCGGCGTGCTGCGGCGCTCCGAGCACACCGTGATCGTGTGGGGCGAGCGGATCGGACGTGGCGTGAACGGCGAAGCGGCGATCGACTCCCTGCTGGAGCTGACCGACGCGCTCGGCCTGGCCGGCATGGAGGACTCCGGCCTGATCGAGATCCCGGACGTGGCCAACGCCCGCGGGCTGCGCGAGGTCGGCTGCCTGCCGGACTCCGGCCCCGGACTCAGCGAGGTGGCCGCCGGCCGCGACGTCGAGGCGATCCGGGTCGGGCTCGAGTCCGGCGAGGTCAAGGCGATCGTGCTCTACGGGGTCGATCCGCTCCGCGACTTCCCGGACACCGATGGCTGGCGCCGCGCGCTCGAAGCCGCCGACTTCGTGGTCAGCTTCACCATGGCCTCGACCGAGACCACCGACCTCTCCGACGTCGTCTTCCCGCTCGAGTCCCACGCCGAGAAGGACGGCACCGTGACCCATCCCGAAGGCCGGATCCAGCGGGTCCGTCCGTCGGCCCAGCGTCCCGGCGACATCCGCGGCGGCTGGCACGTCCTGGCCGAGCTCTCCGCGGCGATCGGGCACGAGACCGGGATCCACTCCTCGCCCGAGGCGCTGAAGGCGATCACCGAGGTGGTCCCGTTCTACGCGGGCCTCACCGACGCCGAGATCGGCGGCCAGGGAGTTCGTTGGCAGGACCGTGATGCGGCTGGTGGTTGGGTGGGGCCCGTCGGGGGCGCCCCCGGCCGCACTCGCTTCGCTCCTGCGGGAGCTCCGGGGGAGCCCCCGACGGGCCCCACCTCCTCAGGGCAGGAAGATTCCAGCCCTGCCACGGGATCTGAAGAGGGGACGACGGTTGCAGCCAGTGTCGGTGGTGGACCCGACGAGCGCCCTCGCGAGGAGGGGGTACCACCGGCGATCGCCCACGACAAGCCTTTCGATCAGGAGGCTCAGGGCTTGACTTTGGGCACCTATCGGGACATCTGGGCCAATCCGACCACGGACCTGAGCCCTGCCCTGAACTACCTGATCCCGGCCCAGCGGCTGGAGGTCTCGATCCCGGACGCCGAACGGCTCGGCCTGAGCCGGGGCGACGAGGTCTCCGTCAAGTCGGGTGAGACCGAGGTGACCGCGCGGGTCGCGATCCGGTCGGCCCTGCCCGAGGGGACCTGCTTCCTGATGGAGGGCACGCAGCAGGGCAACGCCAACGTGTTCAGCAACGGGGTCCCGGCGATCGTCGAGATCGGCAAGGCCGCCCCGAAGCTCGATGTGGTCGCCGCGGGGAACGGGGGAGAGTAGTGCCGCTGCTTCCCATCGCCGACGTCGGCTTCGTCGACGCCACCTGGATCATGATCGTGAAGTCACTGGTGATCTTCCTGGTGATCCTCCAGATCGTGCCGATCGTTCTGCTGGTCGAGCGTAAGCTGCTCGGCCGGTTCCAGCAGCGCTACGGACCGAATCGGGTCGGCCCCTACGGGGCGCTGCAGCCGCTGGCGGACGTCGGCAAGCTGCTCTCCAAGCAGGCCTTCCGGCCCAAGGGCGCGGTCCCGTTCCTCTACGAGATCGCCCCGGCCCTGACCATCTTCTCGGCCGTGATCACCCTCGCCATCCTCCCGTTCGGCGACGTCAAGAACGGGGTCGGCTTCTACGGGATCGACGTGCCGATCGGGATCCTCTACTTCTTCGCCTTCGGCTCGCTCGCCTTCTACGGCCTGCTGCTCGGCGGCTGGGCCTCCGGGTCGAAGTACTCCTTCCTCGGCGCGATGCGCTCCGCCGCCCAGCTGATCTCCTACGAGATCGCGATGGGGCTCTCGCTGCTCGGCGTGGTGATGATGGCCGGCTCGCTCTCGCTGGTCGACATCGTCAAGGCCCAGGGCGACGTCTGGTTCGTCATCCCCCAGATCGTCGGCTTCCTGATCTTCATGGTCGGCGGCTTCGCCGAGACCAACCGGCCGCCGTTCGACCTCCCCGAGGCGGACGCCGAGCTGGTCGCCGGATACGGCACCGAGTACGGCGGCATGCGGTTCGGCTCCTTCATGTTCGCGGAGTACATGGAGATCCTGATCGTCTCCGGCATCGCCTCGACCATGTTCCTCGGCGGCTGGATGGGCCCCGGCCCCGGCTGGCTCGACCCGATCTGGATGCTGGTCAAGATGTCGTTCCTGACCGGCTTCTTCATCTGGATCAGGGCTACCCTGCCCCGGTTCCGTTACGACCAGCTGATGAGCTTCGGCTGGAAAATTCTGCTGCCGCTGGCGACGCTGAACGTCCTCGTCACGGCTGTCCTGGTGGTGGTCACATGAGCATTCGTCCCGAAGAGATCAAGGTCGTCCCGCGCGGGCCCGAGCCCGGCGGCATGGGCGGCGCCTACCGTGCCTTCGGCGAGACCCTGCGGGGCCTCCGCACCACGATGGGCCGGCTGTTCGACAAGCCGGTGACCATCCAGTACCCGGAGGAGAAGACCCCGGTCTACCCGCGCTTCCGCGGTCGGCACAAGCTGCACAAGTTCGAGGACACCGGCCTGGAGAAGTGCGTCGGCTGCTCGCTCTGCGCCGCGGCCTGCCCGGCCGAGTGCATTCGCGTGGTCGCGGCCGAGAACGATCCGGACGACCGGGTCTCGGCCGGCGAGCGTTTCGCCGCCGTCTACGAGATCAACCTCTCGCGCTGCATCTTCTGCGGCTACTGCGAGCTGGCCTGCCCGTTCGACGCGATCACCATGGGCCACGACTACGAGATGGCCGACTACAACCGCTCCGACCTGATCTTCACCAAGGAGATGCTGCTGGCGGAGCCGGTCGCCCGGACCCCGCTCCGGGGAGAGGGCGAGTGATGGAGGCCGTCGCCTTCTTCCTCGGCGCGATCGGCGCCCTCGGCGGCGCCGTCGC
The DNA here is from genome assembly GCA_040393665.1 of Conexibacter woesei. Lineage (GTDB taxonomy): Bacteria > Actinomycetota > Thermoleophilia > Solirubrobacterales > 70-9 > 67-14. The sequence continues at coordinate 3,110 of JBEBTS010000174.1, forward strand.
CGTCGTCACCCTGCGCAACCCGTTCTACGCGGTGCTGGCGCTGGTCGTCCACCTGGTCTTCCTGGCCGGGATCTTCCTGCTGCTCCGGGCCCAGTTCCTGGCTGCCGCCCAGATCATCGTGTACGCCGGCGCGGTGATGGTGATCTACGTCTTCGTCGCGGCCTACGTCGGCGGGATAGAGGAACCCAGATGGGACTCCTCGCCCGAGCTCAAGGTGGTCGGGCCGCTGCTGGCCGGGGCCCTGTTCGTGGCGATCTCGATCGCCGTGATCGGCTCCTCGCTGACCGCCCTCGGCACCTCCGGCCCGGAGGAGATCCCGGCCGACTTCGGCACGCCCGCCGGGGTCGGCAAGGTGATGCTCGAGGACTTCCTGCTGCCGTTCGAGGCGGCGTCGCTCCTGCTCCTGCTGGCGGCCGTCGCCGCGATCGTGCTGGCCGGCCGTCGTCGTGAAGGAAAGGAAGGCTCCTGATGGACCTCGAGTGGTACGTCATCCTCTCCGCCCTGCTGTTCACGATCGGCCTGATCGGCGTGCTCATCCGGCGCAACCCGGTCGTGGTCCTGCTCTGCCTCGAGCTGATGCTTAGCGCCGGCGCGCTGGCGATGCTCACCTTCAGCCGCATGCTCGGCGACCAGGACGGGCAGGTCTTCGTGCTGATCGTGCTGGTCGTGGCGGCCTGCGAGGTCGTGGTCGGCCTCGGCCTCGTCGTGGCGATGTTCCGCCGCCGCCTGCCGCTTGACGTCGATGAGATGAAGGAGCTCAAGGGATGACCCTCGCGACCTGGGGGTGGCTGGTCCTCCTCTTCCCGCTGCTCGGCTCGCTGCTGATCGGCTTCACCTTCAAGGCGCTGCCCGCGCGGGCCGCCGGCCTGGTCGGGATCGGCGCGATCGTCGCCGCCTTCGCCTGCGGCGTCGCGGCCCTGCTCTCGCTGCAGTCCGAGCCCGAGGGCTCGCGCCACCTCGCCTCGTCGCTCTGGCAGTACGCGGCGGTGGGCGACTTCAAGATCGACCTCGGGATCTACATCGACCCGCTCTCGATCTTCATGGTGCTGGTCGTCACCGGCGTCTCCTCGCTGATCCACATCTACTCGTTCAGCTACATGCAGTCGGACGAGGGGTATCACCGGTTCTTCAGCTACCTCAACTTCTTCGTCTTCTCGATGCTGGTGCTGGTGCTGGCGGGCAACTTCATCATGCTGATCGTCGGCTGGGCCCTGGTCGGCTTCGCCTCCTACGCGCTGATCAGCTACTGGTACCGCCGCAACACCGCGACCAAGGCCGGCATGAAGGCCTTCGTGATCAACGTGATCGGCGACATCG
>JBEBTS010000175.1:0-4417 GCA_040393665.1 Conexibacter woesei
TCGGGCGGCCCGCGTAAGCTCCAAGCCCCTCTACTCGAAGGAGAGATGAACGTGGCCGAGGCCAGTTACCCCGAAGACTTGAAGTACCACCCCGAGCACGACTGGGCCCGGATCGACGGGGACGAGGCGACCCTCGGGGTCACCTGGTACGCCCAGGACTCGCTGGGCGAGGTCGTCTTCTTCGAGGGGCCGGAGGTCGGCTCCGAGGTGACCAAGGACCAGCCTTACGCCGAGGTCGAGTCGGTCAAGGCCGTCTCCGACGTCGTCGCCCCGGTCTCCGGCGAGGTGATCGCGGTGAACGACACGCTGGCCGACGCCCCCGAGTCGATCAACGCCGATCCTTACGAGACCGGCTGGCTGATCAAGGTCCGCCTCTCCGACCCGTCCGAGGCCGACGCGCTGATGGACGCGGCCGCCTACACGGCAAGCCTGGAGTAGCGCTTCGTGGCGGGGTACGCACCGATCACGCCGGCCGACCAGGCGGAGATGCTCGGCGCGATCGGCGTCGATTCGATCGACGAGCTGTTCGAGCAGATCCCGCCGGAGGTCCGGCTGGGCCGTCCACTCGACCTCGACGACGGCCTGAGCGAGACCGAGGTCTTCGACCAGCTCGACTGGCTGGCCCGGCAGAACGTCTCGACCGCCGAGGTCTCCAGCTTCCTGGGAGCGGGGATGTACGACCACTACGTCCCGGCGATCGTCGACGCGATCACCAGCCGCTCCGAGTTCCTCACCCCGTACACGCCGTACCAGCCGGAGGTCTCCCAGGGGGGCCTCCAAGTGATGTTCGAGTTCCAGACGGCGATGTCCGAGCTGACCGGCCTGCCGGTGTCGAACGCCGGCCTCTACGAAGGCCCGTCCGCGGCCGCCTCGGCCGCCTACCTGGCGATGGGGGCCACCGGCCGGACCGGGCTGGTGGCCTCGCGCGGCCTGCACCCGCACAGCCGGGAGACCCTCGCCACCCACGCCGTCGGCTTCGGCGCCACCCTGACCGAGGTCGGGCTGGAAGGCGGGCTCACCGACGGGACGGAGCTCGAGGCCGCGATCACCGACGACACCGCCGCCGTCTTCCTGCAGAACCCGAACTTCCTCGGCTCGGTCGAGGACGTCGCCGCGCTGGGCGAGGCGGCCAAGGCGAAGGGCGCCCTGCTGATCGTCGCCGTGGACCCGATGACCCTCGGGATCCTGCGTCCACCCGGCGAGTGCGGGGCGGACATCGCCTTCGGCGAGGGGCAGCCCCTCGGCAACCGGCTCGACTTCGGCGGTCCCTCCTTCGGGTTCTTCTGCGCCGACGAGAAGTACATCCGGAAGATGCCGGGGCGGATCGCCGGCGAGACCACCGATGCCGACGGCCGCCGCGGCTTCGTGCTCACGCTGCAGACCCGCGAGCAGCACATCCGCCGCGAGAAGGCGACCAGCAACATCTGCACCGCCCAGGCCCTGAATGCGCTGGCGGCGATGGTCCACCTCTCCTGGCTGGGCAAGCGCGGCTTCGTCGAGCTGGGCGAGCTGCTGGCCCGTCGCACCGCCTTCGCCCGCGACCGGATCGGCGGCCTCGACGGGTTCGAGCTGCTCCACGAGGCGCCCGTGGTCCGCGAGTTCGCGGTGCGGTCGACCCGGGTGCCGGTGGACCGGCTGCTGGCCCGGACGAACGAGCCGGTCGACGCCGGCACCCACGCCCACGAGGCGGGGATCCAGGTCTACCCGCTGGGCCGGGACTATCCCGAGTACGAGGACTCCTTCCTGGTCGCGATCACCGAGAAGCGGGACCCGGTCGAGATCGAGGGCCTGGCCGAGGATCTCGAGAGCACGCTCGCGGAGCTCGAAGCGACCGCCGTGGAGGGAGCGCGATGAGCGCCGAAGGAACGCCGGCTGGCACGGCCCCGGTGATGACCGAGACCCCGCAGCAGGCGGAGCGCGCGGTGACCATCTTCGAGAAGTCCGTCCCGGGTCGCCGGGCGGCGCAGCTGCCCGATGCCGGGGTGGAGGCGACGCCGATCGAGGAGCTGATCCCGTCGCACCTGCTGCGCGAGGCCCCGGCCGAGCTGCCCGAGGTCTCCGAGCCGGAGATCGTCCGCCACTACAACCGGCTCTCCCGCCGGAACTTCGACCTCGACACCGGCTTCTACCCGCTCGGCTCCTGCACCATGAAGTACAACCCGCGCCTGAACGAGCGGGTCGCCGCGCTGCCGGGCAACGCGGCCCTTCACCCGGCGACCGATCCCCGGGAGGCCCAGGGGGCTCTGCGGCTGATGTTCATGCTGCAGTCGAGCCTGGCCGAGATCTGCGGGCTGGACCACGTCAGCCTGCAGCCGTCCGCCGGCTCCCAGGGGGAGCTCGCCGGCCTGCTCCTGACCCGGGCCTACCACGCCGACCAGGGACGCAACCCGACCAAGGTGCTCACCCCGGACACCGCCCACGGCACCAACCCGGCCTCGGTCACGATGGCCGGCTACGAGGTCGTCAAGGTCGCGACCGACGAGGACGGCGGGGTGGACGTCGAGGATCTGAAGTCGAAGATCGACGATGACGTCGCCTGCCTGATGCTGACCAACCCGAACACGCTCGGGGTCTTCGACCGCAACATCGTCGAGATCGCCTCGCTGGTCCACGACTCGGGCGCCCTGCTCTATTACGACGGGGCGAACCTCAACGCGATCATGGGCCAGGCCCGCCCCGGGGACATGGGCTTCGACATCGTCCACGTCAACCTGCACAAGTCGTTCTCTCAACCCCACGGCGGCGGCGGGCCGGGCGCCGGCCCGATCGCGGTCTCCGACCGGGTCGAGCCCTTCCTCCCGAAGCCGCAGGTCGTGATCGAGCTGACCGACGACGGCTTCCCGGTCTTCGACCTCGACTTCGACCGGCCGCGGTCGATCGGCCGGATGCGCGGCTTCCAGGGCAACTTCGGCGTGTTCGTGCGCTCTTACGCGTACATCCTCAGCCTCGGCGGGGACGGACTGGCCGAGGCGTCGCGGCTCGCGGTGCTGAACGCGAACTACCTGAAGCGGCGACTCGCCGAAGGCCGGGCCGGCAAGTACCTGCCGGTCGCCTACGACCGTCACTGCATGCACGAGTTCGTGCTCTCCGGGGCGCCGATGAAGCGGGACCTCGGGATCAAGACCCTTGACCTGGCGAAGCGACTGCTCGACTTCGGGTTCCACCCGCCGACCGTCTACTTCCCGCTGCTGGTCGACGAGGCGCTGATGATCGAACCGGTCGAGACCGAGGCCCGCGAGGAGCTGGATCGGTTCGCCGACGCGATCGACCGCATCCTCGAGGAAGCGGAGGCGGATCCGGAGATCGCCCGTAACGCCCCTTACACCACGCCCGTCCGGCGCCTGGACGAGGTCGGGGCGACCCGCCGTCCGGTCATCCGGCAGCGGTAGCCCGCTCCCAGATCCGACCGTGCGATCCGGGCGCCCGCCGGGTCGTTTCAGCGATAGATTTCCCGCGGCACAAAACGAGAACGAAACCGGAGATTGCATGACCGCCAATGGCACCCCGCAGTATGGACTCACGCAGGATCAGCTCGACTTCCTCGAGGTGATCCGTCAGATGGTGGTCGAGAAGGTGACTCCGCGGGCCGCCGAGATCGACGAGCAGGGCGAGTTCCCCCAGGACATCCGTGAGCTCTTCGCCGAGCACGACCTGTTCGGCCTGCCGTTCGAGGAGAAGCACGGCGGCACCGGCACCGGTGAGCTGATGTTGTGCGCCGCGATCGAGGAGATCGCCAAGGGCTGCGCCTCGTCGTCGCTGATGATCGCCGCCCAGGACCTGTCCTCGCTGCCGATGAAGCTCCACGGCTCCGACGAGCTCAAGGACCGGATCCTGCCGCGGATGGCGAGCGGCGAGTGGCTCGGCGCTTTCTGCCTCTCGGAGCCGGACGCCGGCTCCGACCCGGGTGCGATGCGGACCCGGGCGACCAAGGTCGACGGCGGTTGGAAGCTGAACGGCGCCAAGAACTGGATCACCAACTCCGGCGTCGCCGACGTCTACGTCACGTTCGCCGTGACCGACCCCGAGGTCAAGTTCTCCCGCGGCATCACCGCCTTCGCGGTGATGGGCGACGCCGAGGGCTTCCGGATCGACGCGCTCGAGCACAAGATGGGGATGAAGGGCTCGCCGACCGGCCAGCCGGTCTACGAGGACGTGTTCGTCCCCGACGAGAACGTGATCGGCGAGGTCGGCCAGGGCTTCAAGGTCGCGATGGCGACCCTCGATCGGTCCCGCCTCGGGATCGGTGCGCAGGCGCTCGGCATCGCCCAGGGCGCGACCGACTACGCCGCCGACTACGCCAAGGAGCGGATCGCCTTCGGCAAGCCGATCAACCAGCTGCAGGGCATCCAGTTCAAGCTGGCAGACATGGAGACCAAGACCGCCGCTGCCCGGGAGCTGCTCTACCGGGCCGCCTCGA
>JBEBTS010000176.1:0-4415 GCA_040393665.1 Conexibacter woesei
GCCGAGCCCGACGCACCCGACCCCCCGCGGCAGCGGCAACGGCGTGCCACCGCCGCGGGGCTTCGAGAGGGACTGGGACTAGCTCGTCACGCGGGCCGAACCCTGGAAGGTGCAGCCGGTGTCGAACAGGTTGAGCGCGGCCGAGTTATCGCCGGACGCGAGGTTGACCCCGGTGCCGTCAGCGGCGAGGGCGCTGAACCGGCCGCTGGTCTTGTAGCCGGCGGTACCGGTCTCGGTCGAGATCTCGCTGACCACGCGATCGGCCTCCGGGGTCTCCGGGGTCAGGAACTGCTCCGGAGCGCCGCCCGTCAGCGAGTCGACGCCGCTGGTGAAGACCGCGCCGGCCTCGGTCGAGGCGATCACGATGCGGGCGATGTCGCGCCCCTCGGTGCCGTCATCGGTGGTGCCGTTCTGGAGGCACTGGCCGGTGAAGGTGAAGGGACCGATCTTCGCCAGGTCAACGCTCTCGCCGAACGCGACCTTGGCCTGGTAGCTGCCGGCGAGACGCTCCGCGGTGGGCACCGGACCGAGCTTGCTCTCGTCGATCTGGTCACCGCCCAGGGAGTCGGGCTGGATCTTGCCGGCCGGGATGCTCTGGGACTTGATCAGCCCACCGGTGAACGGCTTCAGCTTCGAGCCGTGAATCGACCCGGGCTTGACCAGGCCACCGGTGAACGGCTTCAGCTTGCCGCCGCCGACCGAGTGGGGCTTGAGGTTGTTGCCGTTGATCTGGGAGGCGGCGACAGCGGTGCCGGAAAGACCGACCAGCAGCGCCAGGAACGAGACGATCAGGGCAGGCGAAGGCCGTCCCTTGGGGAGATGCTTACGCATGTTTTCCTCTCTCTTGTTTTGCTCTTGTCGGCCCCGCGGGGCGAGCGGACACGCTCACCGCGTACGAAGCGGGGCTATGTCTGCTTCAACCGAGCCGAGAGAGAATGTTTCGGTTTCGTGAGCAAATGATTTGTCGATGTATATTTCGCTGCTGGACGAACCCGATCGGGCCGGGCCAAGAGGTCATTACGCGGGCTCGTCCGGGCCGTTCGGCCACGCCGGCGCCGCCCGGGGAACGGGTCCGAACCAGCTCCCAGACACTCGATGTTTAGGAACCGGGGAAAGGGCGTATTCAGGTCCCAGCAGGAGAGGTTCCCCCGGTGACCCATCGTCGCCGGGGACCATCAACGCATCCATAAATGGGGAGCTCGAAGAGAACATGAGCAGGATCCGCGTCGGTCTGACCAGCTTGATCACCATCGCGCTCGCGTCCGTGGCCCTCGCCGGCCTGACCGGCAGCGCGACCGCCACCATTCCGGCCAAGGTGGCCGCGAGCAAGCAGCAGGCGGCGAAGAAGAAAGCTGCCAAGAAGAAGGCCGCGGCCAAGAGGCGAGCGACCGCCAAGCGGAGAGCGGCCGCGAAGAGAAGGGCCGCAGCGAAGCGGAAGGCTGCCAGGGAGAGGGCCAAGCGGCAGAAGGACCTCGCGCCGCAAATCACCTCCCGCGCCCGCTACACCGCCGGCGGCAGCGTCGGCGATGCCTGGGTGAAGGGAGCCGCCCCTGGCACCCGCCTGCTTCTGACCAACGCCAACGGCAAGATCGTCCGCACCGGCACGGCCGACTCCTACGGCTCGTTCATCTTCTACGACGTCGCTCCCGGCGCCACCTTCACGGTCCGCACCCCGACCGGCAAGAAGACGACCAGGACCAAGGTCAAGCCGAAGAACAAGATCCGCAAGTGCCTGAAGCGGGCCAACAAGCGGAAGCGGGCCAACCAGCGCAGGGCGGCCAAGAAGCGCTGCCGCAAGATGCGCAAGACGCAAGTCCGCACCGTCGCGGTCGGCCAGGGCACCGACCGGTTCAAGGTGCTGAAGCCCGGCGACAACCCGCCGGCCTCCTTCTACGGCAACAAGACCCTCAAGCAGGGCCTCAACTACGTGACCATGCGCGACGGCACCGAGCTGGCGATGACGGTGCGGCTGCCCTACGGCAAGTCCCTGGCCCAGGGACCGTTCCCGACCTTCATCGAGTACTCCGGCTACCAGACCGCGGCGCCGCACGATCTGCTGTCCTCGTTCATCGGCGGGGCCGCCGGTCAGAACGACGACCTCGCCCCGGCCAGCTCGACCGCGGTCGGCGGCCTGGTCGGGCCGCTGCTCGACTTCGCCACGGTCAGCGTCCAGATGCGCGGCTCCGGCTGCTCCGGCGGCGCCTTCGACCTGTTCGGCTGGCCGACCACCTACGACGGCTACGACGCGATCGAGACGGTCGCCGCCCAGGACTGGGTGAAGGGCAAGGTCGGCATGGGCGGCATCTCCTTCTCCGGCATCACCCAGCTGTTCACGGCCGGCACCAAGCCGCCGCACCTGGCCGCGGTGGCGCCGCTCTCGGTCACCGACGACGTCTACTACGGGACCGGCTTCCCGGGCGGCATCTTCAACAACGGCTTTGCCTACAGCTGGATCACCGAGCGGGCCGAGGACGCCAAGCCGGCGCCGGAGGGCGGCCAGCCCTGGGCCCGTGCGATGAGCACCACCGGCGACCCGCAGGTGAGCGACCCGGCGCTGCGCGAGCAGCAGAAGCAGCACTGCCTGGACAACCAGACCATGCGGCTCCAGACCCGCGACTACAACCACCTGATCGAGAGCAACCCGTACCGGACCCCCGACCTGTTCGCGAAGCGTTCGCCGGGCGCCTGGGTGAAGGACATCGACGTGCCGATCTTCTGGGTCGGCGCCTTCCAGGACGAGCAGACCGGCGGCCACTGGACCGAGGCGGTCCAGAACCTGCCGAAGTCGAACCGCGACGTCTGGGTGACGATGATGAACGGTGTCCATGTCGACTCGCTCGGACCGAGCACCTTCATGGGGATGTCCGACTTCCTCAACCTGTTCGTCGGCGAGGGCCGAGTGCCCCGGGCCAACCCGCTCGTGACCTCGCTCTCGCCGGTGCTCTACGAGGCGATCGCCTCGTCCCCGGCCCTGCCGATCCTGCCGTCCAAGTACTCGCTCTGGCTCGACACCCCGGCCAACCTGCAGGCGGCCCGGGCGGACTTCCGCCAGAGCAACCCGCGGATCAGGGTGCTGATGGACAACGGCGCCGCGATGCCGGGCCAGCCCGGAGCGCTCGGCGCGAAGTGGGAGACCCACTTCAGCGACTGGCCGGTGCCGAGCACGAAGCCGACCGCCTGGTACCTGGGTGACGGCGGGGCGCTGACCAAGACGGCCCCCGCGGCGGAGTCGTCGGCCCAGTACCTCTCCGACCCGAAGGCACGGCCGCCCCGGACGCTCGGTGAGAACGCCCAGGGTGACTCCTGGCTCGCCCAGCCGCCGTACGACTGGCAGCCGGTCGCCGCGGGCAAGGGCCTCGGGTTCACGACCCCGGCCCTGTCCGAGGACACGTTCATCGCCGGGCCGTCCAGCCTCGACCTGTACCTGAAGTCGAGCGCCTCGAACACCGACCTGCAGGTCACCTTGACCGAGGTCAGGCCGGACGGCAAGGAGACCTACGTCCAGAACGGCTGGCTGCGGGCCTCGCACCGCAAGCTCGACCCGGAGAAGTCGACCGCCAACGACCCGGTGCAGACCTGGCTGGAGCACGACGGCGAACCGCTGAAGGCGGACGAGTACAACTACACCCGGGTCCAGATCTTCCCGGTCGCCCACGTCTTCCGGGCCGGCTCGAAGATCCGGATCAACATCCAGGCGCCCGGCGGCGACCGGACGATCTGGGACTTCGCCACGATCGAGAAGGGCCAGACCACCAACACGATCGGCCTCGGCGGCGCGGTGCCGTCGAGGTTGGTGCTGCCGGTGATCCCGGGCGAGACCGCACAGGGCAACGGCCTGCCACCAGCGACCGCGCTGCGCGGCCAGCCGAGCCGGACTTTCGTGTCGGCGAGCAACGGCGGCTGAGCCGCCGCTCGGGACCGTCCCTCTGCGTCCCGCGCCGGGGTGCGGAGGGACGGTCCATCCGCCCGGCACAGATAGGGTTCCGCCATGGCGGAGCCTGAAGAGGAGGGAATCTCGACCGGCCGGGGGGAGCCTCTGGTCGTGGTCGAGGACGTCCAGAAGCACTACGGCGAGTTCCACGCCCTGAAGAACGTCAACCTGACCGTCAACCGCGGCGAGGTCGTCGTCCTGATCGGGCCCTCCGGCTCGGGCAAGTCGACGCTCTGCCGCTCGATCAATCGGCTGGAGACGATCACCAGCGGGTCGATCACCATCGACGGGAAGGAGCTGCCGAAAGAGGGCCGCGCGCTCGCCGAGCTCCGCGCCGACGTCGGCATGGTCTTCCAGTCCTTCAACCTCTTCTCCCACCTGACCATCCTCGAGAACGTCACCCTCGGGCCGATCAACGTGAAGAGGATGAAGAAGCACGAGGCGGAGGCGCTGGCGATGGAGCAGCTCGACCGGGTCGGGGTCG
>JBEBTS010000177.1:0-4410 GCA_040393665.1 Conexibacter woesei
GCACCGACATCTCCCTGCGCCGGGCCTGAGACTGCCCCTGGACAGTCGTGCCCTCCCGCGAATAGGTTGGTGTGCATCCCGTTCTCGAGGCGTCGCGCATCCCCCAGTCAGGAAGGTCTGCAATGACAAGGATCAAAGACCAGCTTTCGCCGGCGCTGGTGATCAGCGTGATCGCGCTGTTCGTCGCGCTCGGTGGAGGCGCTTACGCGGCGCTGGGCAAGAACAGCGTCGGCAGCAAGCAGCTCAAGAAGAACGCGGTCGTCACCAAGAAGATCAAGAACAACGCGGTCACCCGGCAGAAGATCAAGAACAACGCGGTGAACGGCGCCAAGGTGGACGAGGGCAGCCTGGGGACGGTTCCGTCCGCTCGGTCCGCCCAGTCGGCGGACACCGTCAAGGGTCACTCGACCTTCCCGCAGACCCGGGTGACGGCGACCTCGGCCCCGACCGAGAATGCCGCCCGGGAGGCCGCGCCGGAGGTGCCGCTGTTCACGGCGGGTCCGGTCACGATCTACGCCAAGTGCTACACGGACTCATCCGGTCCCAGGACCTACGGGTCGTTGTTCATCAAGACGTCGGCGAACGGCGTCCTGTTCGACTCGGACTCCGACGACGCGGACGGCGAGCCGTTCCTCAACACGGCGACGCCGGAGCTGGACCGGCAGCTCATGTACGAGTACTCCGACCAGAACAGCGCCAGCGTCTACTTCGTCCACTCGGATGAGACCGTCGCGATGACCCCGGACGGACTGTCATTCGAGGCCCGGCATTCGATCGCGGTCAAGAACGGGACCCTCGCCGGAGGCAACGGCCTGTACGGCGACGGGGACGTCTGCCTGTTCGCCGGGGACCTGACCGAGTACCGGTAACCGGACTGAGGTCCCGGACCGGGACCTCAGGCGACGCTCAGGGCGAGCTTGTGGCCAGGGCTCTCGCCCTGGCGTCGCCATGCCTCGGCGGCGTCCTCCAGGGGCAGGACCTCGGTCTCCAGTCGGAGCTCGCCGTTCGCGGCGTGCTGGCACATCAGGCGGAAGACACGGGCGCGTTCCTCCCTCGACGCCCAGAAGTTCCGGTGGCCGAGGATCGAGTAGGAGCCGCCCCGCAGCATGCCGGCGACGATGTCGGCGCTCTTGGCCGCCGAGTTGCCGACCTGGACCAGCCGACCGTGCGGCTTGAGCGACCCGATCGCCGCGATGGCCGGCTCGCCCCAGAGGCAGTCGAGCACCAGGTCCGGTCCGCCCCCGGTCGCCTGCTGGAGGGCGGCGGTGAGGTCTTCCTCCTCGGTCGATACGACGGCGTCGGCGCCCAGCCCGGAGACCAGCTCGCGGCCCGACTCGCTGCGGGCAGCCCCGACCACGATCCCGGCCCCGAGGAGGCGGGCCGCCTGGATCGCGACCTGACCCACCGCCCCGCTCGCCCCGAGCACCAGCACGGTCTCGCCCTCCTTCAGGCCGCCGCGCCACTCCAACCCGAGCCAGGCGGCGGTGCCGGCGATGCCGAACCCGATCGCCTGCTCCGGCGTCGTGCCCTCGGGCAGCTCCACCCCGTGCCCCGCCGGGATCACCGCCCGCTCGGCCATCGAGCCGGTCGGGAAGAGGACCTCGTCGAACCAGACGGTCCGGCCGTCCGCCGTCCGGGCGATGCCCTCGCGGCCGGCGGTGTAGGGCAGCGGCGGCGCCCCGGCGTCGAACTTGCCGGAGGCGATGGCCAGGTCGACCGGGTTGATCCCGGCCAGCAGGACGTCGACCATCTCGCCGCCCTCGACCGGCTCCGGCGCCGGGATGGACTCGACCACCGGCGGCTCGCCCAAAGCCCTCACGACCGCAGCCCTGATCGTCTCTTCCGCCATCTTCGACTCCTTGGTTCAGGCCGCCAGCGCGACCGGCTCGAGAGCCTCGCGCAGGAAACGGCCGGTGTGCGATTCCGCGACCCCGGCTATCGCCTCGGGCGTGCCCGTGGCGACGATCGAGCCACCGCCGTCGCCACCCTCGGGACCGAGGTCGATGATCCAGTCGGCGCTCTTGATCACATCGAGGTCGTGTTCGATCACTACCACGGTGTTGCCGGCGTCAACCAGCCGGCCGAGCACCTCGAGCAGCCGCCGGACGTCCCCGAAGTGGAGGCCGGTGGTCGGCTCGTCGAGGATGTAGAGCGTGTTGCCGGTCGCGACCTTGGAGAGCTCGCTGGCCAGCTTGATCCGCTGGGCCTCACCGCCCGAGAGGGTCGTCGCGGGCTGCCCCAGGCGCACGTAGCCGAGCCCGACGTCATTCAGGGTCTTCAGCCGGCGCGCCACCTTGGGGATCGACTCGAAGAACGGGTAGGCCTCCTCGATCGACATCTCCAGCACGTCGGCGATCGACTTGCCCTTGAACCGGACCTCCAGGGTCTCGCGGTTGTAGCGGTGGCCGTGGCACTGCTCGCAGGGCACGTACACGTCGGGCAGGAAGTGCATCTCGATCTTGATCTGGCCGTCGCCCTTGCAGACCTCGCAGCGGCCGCCCTTGACGTTGAAGCTGAACCGGCCCGGCTTGTAGCCCCGGGCCCGTGACTCCTGGGTCGCGGCGAACAGCTGGCGGATGTGGTCGAAGACCCCGGTGTAGGTGGCGGGGTTCGAGCGCGGGGTCCGGCCGATCGGGGACTGGTCGATGTTGATGATCTTGTCGACCTGGTCGGTGCCGTCGATGCCTTCGTGCGGCCCGGGCCGCAGCTTGGCCCGGTGCAGCCGGTTCGCCATCGCCGGGTAGAGGGTCTCGTTGACCAGGGTCGACTTGCCGGAGCCGGAGACGCCGGTGACGCAGGTGAGCACCCGCAGCGGGACCTCGACGTCGATCCCGTGCAGGTTGTGCTGGCGGGCGCCGCGCACGGTGAGGACGTCCTCGAACTCGCGGCGGTGCTCCGGCACGGCGATCTGCTCGACCCCGGAGAGGTAGCGGCCGGTCAGCGACCCCGGGTCGGCGGCGACCTCGGCCGGGGTTCCGGAGGCGATGACCTCTCCCCCGTGCTCGCCGGCGCCCGGGCCCAGGTCGACCAGGAAGTCGGCCGCCTTCATCGTGCCCTCGTCGTGCTCGACCACGATCACGGTGTTGCCGAGGTCGCGCAGCCGCTCCAGGGTGGCGATCAGCTTCTCGTTGTCGCGCTGGTGGAGCCCGATCGACGGCTCGTCCAGGACGTACATGACCCCGACCAGGCTCGACCCGATCTGGGTCGCCAGCCGGATCCGCTGGGCCTCGCCGCCGGAGAGGGTCCGGGCCGAGCGGGCCAGCGACAGGTAGCCGATGCCGACGTTGATCAGGAAGGAGAGGCGCTCGGCGACCTCCTTGACGATCAGCCGGGCGATCGCCCGCTCGGTGGTGGTCATCTCGAGGTTCTCGATCCACTCGCGGGCGGCGGTGGCCGACATCTCGGTGAAGTCCCGGATCGACGCCCCGCCGACGGTCACCGCCAGGCTCTCCGGGCGCAGGCGGGCGCCCTTGCAGCTCGGGCAGGGCTGCTCGGCCATGTACTCCTCGATCTTCTCGCGGACGGCCTCGGACTCGGACTCCTGGTAGCGGCGCTCCAGGTTGTTGACCAGGCCCTCGAACTTGACCTGGTAGCTGCGCTGACGGCCGCTCTTGCTGCGGATCGTGTGCCGCTCCGAGCCGGTGCCGAAGAGGAAGATGTCGCGCTCCTCCTGGGTCAGCTCCTGCCACGGCAGGTCGATGTCGATGTCGTAGGTCTGGGCGACCGACTTGTTGAGGCGGCGCCAGTAGCCGGAGTATCCGGAGCGCCACGGCTGGAGCGCGCCCTCGGCCACCGACATGGTCGGGTCGGGCACGACCAGCGCCGGGTCGATCACCCGCTTGAAGCCGAGCCCGGTGCAGGTCGGACAGGCGCCGTGCGGAGCGTTGAAGGAGAAGATCCGGGGCTCCAGCTCCGGCATCGAGGTCCCGCACTTGAGGCAGGCGAAGTTCTCGGAGAAGGTCATCCGCTCGCCGTCGATCACCTGGATCTCGACCAGCCCGTCGGCCAGGCCCGTCGCGGCCTCGACCGACTCCGACAGGCGGCGCCGCAGGTCGGGCTTCATGATCAGCCGGTCGACCACGACCGAGATGTCGTGCTTGAACTTCTTGTCGAGCTCGATCTCGTCCTCGAGCATCAGCATCTCGCCGTCGATCTCGACCCGCGAGTAGCCGTCGGCCCGCATCTGCTCGAGCAGCTTGCCGTACTCGCCCTTGCGGCCCCGGACCACCGGGGCCATCACCATGAACCGGGTGCCCTCCGCCAAGGTCATCAGGCGGTCGGTTATCTGCTCCTGGGTCTGGCCGGTGATCTCCTCCCCGCACTTGGGGCAGTGCGGCTTGCCGATCCGGGCCCACAGCAGGCGCAGGTAGTCGTAGATCTCGGTGACCGTGCCGACCGTGGAGCGCGGGT
>JBEBTS010000178.1:0-4404 GCA_040393665.1 Conexibacter woesei
GACTCACTGGTCGGGCGCGGCCCCTGGTGGTGGTGCGGGATCAGCCGGCGGCGATCGCCTCCACGGCGGGGGCGATCTGCTCGCGGAGCTGGTCCGAGATCGGCGCGGAGCCGGCGGCCGAGGCCGCGGCCTCCTGGCCCTCGGGGCTGATGATGAAGCTGTAGAACGCCTTCACCAGCGCAGCCTCTTCCTCCGAGTCGTAGCTCGTGCAGGCCATCTCGTAGGAGACCAGCGAGATCGGGTAGATGCCCTCCTCGGTGGTGTCGCGGGCGAGGTCGTAGGCGAAGACGAACTCGCCGCCGCCCTTGACCCGCTCGGAGACGTCCACGATCTGGGCCGCGGCCTCCGGGGACGGGGTCGTGTACTCGTCGCCGACCTTGACGTTCACCGTGCCGAGGTCACCGACCTGGCTGAGGTCCGCGTACCCGATGGTGCCGCTGCCGGACTTGATCGCGCTGATCACGCCCGAGGTGCCCTGGGCCGCCTCGCCGCCCTTGACCGGCCAGTAGCCGTCGACCTCGAAGGTCCAGTCCTTGGGCGCCGCCTGAGACAGGTAGTCGGTGAAGTTCTCGGTGGTGCCGGACTCGTCCGAACGGTGGACGACGGTGATGCGCTTGTCGGGCAGCTCCGCGTCCGCGTTGTCCTTGGCGATCGCCGGGTCGTTCCAGTTCTCGATCTTGCCGGACATGATCTGGGCGAGGGTCGCGGGAGCGAGGTTCAGCTCGTCGACTCCCTCGACGTTGTACGCCACGGCGATCGGCGAGATGTAGACCGGGATCTCGATGTAGTCCCCGGGCTCGCAGCGCTTGGCGACGTCCTTCAGCTCGCCCTCGTCCATCGCGGAGTCGGTGCCTCCGAAGCTGGTGCCGCCGGCGATGAACTGCTCGCGGCCGCCGCCCGACCCGACCGGGTCGTAGGAGATGTTGACGTTGGGGTTCTCGTCCTGGAACGCGACGATCCATCCGTTCATGGCTGCTTCCTGCGAGCTGGCGCCGGCACCGGCGATCTCGCCGGAGAGATCGGACGAGCCTCCGTTCGAGCCGTCACCGCTGTCATCGCTGCCGCAGGCGGCTACGCCCAGGCCCAGGATGAGGGCCAGCGGAATTGCGATTAGCCACTTCTTGAGTTTCAAAGCTTCCTCCAATTTCGGGTTGAGACGACACGCTCGTGCCGTCGACAGTCAGTCAACCGGCCGCTCGGACCGCCGGTGTTATCGGCCTGTGAAAGAAGTGAAAAAAGATTGAAATCCCTGTAAAAGCGATGAATGCACGACGTAACCATCCGGGCGCAGGGCGCTCCGGACGGCGGATCGGAGGTGCCTCGGGATCAGAGGTGCCTCGGGGAGAAGCTGTACCCGAACCCGACGTGGGTCTGGATGAAGCGCCAGTGCGGAAGCCGCGACTCGAGCTTGTTGCGCAGCTTCGAGACGTACACGTCCACGGACCGGTCCTCGCCCGGCATCGCCCCACCCCAGACCAGGCCGTAGAGCTCTTCCCGGCTCAGCACCCTTTCGGGCCGGGTGGCCAGCGCCGCGAGCAGGTGGAACTCACGCACGGTGAGGACGAGGCTGAGCCCGTCGGCCAGCACGGTCCGGTGGTCGAGCCTCACCACGAGGGGGCCCGCCGTCAGCACCTGCTCGGCCGGCCGCGTCGAGTCCTCCTGTCCCGCCGCGTCCCGTCCCGCGCTCGCGGGACGGTCCACCCCGGGTTCGCCCGCACCCACGTCAGCCTCAGATCGGGTGCGAGGCGTCCTCGAACTCCCGGAACAGGCCGGTCACGACGAAGGCGACCTGCTCGCCGACGTCGACCGCGTTGTCGCCGATCCGTTCGATCGCCCGGGCGGCCAGGAGCATGGTCATCGCCCACTCGCGCCGGTCGATCTCGTCCCCGATCTCGAGGGCGACGACGAAGCACTCGCGGTTGAGCTTGTCGATCAGGTCGTCCTGCCGCACGAGATCCTGGGCGGCCGCCTCGTCACGATCGGCGAAGGCGCGCTTGGCCTGGATGATCTGGACCCGGGCCTGGGCGCCCATCTCGAGTATGCGCCGGATCAGGTCCGGCTCCGCCGGCGGGTTGGTCCCGGCCAGCGGGATCAGCTTGCAGATGTTCACGCACTGGTCGCCCATCCGCTCCGCGTTCTTGATCACGTGGAGCAGGGCCGAGATCAGCCGGAGGTCGGTGGCGACCGGCGACTGCGTCGCGAGCAGGGTGATCAGACCCTGATGCACCTCCAGGTAGCGGCCGTCGATCCGATCGTCGTCGGCGGCGACCAGCTCGGCCAGCTCCAGGTCCTGGTGCTCGACCGCCTCGAGGGTCCGGTCGAGCGCCCGGACCACGAGATCGAAGGCGTCCAGCGCCTGTTCCTCGAAGCGATTGAGCTCTTCCTGATACTGGATTCGAATCTCGGTCACTGCAACCTCTCCGGGTCGGTCTCGCACCGGTCGCGGTGCGCCTGCCTCCGTCTGGCGGAGGCTCGGGCCGCATGAGGGGCCCGACGCCGATCAGCATCCCATCGGTCGGTACCCAGCTTGTTACCCCCGCGTAGCCGCGATGTAAAAGGGTTGTGAACGACGGAAAAGGGTTGCCCGCTATGAGGGCTACCCTGGTGGCGGCGAGGCTAGGCCGGTACGGAGAGCGCTTCTGCGCCCTGAGGGGTGACGCGGCCGGCGTCGCCTGCGTCGGCCGCGTCGGCGGCCGGACTCGACGGTTCGGCTGCGAATCTGTAGCCGACGCCGAAGTGGGTGTGGATGTAGTCGAAGCCGGGCGAGCGTTTCTCCAGCTTGTGCCTGAGCTTCCGGATGAAGACGTCGACGGAGCGGTCGCCGTGGGCCATGGCGTAACCCCAGACCCGCTGATAGATGGTCTCGCGGTCGAGCACCTTGCCCTCGTTCTGCCCCAGGAGTTGCAGCAGCTCGAACTCACGTCGGGTCAGGTCGAGGCTCTGGCGGGCCACGAACGCCTGGAACTGGTCGGAGCGGATCTCGACCTCCCCGACGACCAGCGGACCGGACTCGGTCGCGGTCGCGTGACGCCGTCGGCGGCGGGCGACAGCTTCGACCCGGGCGATCACCTCTTCCGGGTGGCAGGGCTTGTTGATCCAGTCATCAGCGCCGAGCCTGAGGCCGCGCACGCGCTGGGAGACCGTGGCCCCGGCGGTGCAGACGATCACCCCGAGGTCGGGCAGCAGGCCGCAGACGCTCTCCAGGTACGCCCAGCCCTCTTCGCCGAGCACCACCGGGTCGAGCAGGATCGCGTTCAGCTTCATCGCGACCAGCTCCTCCGGATGGATCCCCGAGCCCAGCACTCGATACTGCCAGCCGGCCGAGTCCATTCGGTTGCCCAGGACCCGGACGAAGCCCGACTCGCTGTCGATCACAGCCACGCGAAGCGCGGGCCGTCCCGCAAGAGAAGATCTTTCGTTGGCCATCTACACGGATTGTAAGCACCTGAAACGCGGAAATGGCGCTGGCAAGTCGAATTTTCACAGGAGTTTCACAAGTCCGATCCGCGCCGTCCGGCCGGTTGCGATAAATTCCGATCCGTGAACGTCCGAAGCAAGATCCTCGTATCGCTGGCCACCGTACTGACGACCCTCCTGGCCCTGGTCACCCCGGCCGCGATGGCCGCCGACGGAGTCGGGACCGCCGGTCGGATCACCGACAAGTACATCACCTTCTTCTGCTTCGGCGTGATCGCCTTCTTCGCGATCCTCGTCACGGTCCTCTCGCTCATCCAGGGCCGCCTCGAGGCGAAGAAGGACCAGCGTCGCTACGACCTGGACCGCTTCAACTCCTAGGCTCCCAGCCCGGCTCCTCCCGGATCCGGGGACGTCCCCCCTCCCGGGACGGGATCCCTAGAGCTCTCCCCAGTACGGCTTCTGGGCGCGGCGGATCTCCGCCAGGCGCTCGCTCCACCCCGTGTCCCCCGGCTCGGGGACCAGCACCGGCTCGTCCAGGTCGGCCGGGAAGCCGCCCAGCCCGTCGACGATCGCGAGGTCCAGCCGGGGCAGCGTCTCGATGTTGTAGCCGCCCTCGTGGAGGGCCGCGATCCCGATCCCGCGCCGGCGGGCGAGCTCGGCGCAGGCGACGGCCAGCCGGTGGTACCCGGCGACGGTGATCAGCTGGTTCGAGAGCTGGTCGGCGACGTGCCCGTCCTGACCCGCGGAGATGATCAGCAGCCCGGGATCGAACCGCTCGAGGATCGGGCCGACCACCGCCTCGAATCCCTCCAGGTGCTCACGGTCCCCTGATCCGGGCGGCATCGGCAGGTTGACCGTGAACCCGCGTCCCTCGCCCGACCCGACCTCGTCCACCCAGCCGGAGCCGGGGTACAGCGGCCACTGGTGCATCGAGATGAACAGCACCGACGGATCGTCGTAGAGGATGTCCTGGGTCCCGTTGCCGTG
>JBEBTS010000179.1:0-4361 GCA_040393665.1 Conexibacter woesei
TCGCGGCCCCCCGGGCGGCCGGCCCCGGCGCCCGTCCGCCGGCGGGTCGCCCGGCGGGCGGCCGGGCGACCGATCTCCCCGCTGGTCGACGATCTCTGCCGGGATCGGGCCCCGGAGGGAGTTGGCGACGAACACCTCGTCGGCCGTCCGCAGCTCGCTCAGGGCGATCGGGCGTTCGGCCACCGGTCGGCCTTCCCGGCGGGTGCGCTCGATCAGGGCCTGACGGCCGACGCCGGGAAGGATGCGGCCGTCCAGCGGCGGGGTGGAGACCCGGCCGTCCTTCCCGACGACGAAGACGCTCGCCCACGCCGCCTCGAGGAGGTGACCGTCGAGGTCGACCAACAGCGGGACCGCGGGGGCAGCCGCCCCGGCCAGCGCGTCCAGGAGGCGACGGTCCCGCCACTTGTGGGGGCCGATCCCGCCGGGCACCGTGATCGGCGCCAGCGTCACCGGCCCGGCCAGGTCGACGAGCGGGGAGAAGGTGGTCTTCGCACCCAGGCCGGGCAGGAAGTCGACCCGCAGGCGAACCTCGCCCTCCGTCGCGGACGCCTCGGAGGCGATCCGTTCGGCGAGGCCGGGCGGGAGGGGCTCGTCGTATAGCTCGGAGACGCTGGATCGCAGGCGTGCCAGGTGAGGATCGAGCCCGACCGGCCGACCGTCCGAGACCCGGAAGGTCTCGAAGACGCCGGTCGTCGGATCCGGGCAGGGCAGGGCGCTGGGGCCGAGGCGCGGGACGGGCGGGGCCGGGGAGGCCGGCGTCGCTTCCTCCCGGGTGGCCCCGATCGCGTCGAGCAGGGGCTGCGCCTTGGTCGCCGCCTCCGCCGCCTCGGCCTCCGGGTCGGAGTCGGCGACGATCCCCCCGCCGGCGTCCAGCCAGATCCGGTCGCCGCGGACCTCGAACGTCCGGATCGCGACGTTCAGCTCCAGACCGGCAAAGGGGGACAGGAAGCCGATCGCACCCGTGAACGCCTGACGCGCACTCGACTCGAGCTCGGCGATCGCCTCGATCGCGGCGAGCTTCGGCGCGCCGGTGACCGAACCGGGCGGGAAGGTGCTCGCGAGCAGCTCGGCGTCGTCGACGCCCGGCCTCAGCGCGCCCTCGACCTCGGAGACCAGGTGCCAGACCCCCGGGTGGGCCTGCGGCTCCGCCAGGGCGGTGACCTCGACGCTGCCAGGGACGCAGACCCGGCCGAGGTCGTTCCGGACCAGATCGACGATCATCGTGTTCTCCGCGCGGTCCTTCTCGGATCCGGCGAGCTCGGTCCGGGCGGCGAGCGCCGTGTCGGGGTCCGCGTCGCGGGGCCGGGTGCCCTTGATCGGGGCGCTGCGGACGTGGCGGCCCCGTCGCTCCAGGAAGAGCTCGGGGGAGAGGCTGGCGATCGTGCGCTCACCGTCTGCGAGGTACGCGGCACGGTCGGGGCGGAGCGCGCCGGCCGCCCGCGCGAAGAGGTCGGCCGGATCGCCCTCGAGGGTCGAGCTCAGTCGCAGCGACACGTTCGCCTGGTAGAGGTCTCCGGCCGCGATCCGTTCGCGGCATGCCTGGACGGCCCGCGCATGGCCGTGCGGCGAAGGGTCGCAACGCCACGGTCCGGTCCTGAAGCGACCGGGGGAGGGCGCTCCGGCCAGCAGCCGTTCGCGCAGGATCTCCAGCCGTCGTTCGAGGATCGCCTCTCGAGCCGTGGTCCACAGGGCCTCGAACCACCACTGTCCGTCGCGGTCGAGGCGCAGCAGGTGGTCGTAACGCGCGAGGGAGGACGTCGGAAGGCGCTCCCGCGACGGGGGCTGGGGGACGGGAGGCTCGCCGGGGATGCCGAGCCCGAATCCAAGGTAGCCGAACCAGCCGCCGCCGACGAACGGGGCCGGAAGGTCGGGGGCCGCCCGCCGGGGGAGGCCTGCGCCTTCCTCGGAACCGGCGAGCAGCGCGAAGGGATCCTCGTCGTGGTCGGCCACCCGGACCGGCTCCGATCCGACGAGGGCGCCTCCGCCGGCCCATCGGCCGACCAGCGCGAACGGCCGCGCATCGCCCCGGACCAACTGAACCTCGTGACCGGGGCGGAGGGCGCCTTCCAGGGCGACGCGCACGGGGCGGACGTCGGGGCCGCCGGCTCCAGGGGGTCCTGGGACGATCAGTGTCGGTCCCTCGCCGCGGGCCCGGTTGGTTCGCTCGGCCTCGGTCATGGCGCAAACGTAGCGTTGTTCGGCTTGCTCCGTAGGGGCGTGATGCCTATCCGAGCAGCAGCACCTTGCCGCGATGCTCGGGGCCGCGCCATCGACCGTCGACCGTAGAGGCTCCGGTGAGCGGCGAGCCGCCGCCCGGGCGAGGGCTCAGCCCCGGATCTGCGAGCGGGAGCCGAGCTTCTGCCAGATCAGCAGGACGATGATCGCGCCGATGACCGACCCGATGATCCCGGAGGCCTGGAAGAAGCCGTCGTCGATGTCCTTGCCGAAGATCAGGGCTCCGAGGAAGCCCCCGACGAAGGAGCCGATCACGCCGATGAGCATGGTCATCGGAATCGACATCTCCTGCTTGCCGGGAACGAGCAGCCGGGCCAGGGCGCCCGCGATAAGACCGATTATCAGCAATCCCAGAATGAAGCCGATCATTGCTTCGCCTCCTCCAACCGTTGTGCTTGTCCGTGCGTGTACCTGCCTGCAACATATCCGCGGGACCCGTCGCCCAATCACGCCTGTGCCCGAACCGCGCCGACCGACGGCGTCGCCGCCGGGAGCCGCCGATCGGGCAGGCGGCTCCCGGCGGGGGCGATCAGCCGGCCTGGCCGGCGTCCGCCGCGTATTCCGCCGGACCCTTCTCGGCGGCGACCGGGTCCATCCACATGACCTCCCACAGGTGGCCGTCCAGGTCGTGGAAGCTGCGCTGGTACATGAACCCGTAGTCCTGGGGGTCCTTGGCGGCGGTGGCTCCGGCGGCCAGGGCGGTCTCCGCGAAGGAGTCGACCGCCTCCCGGTCGTCGGCGCTGACCGCGACGGTGAGCGCCGTCTCCTGGTGGGCGTCGGCCACCGGCCGGGTGGTGAACTCGGCGAAGCGGGCCCACTCCAGCAGCATCACGAAGCCCTGCTCGCTGACCACCATGCAGGCGGCCTGGTCGTCGCAGAAGCGTTCGTCGAACTCGAAGCCGAGCTTGCCGAAGAACTCCCGGCTGGCGGTGATATCGGTGACGGGCAGGTTGAGGAACAGCAAACGGGACATCTTCGTCTCCTTGGTAGGGGTGTTCGTCAGCAAGGACCGTTCCCGGCGCCGAAACTAATCGGTGGGTGGTTCTAGGATGTGCCGATGGCTTCCTTCGCCGCCGCTCAGCCGACGATCGAGCAGGACCTGGAGCGTCTGCGACCCGCCCTGGTGGGCTACTGCTACCGGATGCTCGGCTCGGGCTTCGAGGCCGAGGACGCCACCCAGGAGACGATGGTCCGGGCCTGGCGACGGTCGGACACCCTGGCCGAGCGGGGTGCGCTCAAGTCCTGGTTGTTCCGGATCGCCACCAACGTCTGCCTCGATCAGATCGGCAGTCGCGACCGTCGCGCCCGGCCGGTCGACCTGGCCGACCCCGGCACCGCCGACACCCCGGTCGGCGACGCCCTGCCGGAATCGGCCTGGATCCTGCCGATCGCCGACGGCCAGCTCGTCGATCCCGAGGCCGACCCGGCCCGTCAGGCCGCCGACCGCGAGACGCTGCGGCTCGCCTTCGTCGCCGCGCTCCAGCACCTCCCGGCCCGCCAGCGGGTCGTGCTGGTGCTGCGGGAGGTCCTGCGCTGGAGCGCCAAGGAGGTGGCCGAGCTGCTGGAGACCACGGTCGCCTCGGTCAACAGCGCGCTGCAGCGCGCCCGCGCGACGCTCGACGAGCTGGCGCTCGAGGATGCCGACACGCCCACGCGCCCCGGCGCGCAGGACGAGCGAGAGCTGCTGGAGCGGTACCTTGATGCCTTCGCCGAGTACGACATCGACCGGGTCGTCGCCCTGCTCCGATACGACGTGGTCTTCGACATGCCGCCGCTGCCGCTCTGGCTGCGCGGGGCGGACCAGGCCGGTCGGTTCATGCTCGGTCCCGGCGCCGCCTGCCGTGGCTCGAAGCTGATCGCGGTCACCGCCAACGGCTGCCCGGCCTTCGCCTCCTACAAGCCGGACGAGGAGAGCGGCGAGTGGCTGCCGTGGTCGCTGACCGTCCTCGAGGCCGCGGTCGACGGGGACGGTCCGCGGGTCACCGGGGTCCACAACTTCCTGCAGCCCTTCCTGTCGGGCCTCTTCCGCTCCTTCGGGCTGCCGGAGCGGCGCGTCCAGAGCGACCCCGCGATCACCGGCCTGGGGTGAATCCAGCCGATTCCCAGGTGGTCTTGATGGTCGCTTA
>JBEBTS010000180.1:0-4324 GCA_040393665.1 Conexibacter woesei
GGTCGATGCAGGAGCCGCACCGCCATCCCTTGCGCCGGAATTGCCCGGATCAGGTTCAAGCGGTCGGTGGCCGCGTCGCCACCCTCTCAGCCCTCGCGTCAGGGCTCCCGTAAGACGATGGTAACGACCGGCGGGGCCCGCCGGGCCGGGCCAGGCCCGACGACGCCGCGGCCTTGCTCCGGGCGATCGGGGCGCGGTCTATCCTCCGGGGCATGGACTTCGGCCCGGAACAGGGAATCGGCGCGCTGCGGCGGGAGCGGTTGCGCACCGCCCGGCTCTACTTCGTCTGCGACGCCCTGCCCGGCGGCGACGACCCCGAGCCGCTGCTCCGGGCGGCGCTCGACGGCGGCGTCGACATCGTCCAGCTCCGGGAGAAGGAGGCCCCGACCCGGGTGATCGAACGGGCCGCCGGGATCTTCCGCCGCGTCTGCGACACCTACGGCGTGCCCTTCGTGCTCAACGACGACCCCGAGCTGGCGGTGGCGCTCAATGCCGACGGCGTCCACATCGGGCAGGACGACATCGCCGTGGCCGATGCCCGGCGGGCGATCGGTCCGGACCGGCTGCTGGGGCTCTCCACCCACAGCGAGGAACAGATCGCGGCCGCCCATCAGACCGCCCGCACCGACCGGATCGACCACATCTCGGTCGGGCCGATCTGGGAGACCCCGACCAAGGCGGGCCGTCCCGCGGTCGGCCTGGATCTGATCCGTCACGCCGCTGCCTCCGCCACGCTGCCCTTCTTCGCGATCGGCGCGATCGACCCGGAGAACGTGGACCAGGTCCTCGCGGCCGGGGCCCGGCGGATCTGCGTGGTCCGGGCTCTCCGCGACGCGCCGGACCCCGCGGCCACCGCCGCCGCGCTGCGGCGGGCGTTCGCGTCCGTCGGGACCGAGGTGGCCCCCGGTGGCTGAGCAGAACGGCGACGGCGGTCCGGTCCGCCGCAAGGCCCGGCGCCAGTCGGGCAACGACGCGATGAAGGCGGGCTACGCCAAGGCGGAGGTCAAGAACCAGGCCGCGCGCGACGCCCTGGAGCCGCTCGCCCCGGGGGAGCGTCCCGGCGTGGTCACGATCGGGGCCGTGTTCTCCAGCATCGTCGCGGTGGTGCTCTGGGTCTCCTGCCTGGTCGGGATCATCACCGACGCCAAGGTCAACGGCGAGTCGATCAACGTCGCCCAGTGGATCCTGCTGGCCGGGATCATGAGCATGATGGCCTGGGGCCTGTGGCGGGCCCGGTACTGGGCGGTGCTCGGATTCCAGATGGTGCTGGTCCTGCTGATCCTCGCCGGGGTGCTCGGCCTGGTCATCGCGCCGACCCTGGTGCAGATCGTCAGCACCCTGATCATGGTGATCGGGCTCTCGGTCCTCTTCTGGCACATGGTCAAGGCGATGGCCCGGATCCAGATGCCGAAAAATCCCTCCGACCGCTGATCCGGGGCACGACGGGGGTCCGATAGTCTCGGCTGACCATGGCTGAAGACTCCTTCGACGTAATCGTTATCGGGGGTGGACCGGGCGGATATGTAGCCGCGATTCGGGCCGCTCAACTCGGCAAGACCACCGCTGTGGTCGAGAAGGACAAGGCCGGTGGGCGCTGTCTGAACTACGCCTGCATCCCCGCCAAGACCATGCTGCATACGGCCGAGGTCCTCGACGAGGCCAAGAACAGCGCCGACATCGGAGTCAAGGTCTCCGGCGCCGAGCTCGACTGGGACACCTTGGGCGGACGGCGCACGGACGTCTCGGCCAGCCTCGCCGGCGGCGTGAAGATGCTCTTCGACAAGAACAAGATCGCCTTCATCGAGGGCGAGGGCAGCCTCGACTCCGAGGGCAACGTCGTGGTCGGCGACAAGACCTACGCCGCCGGCAAGGTGATCGTCGCCACCGGCTCCGTCGCCCAGCCGATCCCGGGCACCGAGTTCTCCGGACGGGTGCTGGACACCTGGGGCGCGTGGTCGCTGCCGGAGCTGCCGAAGAAGATCGCGGTCGTCGGTGCGGGAGCCTCGGGCGCCGAGATCGCCTCCGCCTACATCCGCTTCGGCACCGAGGTGATCCTGATCGAGATGCTCGACCAGATCCTTCCCGCCGAGGACAAGGACGTGGTCCGGGTGGTCGAACGGACCTTCAAGAAGCAGGGCATCGAGATCTCGACCGGCACCCCGGTCGAGAACGTCGAGGCCGGCGATAGCTCGGTCAAGTTCACCTACGGCGACAAGTCGGCCGAGGTCGACTACCTGGTGATCGCCGGCGGCCGGCGGCCCGACGTCGACGCCCTCGGCCTCGACGCGGCCGGGGTCAAGCTCGACGACGGCGGCAAGGTCGGCGTCGACGAGTACCAGCGGACCTCGAACGAGAAGGTCTACGCGATCGGCGACCTGGTGCGCGGCGCCGCCCTCGCCCACAAGGCGATGGAGGAGGGCGTGGTCGCTGCCGAGCACGCGGCCGGCGAAGACACCCACCCGGTGAACCTCGACCTGATCCCGGGCGCCACCTTCTGCCACCCGCAGGTCGCCTCGGTCGGGCTGACCGAGGCCCAGGCCAAGGAGGCCGGGCACGACATCAAGACGGGCAAGTTCAAGCTCGGCGGAGTCGGCGCCGGAACCGTGTACGACGACCGCGACGGCATCGTCAAGCTGGTCGTGGACAAGCAGTACGGCGAGATCCTCGGCGCCCACATCGTCGGCAACCGGGCCTGCGACATGATCGCGGAGCTGGTCGCCACGATGGCGCTCGAAGGCGGCAACCAGGAGCTCGCCCGGATCATGCATCCGCACCCGACGATCTCCGAGGCGGTGCTCGACGCCGCCCGCGCCGTCGACGGCTGGGCCACCCACGCCTGAGTCACCCCTTCCCCATGCGCGATGCACCGCCAGCGGTGCATCGCGCATGGGAGCTTTGCCGGGGTCCGGGTTCGGGCCGGCTCTCGCCTAGCCCTTGACCCGGTAGATCGTGCCGGTGAGGTCGCCCGCGTAGACGTACCCCTTGTGCGTCGCGACCGAGAGGACCGGCGCGGCGAACCCGGTCATGAACGGCCGGAGCCCGGTGCCGTCGGTCTTGACCTGGATCACCCCGGGGCCGGTCTCGTTGCCGCTGAACAGCGCCACGAACAGCCGGCTGCCGATCGCGCCGATCCCCATCGGGGACTGCTGGGCGAGACCGCCCTCGCCGTTGTCGAGCGCCTCCAGCTTCACCACCGGCTCGGCGAACCCCTTGCACGCGGACTCGACCAGCCAACTGCACTCCGGGAACCCGTAGTCCTGGCCGGGACGGGCCCGGACGATCAGGTCGGGGGCGCCGTTGTCGACCGGCGCGTCCTGGCCGAGGACCGAGACGAACGGGTCCTTGACCCCCTTGGCGAAGGTCATCATCCAGGGCTGGCGCAGCCCGGTCGCGACCCGCTTCAGGCCCTTGCCGTTCGGCTTGATCGACATCACCGAGTTGCCCCACGGCGACGGGTCCGCGACGTTGTCGTACTTCTGGTTGAGCGACACCCCGGCGTGGATCCGGCCGTTCGGGGCGATCGCCAGGCCGCTGAACCCGTTGAACTTCTTCGGGCCGCGGTAGAGCCGCTTGGCCTGCCGGAACCTTCTGCCGTTGAACTTCGAGTAGGCGATCAGGTCACGGCCGGAGCTGACGAACACCCGGCCGCCCCGGGCGGCGACCCCGAAGACGCTCTTCGGCGTCCCCGGGACCTTCACCGCCTTCTTCTTCCCGGGCCGGACCACGAAGAGGCCGCCCTTGAACGGGCCCTCCGCCGCTCCGGCGACGAACGCGTTGCCACCGGCGAAGGCGATCTGGGTCGGCAGGCCGACCCCGGTCGCGAACGTCTTCACCTTGGCTCCGCCCGCCGCCACCGGGGGCGGGGGCGGGGCGTCCGCGGCCGTGGCGGCGGAGGGTGCCGCCAGGCCGATGGAGACGAGGGCGATCGCGAGCTTGCGGTCGAACGCCATGGCTACCGCCCCACCTTGAACTTGAGCTTCGCGGTGGCGGCGTTGCCGGCCCGGTCCTTCACGTTCGCCGTCGCGGTGAGGGCGAGCTTCCGCTTCGACCGCAGACCGCGGAGCGCCAGCTTCTTCAGCTTCCGCTTCACCTTGGCCTTCGGCTTCAGCTTCAGCGTCGCCACCCCGGCCGCGGTCAGGTCGACCTTGCCGGCGAAGGCGATGCCGCCCTTGCCCTTGACCTTGACCTGGCCCGTGCAGGCCTCGTTGCAGCGGAGCTTCACCCGCAGCACCTTGGGCAGCTTCTTCAGCTTCTGCTTCGGCGCGATCAGCTTGACCTTGGGCGGGTTCTTGTCCTTGCCGCCGGTGCCCGGATCGTTCGGGTC
>JBEBTS010000181.1:0-4316 GCA_040393665.1 Conexibacter woesei
GTCGGCCTACCGGGGCCAGATGCCGGAGGTCCCTCGCCGGTGGCTGCCGAGCAGGTGGGTGTCGATCATCCCGATCGCCTCCATCAGGGCGAACATGGTGGTCGGACCGACGAAGGCGAAGCCCTCCTTCCGCAAAGCCTTGGCGAGCGCTTCCGACTCGGGTGACCGGGTCGGGATCTCGGCCAGGGTGCGCGGCTCTGGCGTGGCCTCGGGCCGGAACGACCAGACGAGCTCGACCAGCCCGCCCCGCTCGCGGAGCGCGACCGTCGCCGCGGCGTTCGCGATCGTCGCCAGGACCTTGGCGCGGTTGCGGACGATCCCCTCGTCCCCGAGCAGCCGGGCTACGTCCTCCTCCCCGTACCCGGCGACCGTGTCCGGGTCGAACCCGGCGAAGGCCTCACGGAAGGCCGGCCGCTTGCGCAGGATCGTGGCCCAGGAAAGTCCCGCCTGGAACGCCTCGAGGCTGATCCGCTCGAACAGCCCCCGCTCGTCGCGGACCGGCATCCCCCACTCGGTGTCGTAGTACGAGCGGAGCAGCGGGTCGGTCGCAGCCCAGGAGGGGCGGGCGAGCCCGTCCTCGCCGCGGACGGTCCCGTCCCGGTCGGGTGGATCTTCATTCGGCGAGGGGGTCATAGGCAGGGCGCAGGCGGGTTCGGGATCATCGGGCCAACCCCGGTTCCGGGGCCGTGCCGCAGCCTACAATGCGGCCATGGCGCCGCTTTCCGAGGAACAGGTGAACCAGGTGATCGCGATCGCGATGGACCTCGCCCGGCAGGGCAGCACCGAGGAGCTGCTGGAGTTCTTCGACCACGGGCTGCCGCTGGACGCGCAGGACCCGGAGGGCAACACCGCGCTCATGCTCGCCGCCTACCACGGACGGACCGAGACGGTCCGGGCCCTGATCGGGCGCGGCGCCGACGTCGACCTGCGGAACGACCGGGACCAGGCCCCGATCGCGGGCGCCCTGTTCAAGGGCGAGGAGGGGGTGGTGAAGGCGCTGCGCGAGGCGGGCGCCGATCTCGATGCCGGCACCCCGACCGCGAGAGCCGCGGCCGGGATGTTCGGCAAGGAGGAACTGCTGGGCTAGGTCAGGCCGGGACGTTCTCCGGGTTCGGGTCCCGGGCGTCGAGCGTGCCCGCCTTGAGCGCCTCGATCGCGTTGCGGACGCCCTCACCGTAGGCCGGGTCGGCCTGGGTGCAGTTGTGGATGTGCCGCTCGATCGTCGCCTCGGACGCGCCGTCGATCGCTCGGGCGGTGTTGGCGAACAGGGCCTGCTGCTGCTCCGGGCTCATCAGCCGGAAGAGGTCCCCGGGCTGCTCGAAGTAGTTGTCGTCGTCCTGCCGGTAGTCGAACCGGTCGGCCGGGCCCTCGATCGCGAGCGCCGGATCGGCGTACTCCGGCTGGTCCTCGAACCGGCCGTAGCTGTTCGGCGTGTATCCGGGGACGCCGCCCTGGTTGCCGTCCACCCGGCCCTGGCCGTCGCGATGGTAGGTGTTGACGTTCTTCGCGCCCCGCGGGTAGTTGACCGGGATCTGGTGGTGGTTGACCCCGACCCGGTAGCGGGCGGCGTCACCGTAGGAGAACAGCCGGCCCTGCAGCATCCGGTCCGGCGAGGGACCGACGCCGGGCACGAAGTTGGCCGGGGTGAACGCGGCCTGCTCGACGTCCGCGAAGTAGTTGTCGGGGTTGCGGTTCAGCTCGAACTCGCCGACCTCGATCAGCGGGTAGTCCTTCTTCGACCAGACCTTGGTCAGATCGAACGGGTGGAACCGGTAGGTCGCGGCGTCGGCCTCCGGCATCACCTGGATGTAGAAGGTCCACTTGGGGTAGTCGCCCCGCTCGATCGCCTCGTAGAGGTCGCGCTGGGAGGACTCGCGATCGTCCGCGACCAGCTCCGCCGCCTCGGCGTCGGTCAGGTTCTTGATGCCCTGCTGGGTGCGGAAGTGGAACTTCACCCAGAACCGCTCGTTCTCGGCGTTGACGAACGCGAAGGTGTGGGAGCCGAAGCCGTGCATGTGGCGGTAGCCGTCCGGGATGCCGCGATCCGACATCACGATCGTCACCTGGTGCAGCGCCTCGGGGAGGTTGGTCCAGAAGTCCCAGTTGTTCTCGGCCGAGCGCAGGTTGGTGCGCGGGTCCCGCTTGACCGCCCGGTTCAGGTCCGGGAACTTGTGCGAGTCGCGGAGGAAGAAGACCGGGGTGTTGTTGCCGACCACGTCCCAGTTGCCGTCCTCGGTGTAGAACCGCAGGGCGAAGCCGCGGATGTCGCGCTCGGCGTCGGCCGCGCCGCGCTCACCGGCGACGGTGGAGAAGCGGAGGAAGACCTCGGTCTCCTTGCCGACCTCGGAGAAGAGCGCGGCCTTGGAGTACTTGGTGATGTCCTGGGTCACCTTGAAGGTGCCGAAGGCGCCGGAGCCCTTGGCGTGCATGCGCCGCTCCGGGATGACCTCGCGGGCGAAGTGGGCGAGCTTGTCCAGGAACCAGGTGTCCTGGAGCAGCATCGGGCCGCGGGGGCCGGCGGTGACCGCGTTCTCATTCTCCGCGACCGGCGCGCCGGCGGCCGTGGTCAATGGTTTCTTGTTGTCTTCGAACATTCTCTTGCTCCTTGTCTTCGAGATTACGGTCAGGCCGGGGCCAGGTCGGTCGAGAGGTCGCCGGCCTGGCACTCGGGGCAGAGGCCCCAGTAGGTCACGTTCACTTCGTCGATCTTGAATCCGTGGTCAGCGGTGGCCGTCGGCGGGACGCCGCCCTGCGGTCCCTCCACGTCGGTGATCACGCCGCAGCTGCGGCAGACCACGTGCTGGTGGTCGTCCCCCGTCTGGCCCTCGTACAGCGCCGCGGACCCGGGCAGGTCGATCCGCCGGGCCAGGTGAGCCTCGACCAGCACGTTGAGGACCCCGTAGACCGCCTGGGTGGATACCCCACCGAGACGCTCGCCCACCAGCCGGATGATCGTGCCGGCATCCTGATGCGGGACCTCATGGATCACCGAGAGCACCGCGACCCGCGGCCGCGTCACCCTGAGCGACGCTCCTCGCAGAAGGTTCTCGGCTTCCGTTTCGACCACGGAACCAGTCAATCACTTTTTTGGAACTATTGCAAAGAAGGGATCAAAATCGGCCTGCAGAGCCGGATTTGGCGATCAGTTGAGCAAAGGTCCCCGGGATGGACGGATCGCGGTTACCCTTGGGAGATCATGGGGATCATCACGAGGCATTCAAAGCTGTCCGTACTCTTCGCGATCGGTGCGTTGGCGCTGCTCGCCCTCGCCCTGGGCAGCCGCTCGCCGGCTCCGGCCCATGCCGCCGAGGTCGCCTGCCCCAAGTTCCGGGTCATGCACAACGACAAGATCGGCAAGGTCTCCTTCCCGGCCGGCTACTACAACGTCACCCTGCTCAACGGCGACAAGCTGACCTGTCCCCAGTCGACCAAGCTGTTCGCCGAGTTCCTGCAGGACTGGGACGGCAACCTGCGCAAGCCGTGGGTCCTCAACGGCAAGACCATGACCTTCTCCGCCGGCAAGAGCTCCGACCGCGGCTTCCGGGTCAAGAAGTCCGGGTCCGGCGGCGGTGGCGGCGGAGGCGGGGGGACCAAGGCATCCTGCCCGGGCTACTTCACCGTGCTCCACAATGACTCGATCGGCGGCTTCAAGGTCCCGCGCGGCAAGTACCGGCTCACCCTGGTCGACAAGAACCGGATGACCTGCGCCCAGGCCGTCAAGCGGTTCCAGGAGTTCCTGCTCGACTACGACGGGATCCTGCCGAAGCCGTGGGTCCTGAACAAGCAGACCGCGACCTTCACCAAGGGCAAGAACGGCAAGGTCGGGTTCAACATCAACCAGGCCTACGGACCTTCACCGAACCCGAACAAGGACAAGAAGTTCGCCCGCTGCCCCGCCACCTTCCGGGTCCTCCACAACGACCGGATCGGCCAGCTGAGGCTGCCGAAGGGGCCGTACTACCTCTACGTCGGCACCCAGAGCGGGATGTCGTGCTCGGCCGCTTCCGACTGGTTCCGCCAGTTCCTCAACCGGCCTGACGGCAAGCTGCCGAGCCCGTGGAAGCTGAACGCGGCGAAGGCGCTCTTCCGCGCCGGGCCCGGCGGCTACTACTTCCGGGTACAGCAGGCCTAGCCGTCCGCCCGGTCTCCGGGTGCGGCAGGCCTAGCCGTCGGCCCGGTCTCCGGGTGCAGCAGGCCTAGCCATCCGCCCGGTCAGCCGGCGACCCGCCGGCTGACCGGGCGGGGCCCGTCCCGAGATCGCGGGGGCGATTGCTCCAGCTGGGTGGGCGCGAACGCCCCCGGGAGGCTACAGGCCG
>JBEBTS010000182.1:0-4297 GCA_040393665.1 Conexibacter woesei
TGTCGAAGAAGAGCTGGGTGATCAGGAACTCGGCCCCGGCGTCCACCTTCGTCTTGAGGTAGTCGAGGTCGGTGTCGAGGTCCGGCGCCTCGGGGTGGACCTCGGGGAAGCAGGCCCCGCCGACCGAGAACTCGTACTTGCCGGTGATGTGCGCCGTCAGCTCGGCGGCGGACCCGAAGCCGCCCTCCGGCTGGACGAAGTCGGCCTGGCCGCGCGGTGGGTCGCCGCGCAGGGCGAAGATGTTGTCGATCCCGACCTCGCGCAGCCGGTCGAGCGTGGCGTCGAGCCCTTCGGCGGTCTCGCCGACGCAGCTCAGATGGGCCATCACCTCGAGCCCGAGGTCGTCCTTCAGGGCGGTCGTGATGTCGACCGTGCCCTCGCGGGTCGAGCCGCCGGCGCCGTAGGTCACCGACACGTAGTCGAGGTCGAGCTCAGCCAGTACACGGGCCGTCTCGAAGAGCTGGGCCCGGCCCTCTTCCGTCTTCGGAGGGAAGAACTCGACCGAGAAGACCGGTCGTCTCGCGCTGAGTATCTCGCCGATCCGCATCCCGGAAGCCTAGCCAAAGGGCAGCGGCCGGGAGGGTCGGCTCAGTCCGGTGCGAGCCCTTTTCCGGTGGCGGCCAGCCAGACCGTCCGCCGCAGGATCTCCAGGTCGAGCGCCAGGGAGCGGCGATCCACGTACTCGACGTCCAGCTCTATCCGCTCCTCCCACGGGATGCCGGCCCGCCCCTGCACCTGGGCCCAGCCGGTGATGCCGGGCCGGACCTCGTGACGCCGGTGCTGGAGCTCGGTGTAACCGGCCACCTGGGCCGGGATCGTCGGGCGCGGCCCGACCAGGGCCATCTCGCCCCGCAGCACGTTGATCAGGTTCGGCAGCTCGTCCAGGGAGGTCCGCCGGAGCCAGCGGCCCACCCGGGTCACGCGGGGATCGTTCCGCTCGACCACGGTGCCGACCCCGACCGGATCGGAGCCCGGCACCATCGTCCGCAGCTTCAGCATCTCGAACTCGGCGCCGTCCAGCCCGACCCGCCGCTGACGGTAGATCGCGCCGCCGCCTCCCTCGAGCCGGATCAGCAGCGCCGCCACCAGCATCACCGGCGCCGCGACGATCAGGGCGAGCCCCGTCAGCAGGAGCTCGAGCGGGCGGCTCACCGCGTGCCCTCGGCCTTCTCCCAGTAGCCGGGAGGCCCCTGGCGCCACCGGTCCCAGAGACCGAGGGCGATCGCCAGGGTGACCATCACGTAGTACCGGCTGATCCGGAACGGCAGCGCGTGCACCCAGCGGCCGGCGAAGGCGGCGGCGAGCACGGCGACCTGGCAGAAGAGGAGGACCTCCCAGAACAGCCCCTGCCCGACCAGGACGACGTTGGTCACCAGCGCGATCAGGTGGAGCAGCGGGCTGAGGTACCGCAGCAGCCGGTGGGAGAACAGCTCGAACATGTAGACGGGGGAGTAGCCGCGAGGGTCGATCATGCCTTCGCCGACGACGATGTCCCAAAGGCCGATCATCATCCGGCGCTTGCGGGCCAGCTCCCCCTCCAGCTCCGGCACCATCTTCTCGGTCGCCCGGGCGCGCGGACGGTAGAGCGACAGCAGCCCTCGCTTCGCGAGCGCGAACGGGAACGAGAGGTCGTGGCTGCCCGACGGGCGCAACGGGATGTAGTCGGCGGCACGCACCGCGTAGATCGCGCCGTTGCCGGCGGTCACGCCGCCCAGCCCGGACTCCAGCTCGCGGATCTTCATCTCGTATCGCCAGTAGGCGCCCTCGAGGTTGCCGCCGTCCTCGCCGGTGAAGGTGACCTGCCCGCAGACGTACCCGACCCGGGAGTCGCGGAACGGCTCGACCAGCTCGGCCAGCGCCCCGGGCTCCCAGTTCGAGTTGGCGTCGGAGAAGGCGAGGATGGTGCCGGTGGCGGCCTCGGCGGCCGCGTTCTGGCCGGCGACCTTGCCGCCCCGCGGCAGATCGAGGACCAGGTCGGCGCCGTGCTCCCGGGCGATCTCCACCGTGCGGTCGGTCGAGCCGTCCGAGGCGACGATGATCTGGAGCCGCTCGCGCGGGTACTCGAGAGCGAGGGCGTCCTTGATCTTGCCCTCGATCACGACCTCCTCGTTGTAGGCGGCGATGATCAGCGACACGGAGGGCAGGGACGAGGCGAGATCGTCGGCGTCCTCGGGGTCGGCGAAGGGCGACGGGATCGAGCCGACCCTGCGGCCGCGGACCTCGCCGGCCCGGTTGCCGCGACCGAGGAACTGGAGCACCCACAGGGTCGCCGGATAGCCGACGTGGGTGAAGGCGAGCAGCCCCGCGGCCACCCAGAAGAGGATCGCGACGACGGTCATCAGGTCAGGTCCCGGTAGAGATCGAGGGTCTGCTCGGCGATCCGCGACCAGGAGAAGGTGCCGACCGCGGCGGCGGCCGACTTCGCGGCCAGCTGCTCCCGGGCGGCGGCGTCCCCGGTCAGCTCCGCCACGGCGGCGGAGAGCGCGTCGATGTCGGCCGGCGGGACCACCCGCGCGACCCCGTGCTCCCGGGCGACCTCGCCGATCCCGCCCACGTCGGTGACGACCATCGGCTTGCCGAAGGCGATCCCGGTGTAGAGCACCCCGGACTGCTCGCCGTCGTGGTACGGCAGCACGAGGAGGTCGGCCGCGCGCATGATCTCCGGGATCTCCTGGTCCTCGATGAACCGGGTCACCCACCGGACCTCGATCGGCAGCCGCGCGGCGCGCTCCTCCAGCTCGGTCAGGTCCATGCGCGGGTTGCCGACGATCCAGAGCTCGGGCGGCGGCCCGTCCACCTCACCGAGGGCGGCGCAGGCCTCGATCAGCGTGTCGATCCCCTTGTAGGGGCGGAGCAGGCCGAAGAAGAGGATCACCGGGCCGCGCGCGCCGTCCGCGGAGCCGCCCGGCCGGCGGGGCTCCTGGGTGCGGCTCAGCTCGGGCGGGAGCATCAGCTCCTCCGGCTGGCGGGTCAGGTAGTCGAAGGTGCCGTGCGGGATCACCCGCACCCGGTCCGCCGGCACGCCCACCTCGGCGATCAGCCGCTCGGCGCCGACCCGGGAGTGGGCGATCACCGCGTCCATCGAGTCGAAGACCCGGCGGGCGCGGACCCGCTGGCCGTGGGACGGCCTCAGCGGCAGGATGTAGTGGGCGGTGAGCACCCGGGGCCGGCGGTGCGAGAGCAGGTGCCGGTCCATGTCCGGGATGGTCAGCCACTGGTAGTGCGTGACCATCGGGTCCGGGCCGGCGGGGGCACGATCGAGGCGGCGGCGCAGCCGGATCATGTCGGGCAGGTGCTCGGAGACCTTGCGCACCCGCCGGAGGTTCGTCCGTCCCGCCTCGCCGGCGGCCTTGGCGGTCGTGCGCCGGTAGAAGTCGCAGCTGACCCGGTAGCCGTCGGCCGGGGGGACCAGCCCGTAGAGGAAATCGGAGGTGATCAGCTCGACGTCGGCCCCCGCCGCGGCCAACGCGGCGGCCAGCGCCCGGTCATAGGGCGGCGTGAAGGCGGAGGGGTCGATCAGCTTGACTCGCACACCCTGATTATCGTAGGCCCCCGTGAGCGTTGACCTCTCCTACTGCGTGGTGAACAACGACGGCCGGGACTACCTGCTCGACTGCCTCGCCGCGATCGAACGGAACCAGCCCGCCGGGCTGGCCACCGAGACGATCGTGCTCGACAACGCCTCGACCGACGGATCGGTCGAAGCCGTCCGCGAGCGGTTCCCCGGGGTCGAGCTGATCGCCCTCGAACGCAAGCAGGGCAAGGCGGCCAACGACACCATGCTGATGGAGCGGGCGCGGGGCCGGTACTGCCTGCTGCTGAACGAGGACTCCG
This sequence comes from Conexibacter woesei, assembly GCA_040393665.1. GTDB lineage: Bacteria > Actinomycetota > Thermoleophilia > Solirubrobacterales > 70-9 > 67-14. The sequence goes on from JBEBTS010000182.1 coordinate 3,835, forward strand.
AGCTGCGCGAAGGGGCCGCGGAGGCGCTGTTCGAGGCACTGGAGGAAGACCCCGAGGCCGGCGCCGCCGGGGCACGGCTGTTCGACGGCGACGGGCTGCCCTATGCCTGCGCCTGGCGGTTCCCCGGGGTCCGCACCGCCCTGATCGGGGCGGCGTTCCTGCACGGCCGGCTGACCGTGCAGAGCCAAGGGGAGCAGACCCGTCGGGTCGACTGGGCCCAGTCGAGCGCGCTCATGGTCCGACGGGAGGCGGCGGCCGCGGTCGGGTTCATGGACCCCCGGTTCTTCGTCTACTACGACGAGTGCGACTTCTGCCGGCGACTGGCGGACCACGGCTGGGGCACGCTCTACGTCCCGTCGGCCGAGGCGATCCACCACAACCAGCTCTCGAACGACCTCTCGTCCGGCCTGCCCCGGATCGTCGAGTTCCACCGCAATCGCGACCTGTACATGCGCAAGCACGG
>JBEBTS010000183.1:0-4234 GCA_040393665.1 Conexibacter woesei
CACGGTGCTGTCCGAGGTCCCGGACGACTCGCGGCTCCTGCGAGAGGAGATCTTCGGTCCGGTCGCGCCCGTCGTCACGGTCGGCTCGGAGGAGGAGGCGATCGCGGCCGCCAACGACACCGAGTACGGCCTGGTGAGCTACGTGTACACCCAGGACGTCAAGCGGGCGCTGCGGGTCTGCGAACGGCTCGAGGCGGGGATGATCGGCCTGAATCGCGGGATCGTGTCGAATGCCGGGGCGCCGTTCGGCGGCGTCAAGCAGTCCGGCCTCGGTCGCGAGGGCGGCAACGAGGGCATCGAGGACTATCTCGAGCCCCGCTACGTCGCGGTCGATCTGTAGATCGGCCGCGGCTCCGGCCCGTCGGGTTACGATCGCCGTGAACGCCCTGACTCGAAGAGGTGACCGTTGTCGGTGAAGCGCGGGATATACGTGGCGCCGTTCGACGAGCTGTCGGACCCCGGCACCCTGGCCGAGCTGGCCGCCCGCGCGGAGGCGGCCGGGTGGGACGGCTTCTTCCTCTGGGACCACATCTTCTACCGGCCGCCGGTCCGGCTGGTGGCCGACCCGTGGGTGTGCCTGGCCGCGATCGCGGCCGCCACCGAGCGGATCAGGCTCGGCCCGCTGATCACCCCGCTGGCACGGCGGCGCCCGCAGGTCGTCGCCCGTCAGACCGTGACCCTGGACCGGCTCTCAGAGGGCCGGCTCGTGCTCGGGGTCGGTCTGGGCAATGACTTCAGCGGCGAGTTCTCCCGGTTCGGGGAGGAGCCCGACGCCAAGGCGCGCGGGGTGCTCCTGGACGAGGGGCTCGATCGGCTGGGCGAGCTCTGGGCCGGAGGGTTCGAGCCGGTGCCGGTCCAGCGCCCGCGGATCCCGGTCTGGGTGGCGGCGACGTGGCCCAACCGGAAGCCGATCCGGCGGGCGGCCGCCTGGGACGGCCTCTTCCCCGACAAGCTGGAGCGGCCGGAGAACCTGGCCGAGCTGCGGGAGGCCGTCGAGCGCCACCGCGACGTCGATGCCGGGCCCTTCGACCTGATCGTGGCCAACCCGCCGGGCGAGGATCCCGGTCCCTGGGAACGGGCCGGGGCGACCTGGCATCTGACCAGCTTCGGCGCGGAGGCCCGACTGGCGGAGGTCGAGGACGCGATCGAGCTGCTCGCCCCGCCCGGCCCCGGTTGAGCCGCCCGCGGATCGCGGCGACGGCCCAGGCCGCTCGCGGGACGAGCGAGCGGGACGGTCTCCTTAGACTGGCTCCATGAGCTTTCCTGCGACGCGACTCCGGCGCCTGCGGCGGACCCCGGCCCTGCGCGGGCTGGTGCGTGAGACGCGACTCTCCCCCAGCGACCTGATCCAGCCCATGTTCGTCACCGCCGGCAGCGGGGTGAGCGAAGAGATCGGGCCGATGCCCGGCATCAGCCGCTACTCGATCACCGAGCTGGTCGAGGAGGCCGGCCAGGTCCAGGAAGCCGGGATCCCGGCCGTCCTGCTGTTCGGGATCCCCTCGACCAAGGACGAGGCCGGGTCCGGGGCCTACGACGACGAGGGCGTCGTCCAGATGGCGGTCCGGGCCCTGAAGGAGGCGCATCCGGAGCTGGTCGTGATCACCGACGTCTGCCTCTGCGAGTACACCGACCACGGCCAGTGCGGCTTCGTCCGCGACGGCCAGGTCGACAACGACGTCACCGTCGAGCTGCTGGCGCGCACCGCGATCTCGCACGCCGAGGCGGGCGCCGACATCGTCGCCCCGAGCGACATGATGGACGGCCGGGTCGGGTCGATCCGGTACCAGCTCGACGAGGAGGGCTTTCGCGACGTGGCGATCCTCTCCTACGCGGCCAAGTACTCCTCTGCCTTCTACGGTCCCTTCCGCGAGGCGGCCGACTCGGCACCGCAGGCCGGCGACCGCCACGGCTACCAGATGGATCCGGCCAACTCGGACGAGGCTGTCCGGGAGGCCCGGCTCGACCTCGAGGAGGGCGCCGACGCCCTGATGGTCAAGCCCGCCGGCTCCTACCTGGACGTCGTCCGGCGGGTCAAGGAGGACACCGGCGCACCGGTCGCCGCCTACCAGGTCTCCGGCGAGTACTCGATGCTGAAGGCGGCCGCCGCCAACGGCTGGCTGGACGAGCGGCGGGCTGTGCTCGAGTCGCTGGTGGCGATCCGGCGCGCCGGGGCCGACTTCATCGTCACCTACTACGCGAAGGAGGCCGCCCCGTGGCTGGCATAAGCAGAGGGGCCCCCGACAAGGTCACCTTCAAGGTCCGCGGAGACGGAACCCCGCTCCACGGGCACGGCCAGGAGGCCCCGGAGGCCGAAGCGGGCGAGGACGCCCGCAAGGGCGCCTTCGCCGGCCTGGAGCAGGAGGCGGCCCGCGCCTGGGAGCGGGCGAAGCGGCTCCTCCCCGGAGGGGTCAACTCGCCGGTGCGGGCGATGACCCAGATCGGGCGCGACCCGATCTTCGTCCGTTCCGCCAAGGGCGCCGAGATCCACGGCGAGGACGGACGGACCTACCTCGACTGGGTCGGGTCGTGGGGGCCGATGATCCTCGGCCACGCCGACCCGGGCGTGATCGAGGCGGTCACCGAGGCGACCGCGCGGGGCACCAGCTTCGGCGCGCCGACCCTGGGCGAGGTCGAGCTGGCGGCCGAGGTCGCCGAGCGCATGCCCTCGGTCGAGCAGATCCGCATGACCAGCTCCGGCACCGAGGCGGCGATGACCGCGATCCGGCTGGCCCGGGCGATCACCGGGCGGGAGACGATCGTCAAGTTCGCCGGGGCCTACCACGGCCATTCCGACGGCCTGCTGGCCGAAGCCGGATCCGGCGTCGCGACGCACGCCGTCCCCTCCGGGCCGGGCGTCCCGGCCGCGACGGCCGCCGGCACGGTGGTCGTGCCGTGGAACGACCGTCAGGCCGTCACCGAGGCGCTTGAAGGCCACCAGGTGGCGGCGTTGATCGCCGAGCCGATCGCGGCCAACATGGGCGTCGTCCCGCCGGAAGACGGCTACCTCCAGTTCCTGCGCGACGCGACCGCGGCCTCGGGGGCGCTCCTGATCTTCGACGAGGTGATCACCGGCTTCCGGGTCGCCCGCGGCGGCGCCCAGGAGCTCTACGGCATCCACCCCGACCTGACGGTGATGGGCAAGATCATCGGTGGCGGACTGCCCGCCGCCGCGGTCGGAGGCCCGGCGCGGCACCTCGAGCGGCTGGCCCCGGCCGGCGACGTCTACCAGGCGGGCACCCTCTCCGGGAACCCGCTCGCGGTGGCCGCCGGCCTCGCCACCCTGAACCGGCTCGACGCGGCGGCCTACGCCCGGATCGAGGAGCTCACCCGACGCCTGGTCGAGGGGCTCGACCAGATCGCGGCCGATGCGCCGGGCGGGATCCCGCTGCAGGTGGGCTCGGCTCCCGGCCTCGTCACCCTCTTCTTCTCCGAGCGGCCGGTGACCGGGTTCTCCGGCGCCGCCGACTGCGACCGCGAAGCCCACGCCCGGTTCTGCCGGGGCATGCTGGAGCGCGGGATCTGGCTGCCCCCCTCGCAGTTCGAGGCCTGGTTCGTCTCGCTCGCCCACGATCAGTCGGCGATCGACCGGACCCTGCTCGCCGTCTCCGACGCACTGGCCGAGGCGGCGGCATGACCGCGGCCGCCGTCGACCTGCCGTCAGGGGCGCTGCTCCGCCTCGCGGAGAGGACCGCCGAAGAGGGCGAGCCGCTGACGCCGCTGCCCGGGGGACCCGTAGGCGAGCCCTCCCTGGGGATGCTCGCCGCGGCCGGCCCGAGAGCGGCCGCCGACCCGGCTCGATACTCCTTCGTGGTCGAGTCGATCCGGGAGGGCTACCTCTGTCATTACGAGAGTTCCCGGCTGCTCGATCGACCCGATCCCGACCTCGCCCTTCTGGCCGGCGATCTCTTCTACGCGATCGGCCTCAGCGACCTGTCGGGCCTCGGCGACCTCGAATCCACAGAGATTCTGTCGGATTTGATCCGGGTCGCCGCCGACCTCCGCGCGGCCGGCCGCGCCGGCGACGCCGAGAAACTGTGGCCGGTCCAGATAATCGCTCTGTCATGCGGAAAGCCGGAGGGATACGCGGCCCGGATGGGGGCGGTCGCGGCCGGTGACGAGGACGTCCTCGAGCAGCTTTCCGGGTGGGCGAAAGCGACCGCCGACGAGCACGGTATGGGACGAGAGTTCGATGTTGCCTGCAAGGCAATACACTTGCGGCCGTCCAATCTCTGAA
>JBEBTS010000184.1:0-4227 GCA_040393665.1 Conexibacter woesei
GGCCGGTGTAGTTGTTCTCGAGGGTGACCTCGACCTCGATCGTCGGGTTGCCCCGGGAGTCGAGGATCTGACGGGCGTGGACGGCTTCGATGGTGCTCATTTGGCGCCCAGTCTAATGACGGGCACCCGACCAGGGCGGCCTCGACCCCGAGGCGGCCCGGCGCTAGCCGCGTGCCCGGGACGCGTGCCGCTCGGCGACCGACCGGAGGGCCAGCTCCGGGTCCACCCCGCGGCGGCGCGCCTCGGCGACCGCATCCCAGAGGAGCTGCCCGACCTCGGCCTCGTCGCGGTCCCGGTCGGGATTGTCGGCGCCGGCGTTGGCCGGCCGCTTCTCCGGGTCCAGCTTCCACTGGACCTTGTGGGCGTAGACCAGCGACGGCAGGCCCGGCTTCTTCCAGTCGTCCTCGCTGTCCCGGCCCTCGACGTCGCGCTTGATCACGTCCCACTGGCGGCGGACGTCGTCCGCGGTCTCGATCTCGCGCTCGGCGTCGTCCGGCGGGTAGACGTGCGGATGGCGACGGATCAGCTTCTCGGTCAGCTGGCCGGCGATCCCGGCGAGGTCGCCCTCACCGCGCTCCTCGAGCAGCAGCGAGAGGAAGACGACCTGGAACAGGACGTCGCCCAGCTCGTCGCGCATCTCCGCGTCGTCGCCCTTGCGGGCGGCCTCGGCCAGCTCGTAGGCCTCCTCGACCGTGTGCGGCACGATCGAGCGTTCGTCCTGCTCCCGGTCCCAAGGGCAGGCGACCCGCAGCTCGCGGGTCACCTGGTCCAGCCTCTGAAGGGCCGTGGCGAGTTCTTCGCCGCCGGCCATCGTCCTACTCGCCGCCGGCCTGCTGCGCCGCCTGGGCGGCAGCCTGGGCAGCGGCGGCCTGCGCGGCGGCGTCACCGCCGGCCGCTCCGGCCGCGCCGCCGAGGTCCAGGCCGGCACCACCGCCGGCCGCGGCATCCGGGGCCTTGGTCGAGTCACCCGACGGGATCGGGCCCTGCGGCAGAGCCTGCGGCTGCTGGCCGAGCGCCGAGGCGCCCGCGTTCGAGCCGGGGGCCATCGGCGCCGCGAGGGCGACCGGGGCCGGGCAGATCAGGTCGGCCTTCGAGCCGGCGTCCGACTCGAAGCAGGCGGGGTCGGCACTTGCGATCCGGCCGTCGCCCTCGAAGTTGCTGCAGCGGGCGACCGTGTAGTCCTCGGCGCAGACGGTGCGGGAGGTCCACTTGGCGTTGTAGTCGGCGACGAAGTCGCTCATCGCCTTCTGCTGGAGGGTCGGCAGGAGCTGCTGCTGGATCTGCTCCCGGACGTCGTCCAGCGGCTGGACCTCTTCCTCGTTGACCTTGGTGACGCGGAAGATGTAGAACTGGTCGTTCGCCTCGATCGGGCCCTTGAGTTCATCCTTGGCGGCCGACATGATGTCCTTGCCGGCCGGATCGGGGAACGCGCCCTCGGTGGCGACCGTCTCGCCGCCCTCGCTCTTGGAGGCGTGGGTCGAGAACTTCTTGGCGGCCTGCTTGAAGGCCTTGGCGTCAGGGCTGTCGCCGAGCGCCGCCTTCGCCTGATCCGCCTTCTTCTTGGAGTCGGTGACGATCAGCTGGATGTCCCGGGAGGCGGGAGTGGTGAAGGAGGCCTTGGAGCTCTCGTAGAAGTCCTTGATCTCGTCATCGCTGACCGACTTGACGGAGTTCGTGATCTTCTCCTGGATCTTGGTGCTGAGGACCTGGAGCCGGACGCGGTCCCGGACCTCGCGGAGGGTGAACCCGCTGTCCTTGAGGAACTTGGCGAACTCCTTGGCGTCCGCGAACTGGTCGCGACGGATCGTCGCCAGCTCGGCCGCGACCTCGCGGGTGCTGGCCTCGACGCCGAGCTCGTTCGCCTCGCCGGTGAGCCAGGCGCGGTCGAGCAGGTCGTTGATCGCGGCTTCCCGGACCTGGGTGTACTGGGCGTCGTCCTTCTTCGGGGCGGCCTTCAGGCCGGCGCGCTTCCAGGTCTGGATGAAGGCCCGGTTGAAGTCCTTCTGGGAGATGTCACCGAGGCCGTCCGGGACGTCCTCGACGTGGGCGATGTCGCCCTCACCGACCGAGGGCTTGCCGATCCCGCCCTGAGCGATGGCGATACCGGCGAATAGGACGACCAGAATCGCCCCGAAAGTGATTACCCCGAACTTGCGTGCCCCGGTCATGTGGTGTGACTCCTCCTCTGGATCATCCGTTTACGGCTTCCCTACAGATTGGGGAGCATATATATGTGGTGGCCCCGAGGATCGGGACCTCGTCCGTTCGGGCGATACCGACCGGATCAGGCGTCCGACTCGACCGCCGGCGGCTCCGCCGCGGCCAGGTCCGCCAGCGCCGTGGCCACGGCGCTGATCGCGGCCAGACGGATCTCGGGATCGTTGTCGACCCGGATCGACACCTCTTTCGCCTTCCAGTCGTAGAGCACGCCCTTGACCGCGTCGGCGAGACGCCCGGAGCCGGCCGAGTCGAGCTCCACCCCGGTGACGGTCAGCTTGCCGCCCCGGAACTGGACGGCGCTCGCGCCGGCGACCCCGAGGTCGATCCGGGACTTCTGCAGCGCCATCAGGTTCGCGACCTCGTCCGGCATCGGGCCGAAGCGGTCGATCAGCTCGTCGGTGATCTGGCGCAGCTCGCCGGCCCGGCGGGCCGCGGCGATCCGGCGGTGGACGTCGATCTTGGCGGCCTCGAACGGGATGTACGCGGCCGGCAGGTAGGCGTCGACCCCGACGTCGAGCCGCACCGGCTCCGGCTCCTCGCTCTCCCCGTCGCGGCCGGCGAACGCGGCCACGGCCTCGTCGATCAGCTGGCAGTAGAGCTCGAACCCGACCGCCGCGACGTGGCCGGACTGCTCGTCTCCCAGCAGGTTGCCCGCCCCACGGATGTCGAGGTCCCGCATCGCGATCTTGAAGCCGGAGCCGAGCTCGGTGTGGTCGGCGAGGGTCGCCAGGCGGGTCGAGGCATCGGCCGTCAGGGCCTCCTCGGACGGGTAGAGCAGATAGGCGAAGGCCCGCTCGCGGGAGCGTCCGACCCGTCCCCGGATCTGGTACGCCTGGGCGAGTCCGAGATGGTCGGCCCGATCGACGATCAAGGTGTTCGCCGCCGGGATGTCGATGCCCGACTCGATGATCGTGGTCGCGACCAGGACGTCCGCCTCGCCGCGCATGAAGGTGAGCATCGCCGCCTCGAGCTCGTTCTCGTCCATCTGGCCGTGGGCGATCACGACCCGGATGTCCGGGACCAGGGCCCGCAGGCGGTCGGCCGCGTCGTCGAGCGACTCGACCCGATTGTGCAGGAAGAAGACCTGGCCCTTGCGTTGGATCTCGCGCTTGATCGCCCGCTCGACCAGCCGCTCGTCCCACGGGCCGACGTAGGTCCGGACCGGCCGCCTGCCCTCCGGCGGGGTCTCGATCACCGAGATGTCGCGCAGCCCCGCCATCGACATCTGCAGCGTCCGCGGGATCGGCGTGGCCGACATCGCCAGGACGTCCACCTTGAGCTTGAGCTGGCGCAGCAGCTCCTTCTGCTTGACCCCGAACCGCTGCTCCTCGTCGACCACGATCAGGCCGAGGTTCTTCGCCCGGACGTCCCGGGAGAGCAGCCGGTGGGTACCGATCAGGATGTCGACCTTGCCTTCGCCCCACTCCTTGATCACCTGCTTCACCTCGGCCGGCTTACGCAGGCGGGAGACCCCGTCGACCCGGAACGGCAGGTCGGAGAGCCGCTCGCGGAAGGTGCCGAGGTGCTGCTGGGCGAGGATGGTGGTCGGGGCGAGGATCATCACCTGCAGGCCGTCCGAGGCGGCCTTGACCGCGGCCCGGATCGCGACCTCGGTCTTGCCGTAGCCGACGTCGCCGCAGACCAGCCGGTCCATCGGGCGCTCCGACTCCATGTCCGTCTTGACCGCTTCGATCGCCTCGATCTGATCCGCCGTCTCCCGCCAGGGGAAGGCCGCCTCCAGCGCCATCTGCCACTCGGAGTCGGGGCTGAAGGCGTGCCCCTTGCGGGTGCGGCGCTCGGCGTAGAGGTTGACCAGCTCCCCGGCGATCTCCGAGGCCGCGCTGCGGGCGCGGGCCTTCATGTTCAGCCACTTCTTGCCGCCCAGGGCGGAGAGCGTCGGGGCGCCGGCCCCTCCCGAGTAGCGGGAGAGCTTGGCGAACTGGTCGGTCGGGACGTAGACCCGGTCCTCGCCCTTGTACTCGAGGTAGAGGTAGTCGCGGGTGATCC
>JBEBTS010000185.1:0-4162 GCA_040393665.1 Conexibacter woesei
ATCGAAATGTTGCCAAGTACACAAATACGGCAACGGACATGACGGGGTAAAACAAATGTTTGATGTCGAGCAGACATCAAACGGTTGACTCGCCTCGTGTCCTATGGACAAGAGACAAATCGGGCTCAAACATTTCTCCGAACGGACTAGCCGTCCGAAGTAATGCACGCTGCTCAGTTTTCAAAGACCGTGCGCCTCGGAGTGATGGGGTTCATCGCTCGGGGCGCTTGAGCCGTGCTGTCTGCGCGACTCAGCGGAAGAAGAACTATACACGAATTTTCAAAGCGTGTCGTCACCTATCCGCATCGGCGACGATTTGGCTCTACTGAGCCAAACGGAAACGGCGGAACCGACGCTTGCCCATCTGGACGACCTTGCCGTCGAGCTCCGGACCGGTCAGATCGAGGTTCTCGGCGGACAGGGCCTCGCCCTCCAGGCGCACCCCACCCTGGGTCAGCACCCGGCGGGCCTCGCTGCGCGAGACCCCGAAGGCGGCCGCGAGCTCGGCCGGCAGATGGAACGGGCCGTCGCCCTCGAGCGCGTGATCCTCCACCTCGTCCGGGACCTCATGCCGGACGAACAGCCGGTTGAAGTGCTCCTCGGCCGCGACGGCCGAGCCCGATCCGTGGAACCGTTCGACCAGGCGGCGGGCCAGCTCGCGCTTGGCCTCGTTCGGCCCCACGCCCTCGGGCGGCGACTGGTCCAGCAGCAGATGCCAGTAATCCTCGAGGCAGGTGTCCGGCACCCGCATGACCTTCCCGAACATCTCCTCGGGCGGGTCGGTGACCCCGATGTAGTTGCCGGTGGACTTGGACATCCGCCGCACTCCGTCGACCCCCGGCAGGATCGGCATCGTCATCACCGACTGCTGGGGTCTGCCGAAGGCGGCCTGGATGTCTCGCCCGAACAGCAGGTTGAACTTCTGGTCGGTGCCGCCGAGCTCGACGTCGGACTCGATCGCGACGGAGTCGTATCCCTGCAGCAGCGGGTAGAGCAGCTCCAGGGCCGAGATCGGCTCCTCCGCCGCCATCCGCTTCTGGAAGTCGTCGCGCTCCAGCAGCCGCGCGACCGTCGCCTTGGCCATCAGGCCGAACAGCTCGTCCGGCTCCATGCGCAGCCACTCGCTGTTGAACCGGACCTCGGTCCGGTCGCGGTCGAGGATCTTGAAGGCCTGCTCCTGGAAGGTGGCGGCGTTGGCGTCGATCTGCTCCGGCGCGAGCATCGGCCGCTGGTCCGAGCGCCCGCTCGGGTCTCCCACCCGGGCGGTGTAGTCGCCGATGATCAGGACGATGGTGTGACCGGCGTCCTGGAACTGCCTCAGCTTGTTGAGGACGACCGTGTGACCCAGATGGATGTCGGGCGCGGTCGGGTCGATCCCGAGCTTGATCCGGAGCGGACGCCCCTCGGAGAGCTGGCGCGCGAGACGGCCGTCGGGCAGTGCCTCGACCGAGTTCCGGGCCAGGGTCGCGGCCAGTTCCGTGGCCTCGTCCGTCACTTCAGGGGCATCTCCGCTCTTATTAGTGCTCACGGGCGCAATGCTAGACTGAGTGGCGCGACTTGGTCGCTCCAGCGCGGTTATGTGAAGGCTGCAGTGCGGTCACCGGGTCCCTCCGACAGGGTTCCCGCCCGCCCCCCTCTGCCACTACATGTCCCCCAAGAACACAGAGCACCGGCCGGGCTCCACGACCCCGGCCAATGGGCGCGCATCCAGTGCCCCCGACAAGCCCCTCGAAGGGGATTCCGTGCTGCGTCCCCCCGAGCCGAGGCCCGGGCGCGATCGCAACGGCAACGGGGGCCGTGACCGGAAGGCCGGCCGTGCTCGCTCCGGCAAGGGGATCTCGCTTCCCGGCCGGGGCAAGAAGGACGTCGTAGCCGAGGCCGCGACCGAGGAGAAGGACAAGCCGCGGTTCCGCCCGTGGCGCCGGAAGAAGCGGGGCGAGGACGCGAACGGCTCGGCCAACGGCGAAGGCAACGGCGCCGTCATCCCGATTCCCCCGCCGCCGGGAGTCGCCGGCCAGGGCGGTGGCGGCTGGAACGGAGGCATCCCGGCCGGGGTCGCCACCCTGCCGACTCCCGATCCGCCGAAGGCGAAGCCCCGCATCAAGAAGCTCCGCATCCTCTTCATCGTGCTCGGGCTCGGGCTGCTCGGGATGGCGTCCGCCTTCTTCGGCATGGTCATGGCGGTCTCGCAGGACCTGCCGGCGATCGAGAAGTACGCCCAGTACAAGGCCGCCAAGAACACCGTCGTCACCGACAGCCAGGGCGAGGTGATCGGCACCCTCAGCTCCAACCAGAACCGGATGCTGCTGCGGCCCGAGCAGATCTCCCCGAACATGAAGAACGCCGTGGTGGCGATCGAGGACTCGCGCTTCTACGAGCACCGCGGGATCGACTTCCAGGGCCTGGGCCGCGCGCTCGTGCAGGACATCATCGCCCGCAGCGCCAAGCAGGGCGCCTCGACCATCACCCAGCAGCTGGTCAAGCAGGCCCTGGAGGCGAGCAACGACCGGACCGTCTTCCAGAAGGTGCGCGAGATGTCGCTCGCCTACCACATCGAGCAGGAGTGGACCAAGGACAAGATCCTGACCGAGTACCTGAACACGGTCTACTTCGGTGCCGGCGCCTACGGGATCGAGGCCGCCGCGCGGACCTACTTCGGCAAGGCCCACCCCTCCTGCGGCACCGAGGAGGCGCCCTGCGCCGAGCTGCTGACCCCGGCCGAGGCCGGTCTGCTGGCCGGCGTGATCCAGAACCCCTGGGGCTACGACCCCAAGAACGACCCGGACGCCGCCCTCTTCCGGCGCAACGTCGTGCTCGGCAAGATGTTCGACCAGGGCTACATCAGCGCCGACCAGTACAAGGACGCGACCGCCGAGGCGCTGCCGGCGGGCGACGACATCAAGCTCCCGTCCCTCGACTCGAAGGCGCCCTACTACACCTCCTGGGTCCGCCAGCAGCTGGTCGACCGCTTCGGCGCCGGCCGCACCTTCTTCGGCGGCCTCAAGGTCAAGACCTCGCTCGACCTCGAGGTCCAGGCCGCCACCCAGAACGCGGTCGACACCACCCTCAGCGGGGTCGGCCCGACCGCCTCGGTCGTGGTCATCAACAACAAGGACGCGACGATCGACGCGATGATCGCCGGCCCGGATTTCGAGACCGCGCCGTTCAACCTCGCCACCCAGGGCTTCCGCCAGCCCGGCTCGACGATCAAGCCGTTCGTGCTGACCACCGCGCTGGAGCAGGGGATCTCCCCCTACGCGGTCTTCGACTCCTCGAAGCAGGTCTTCGAGTTCAAGAACCAGGAGCCGTTCGAGGTCAACAACTACGGCGACAGCTACTCCGGTCCGATCGACCTGACCACCGCCACGATCAACTCCGACAACGCCGTCTACGCCCAGCTCGGGCTCGAGGCGATCAAGGGCGGCCCGAAGGCGATCGCCCGGACGATCCACAAGATGGGCGTCACCGATCGGATCCCGACCAACCCCGCCATGGTGCTCGGCACCTCGGAGGTGACGCCGCTCCAGTGGACCTACGCCTTCTCCACCCTCGCCAACGACGGCCGGCGGGTCAGCGGCTCCCTGGCGCCGGTTCCGGGTGACTCGCCCGTCGCCTACACCAAGGTCACCGACGACAAGGGCAAGACCATCAAGGGCGGCCAGAACGAGGTCCAGAGCACGGGCGTGATCTCCCCCGAGACGGCCGCGACCGCCAAGGGCATCCTGCACCAGGTGGTCACCAGCGGCACCGGCAAGAACGCCAACGTCGGCGACGAGTCGCAGTGGGGCAAGACCGGCACCACGGAGAACAACTCGAACGCCTGGTTCTGCGGCGCGATCACCGAGGTGACCGCCTGCGTCTGGGTCGGATACGCCGAGGGCTACAAGGAGATGCTGACCGAGTACGGCGGCAGCCCGGTCGACGGCGGCACCTACCCGGCCATCATCTGGGCCCGGGTGATCGAGGCCTGGAAGTCGATCGAGGAGGGTCGGGCCGCCGAGCGCGAGGCCGAGGCGGCGGCGAAGGCGGCCGAGGAGGACGGCGACTCGACCGAGGAGGAGACGACCGTGGACCCGGGCTCGACCGAGACCTACGTCCCGGAGACCACGACCCCCGAGCCGGAGGCCACCCCCACCCCGGAGCCGACACCGACCCCGGAGCC
>JBEBTS010000186.1:0-4144 GCA_040393665.1 Conexibacter woesei
GTGCGACCTGATGGCAGTCCCTGCTGCAACATCCGCACAACCATCTGACTCGATTTAAACGGTCAGACCACTCACTCCTTGAGTCATGCGCCCACTAGATCAGCAATGCCAGCGGTTGTCAAGCACTTTCTTTCATCTGACGTTAATTCCGTGCCCGAATGTCATCAGCAGTAGGTCTGCGAATCCATAAGGAATCCCCATCAGACGTGGGATCTCGCACACAAATCGACCTTGGGACATCCGAGTGGCACGGGTCGCTTCGAACAACTTAGGCGGGCCGGACTTACACGCTGCCGGCCCCCGCCAGGGTGTCGGCGACCATCCGGTCGAGTAGCGGGCGGACGTTCTCGCCGAAGCGGAGGGCCTCCTCCAGGTGGGGGTATCCGGAGAGGATGAACTCGTCGATCCCGACCGCGCGGTACTCGAGCAGCCGCTCCGCCACCTGCTGATGGCTGCCGACGATCGCCGTGCCGGCGCCCTCGCGGACCAGGCCGATGCCGGCCCAGAGGTTGGGGGCGATCACCAGCTCGTCGCGGTCCACCGCGTCACCGTCGGCCGTGTGGCTGAGCTCGGTCATCTTCGCCTGGGCGGTCGACTCCATCCGGGCGAACTTCTCCCGGGCCGAGGCGACCGCGGCCGGGTCCAGCGAGTCGAGGATCCGGTCGGCTTCGAGCCAGGCCTCCTCCTCGGTGTCCCGGGCGATCACGTGGATACGGAGGCCACACCGGATCTCGCGTCCGGCCGCCGCTGCCTTCTCCCTGATCCTCGCCACCTTGGCCGCGACCGCCTCCAGCGGCTCGCCCCAGGTCAGGTAGAGATCCGCCGACCGGGCCGCGACCTCGAGCGCGGGGTCCGAGGCCCCGCCGAACGCGATCACCGGTGGGTCGAGCTCACCAAGGCCGCGCTTGAGGCCGGCCTGGTCGAGGTGGAAGAACTCGCCTTCATGGTCGAACGCCTCACCCGCCCAGGATCGTCTGACTATCTCCAGGAACTCGCCGGTGCGGCGGTAGCGGGACTCCTTGTCGAGGTGGTCGCCGAAAGCGCGCTGCTCGACCGGGTCGCCGCCGGTGACGACGTTCAGCATCAGCCGGCCGCCGGTCAGCCGGTGGAAGGAAGCGGCCTGGTGCGCGGCCCAGGCCGGCTGGATCGCATCCGGCCGGAAGGCGACGATGAACTTGAGCCTCTCCGTGTGCTGGGCGACCGCGGCGCAGGTGACCCACGCATCCTCGCAGCCCGACCCGGTCGGGGTGAGGACCGCCTCGAACCCGGCCCGCTCGGCCGCCTTCGCGACCTCGGACAGGTAGGGGACGTCGGCCTCGCGCGGCATCGCCGTCTGGCCCAGTTGGTCGATCACGTTGGTCACGTTGCGACCGTCGCCGGAGGTGGGCAGGAACCAGTGCCAGCGGGGGCGGCCGTTGCTGTTACTCGACATAGTCATGACTCCTTGAGTGAACTTCGGTGTGGGTCCCGGTGGGAGCCGGGATCGGTTTCCTGCCCGTGCCACTGGCCTGGGCGATCGTATCGCGGACCTTGTGCTTCAGATCCAGGAATGAGGTGGTGTCTCGCACCGAGCGCCGCACGTCCCCCACCGTCTCCGCCCCGAAGGAGCCGATCGGCAGGTCGAGCAGGATCCGGCCGGGCCGGTCGCCCATGACGACCACGCGGGTGGCGAGATAGAGAGCCTCGTCGACCCCGTGGGTGACGAAGATGATGGTGGCGCCGCTGGCCCGCCAGATGTCGAGCAGCTCATCCTGCAGTCGTTCGCGGGTGATGGCGTCCAAGGCGCCGAACGGCTCGTCCATCAGGATGATCCCGGGGTCGGTGGCGAGGGCGCGGGCGATCGAGCAGCGTTGCTGCATGCCGCCGGAGAGCTCCCACGTCTTCTTGTCGCCGACGTCGGCGAGACCGACCATCTCGAGCAGGCGATCGGAGATCCGGCGCCGGTCCGCCTTGGAGGCACCGGCCAGCTTGGGGCCGAGCTCGACGTTGCCGCGCACGCTCAGCCAGGGGAAGAGGTTGGACTGCTGGAAGACGACGGCGCGATCGCCGCCCGGCGCCTCGACCGGGTTCCCGTCGACCACGACCGCACCGGACTCGGCGCGCTCGAAGCCGGCGATCAGCTTGAGGAGAGTGGTCTTGCCGCAGCCCGAGGCACCGACCAGGCAGACCAGCTCGCCCGGGTCGATCTCCAGGTCCAGTCCGGCGATCACCGGCACGGCGTCCCTGCCGTACCGGTGAGTGATGCCGGAGAGAGAGATGCGCCCCGCTCCGCCGGGCTCGTTCAGAGACCCGGAGGAGAAGGCGTCGACGGTCTGGTTCAACCGCCCGTCACTCCGTTGACGAATTGGGGGGCGAGCGCGTCCTTGAACAACGACGGCTCGACCTTGCCGTTGAGCTGCCCGAGCTCCGCCAGGAACTCGGCGGTCCGCTCGAGGTGGCCGGCCAGCTCGCCCGGGGACTGCTCCGTCCCGAGGAAGTCCGACTTGGCCTGCTCGGCCGCGGTCAGGAACCGGAGTCCCTTGGTCTGCTTGAGCGCGACCGCGGGCTTGACGCTGAGCTCGGCTCCGATCGCCGCGGCGGCCGCGTCCGGGTCGTCGTTGTACAACTCGACGGCCCGGTTCTGGGCGTCCACCCAGGTCTGGACCGCGTCCGGGTACTGACCGGCGAACTCGGTCGTGACGATCGCCAGGTCGGCGGTCAGCGTGCCTTCCTTGGCCAGGTTGGCGCTGTCCTCCAGCACCGTGCCGCCGTCGGCGATCAGCTCGTCCAGGGTCGGCGACCACACGTAGGCCGCGTCGATGTCGCCGCGGGTCCAGGCCGCGAGGATCGCGTCCGGCTCGAGATCGACGATCTTCACCGAGGAGGGGTCGACCCCCGCCTTGTCGAGCGCCGCCAGCAGGCTGTAGTGGGTGGTCGAGGCGAACGGCGCCGCGACCTTCTTGCCCGCGAGCCCGGCCACGTCGGTCACCCCGGAGTCGGAGGTGGCGACCAGCGACTCGGCCTTGCCGATCACGTCGTGGATCCACGGCACCTCATAGGCGATGCCGGAAGCGACGCCATTCGAGACCGGGGCCGATCCGGCGAGGCCGAAGTCGATCGAGCCCGCGGCCGCGGCCGTGTTCACGTCGCCCCCGGAGTCGAACTTGATCCACTTGATCTCGCTGTCGGGGAAGGCCTCCTCCAGCCATCCGTTGTGCTTGACGACCAGGTCGCCGTTGGGGATCAGCTGGTAGCCGACCCGGATGGTGTCGGGTGCGGAGGCGCCGGTGTCGGCGACGGTCTCGGTCTCGGCGGCCGGGGCGGCGGAGGCGGCAGTCGAGTCGGACGAGTCCGAGTCGCCGCCGCAGGCCGCCAGGGCGACCGAGGCGACCAGCGCCGACAGGATGGCGAGCAATCGCCACTGTCGAAGGTTGGAAAGGGTTGTCGTGCTCATTGGTTGAACCTCCCTGGTTCGGTCGAGACTTCTTCTCGGTTTTCGTTGGTTTGGGTTGGTTGGATGAAGAGGGTGCGTGCTTCTCCGGAGGGGTCGGAGCGGCGGGGCGTCAATGCCCTCGCCACGGCACGAGGAGTCGATCCGCGGTGCGGATCAAGAGGTCGATCAGGAGGCCGCAGATGCCGATCAGGAAGATTCCGAGCAGCACCACGTCGGTCGCGTTGTAGCGCTGGGCATCGCTGACCATGCCGCCGATCCCGGGCAGGCCGTTGATCGTCTCTGCCGCGACCACGGTCGTGAAGGCGACGCCCAGCGCGACCCGGATCCCGGTCATCACCTCCGGCAGGATCGACGGGACGGTCACGTGGACCACGGTCTGCAGGCGGCCGGCGCCGAGCATCCGGATCGCGTTGACCCGGTCGGCCGGCACGTTCACGACGGCCCCGGCGGTCGCGATCACGATCGGCGGGAAGGCGGCGAGGAAGAGCAGGAGCACCTTCGGGGTCTCGTCGATGCCGAACCAGATCACCAGCAGGCTGAAGTAGGCCAGCGGCGGGAGGTTGCGGAGGAAGTCGATCGCCGGGCCGAAGATCCACCGCAGCGGCGCGACCACCGCGAGCAGGATGCCGACCGGCACGCCGAGCAGGACGGCGAACGCCGCACCCTTGAGCAGCCGGGACATGCTGTACCAGAGGTGCTCCTGGAGGTAGT
>JBEBTS010000187.1:0-4130 GCA_040393665.1 Conexibacter woesei
AGTTCGACGCGGTGATCGCGCTGGCCGCCTGCGACAAGACCATCCCCGGCGCGGTGATGGGCGTCGCCCGGATCGACGTGCCGTCGATCGTGCTCTACGGCGGCTCGGTCAAGCCCGGCAAGTACAAGGGCAAGGACGTCAGCATCCTCGAGGTGTTCGAGGCGATCGGGGCCCACATCGCCGGCAAGATCTCGGACGAGGAGCTGACCGACATCGAGAACGTGGCCAGCCCCGGCTACGGCGCCTGCGGCGGCCAGTTCACCGCCAACACCATGGCCTGCGCCTTCGAGGCGCTCGGCATCTCGCCCGCCTTCTCGGCGATGGTCCCGGCCGAGGACGAGCGGAAGAACGCCGTCGCCGAGCGGATCGGCGAGCTGATCCTCAAGGTGCTGGCCGAGGACCTGCGGCCGAGCCGGATCATCACCCGCAAGTCCTTGGAGAACGCGATCGCCGCGGTCTGCGCCTCCGGCGGCTCGACCAACGGGGTGCTGCACCTCCTGGCGGTGGCGCGGGAGGCGGGGGTCGACCTCGACATCGACGTGTTCGAAGAGGTCTCCCGCCGCACGCCGCTGCTGGCCGACCTCAAGCCCGGAGGTCGGTACGTCGCGACCGATCTCTACCGGGCCGGCGGCGTCCCCCTGGTGCTGAGGAACCTGAAGGAGGGTGGCCTGCTCCACGAGGACGAGCTCACGGTCACCGGCCGGACGATCGGCGAAGAGGTCGAGAACGCGGAGGAGGAGCCCGGCCAGGACGTCGTGCTCCCGGTGAGCGCCCCGTTGAAGGAACAGGGAGGGCTCGCCATCCTGCGCGGCAACATCTGCCCGGACGGGGCCGTGGTCAAGGTCGCCGGGACCGAGCGCCGCAAGCAGGTCGGTCCGGCTCGGGTCTTCGAGCGCGAGGAGGACTGCTTCGCCGCGGTCAAGCGCAAGGAGATCGAGAAGGGCGACGTGATCGTGATCCGCAACGAGGGACCGTCCGGAGGCCCGGGGATGCGGGAGATGCTCCAGGTCACGGCCGCCCTGGTCGGGGAGGGGCTGGGCGAGCATGTCTCGCTGCTGACCGACGGCCGCTTCTCCGGCGCCACCCGGGGCCTGATGATCGGCCACGTCGCCCCCGAAGCGGTCAAGGGCGGCCCGATCGCGGCGATCAGGGACGGCGACCAGATAACCGTGGACATCGACAACCGCCGGCTGGACGTCGATCTCACCCCCGAGCAGATCGACGAACGGCTGGAGGCCTACAGCCCGCCGGCGCCGTTGTTCGACCGGGGGGTCATGGCAAAGTACGCTAGGACGGTCAGCTCGGCGGCGAGCGGAGCGGTCACCTGACCGCGACGCGGCGTTCCGGGCGGAGGAGAGGTTCGATGAAAAGGGAGACGGGGATGAAGAACTGGATCAAGCTGGCGATCGCACTGCTGGGAATTGCGATCGGGGCCGCCGCGCTGACGCCGGCCGCGGGCGCCGCGGAGGACCCGACGGTCTGGATGTGCAAGCCGGGCGAGACCCCGAACCCCTGTGAGGGCCCGCTCGACGGCAGCCTCACCGGACCCGACAACGTCAAGGTCTCCGACCTCGGATACGAGATCTCCCGGAACCCGGCGGTCGACTGCTTCTACGTCTACCCGACCCAGAGCGAGCAGCAGACCCCGAACGCCGACTTCAGCAAGGACGGCCCCCTGCGCGGCGCCACGATCAACCAGGCGCGCCAGTTCTCCCGCACCTGCCGCGTGTTCGCACCGGTCTACCGCCAGTACACGAACTGGGCCCTGGCTCACCCCGACTCGATCACCGCCGAGGTCCGCGACCTCGCGTACGACGACGTCAAGGCGGCCTGGGAGAATTACCTGGAGCGCTACAACGAGGGGCGCGGCGTGATCCTTATCGGACACTCCCAGGGCACCTCGCACCTCGCCCGACTGGTCCAGAAGGAGATCGACCCCGTCGCCGCGGTGCGCGAGAAGGTCATCTCCGCCTACCTGATCGGCGCCAACGTGTTCGTGCCCAAGGGCAAGCTGGTCGGCGGGCAGTTCCAGCACATCCCCGCCTGCGAGACCGGCAGCCAGACCGGCTGCGTGGTCGCCTACTCCGCCTTCCAGAACCAGCCGGCCGCGGACTCCATGTTCGGGCGGGTGGACGTCGGCTACTGGGTCCATCCCGACCCGCGCCCCGACCCCGCGAAGTACGAGGTGCTCTGCGTCAACCCGGCCGGGATCACCGGCGAGGGCGGCAAGCTCCGGCCGCTGGCCAACCTGACCGCGTTCGTGTCCCCTGACGCGCCCGAGGGCGAACGCCCGTGGATCGGCTCGGTGAACAGCTACACCGCCGAGTGCCGCAACGAGAACGGCGCCGCCTGGCTCCAGGTCGACGGCATCTCCGGCGGCACAAGCCTGTGGGACATGCTGGTCGAGCAGGTCGGCAGCAAGAACGGCGACAACCCCAACGGCAACCTCCACGTCGCCGACGTGAACCTGGCGCTGGACAACCTGGTCGGCCTGGCCGGCACCCAGTCGGCCGCTTGGCTGGACCGGAACGCGAAGCAGGACGGCCTGATCCATCGCCGCGACAAGCTGCGGGCCAGGCTCGCCAAGGCGAAGCGTCAGGTCAAGAAGGCCCGGGCCAAGTGCCGCAAGGCGAAGCGCTCGAAGCGCCTCTCGGCGAAGGCCAAGCGCCGCGTCTGCAAGCGGGCCCCGAAGCAACAGGCCCGGGTCAGGTCACTGCGGCGTCAGCTCACCCAGCTGAATCGACGAATCGACTGACCTCGCTGTTGAATCGGGCCGGCCGTTCGAGCTCGACCATGTGGCCGCAGTCGTGGATCAGCGAGAGCTTCGACTCCGGGATCCGGCGGGCGTAGCTGTGGGCGGCGCCGACCGGCACCAGCCGGTCCTGCTGCCCCCACACGATCAGGGTCGGGATCGAGATCTCGGCCAACCGCTCGCGGGTGTCGTAGCCGGCGAGCGCGTAGGCGGCCTCGATCAGCGACGGTGAGTTCACGGCGTAGCTCCCCAGCTCCCACAGCATCTCCCGGCGGATCATGTTCGGGTGGGCGATCACCCCGGCGAAGGAGGCGGCCCGCAGCCGGCTCCGGCCGAGGTTGCGCTCCATCCGATTGGCCGCGATCGGCATCATCAGGCGGACCGCCAGGCCCGCGATCGCCTTGCGCGACTCCCTCATCGTGGCGAAGGTCACCCCGGCCGCCGAGACCAGGGTCAGGTTGCGGAAGTGACCGGGCGAGTTGATCACCGACTCGGTGGAGATGAAGCCGCCCATCGAGTGGCCGACCAACGCCGTCTCGTCGGACAGGCCGACCGCCTCGGTGAACGCGACCAGGAGGTCGCCGTAGGCCCGCATCGAGATCGGCTCCTGCGGCGCCGGTGACAGCCCGAAGCCGGGCAGGTCGAGCGCGACCACCCGGTGCTCCTGGGCGAAGAACGGGATGTTCTCCAGCCAGTTGCGCCAGGATCCGCCGAGCCCGTGGACGAACAGCACCGGCGGCCCTTCGCCCAGCTCGACGTAGCTGACCGGGGTGGTGCCCAACTCCGACTCGACGGTCACCTCGCGCAGGTGCTCGGCCCAGTTCATCTCGAGCCACTCACCGTCGGAGACGCCGTAGTCGTCGTGGACGGGGGCCGGCGGCTCCGGCAACGAGGCTTCGATGAGCGAGTTCTGGTCACCCATTGCTGCCGACTCTACATCCCGTGACAGAATGGGAGCAGATGGCGCCGAGGGATGGAGAACCGACCCGCCGGGTCCTGGTCACGGGGCTCTCCACCTACTGGGGTGGGCGGCTCGCCGCCGCCCTCGAGTCCAACCCGGCGATCGACGTGATCATCGGGGTCGACTCCAAGGAACCGACCCGCGAGCTGAGCCGGACCGAGTACGTCAAGGTCGGCGCCGAGCACGGTCCGATCGGCCGGATCGTGCGGGCGGCGAAGATCGACACCGTCGTCGACGCCCGGCTCGTGGTCGACTCCGAGCGCGGCCCCGGCGGCGAGCATCCGGAATCGGCCCACGAGACGAACGTGATCGGCACCTTGAACATCCTCGCGGCCTGCTCCGACGCCGAGTCGCCGGTCCGCAAGCTGGTCTTCAAGAGCTCCGGCCACTGGTACGGATGCGCCCAGGACGACCCGG
>JBEBTS010000188.1:0-4121 GCA_040393665.1 Conexibacter woesei
ACGCCCAGGACGCCGCGATCCAGCTGGCCTACGCCGACTCCGTCGTCGTGGTCCCGGGCTACGGCCTCGCCGTCGCCCAGGCCCAGCACGCCGTCCGCGAGATGGCCGACGAGCTGAAGAAGAAGGGCGTCACCGTGAGCTACGCGATCCACCCGGTCGCCGGCCGCATGCCCGGGCACATGAACGTGCTCCTGGCCGAGGCCGACGTGCCGTACGAGCAGCTCAAGGAGATGGACGAGATCAACCCCGAGCTGCCGCAGACCGACGTCTGCATCGTGATCGGGGCCAACGACGTCACCAACCCGGCGGCGAAGACGGACGAGTCCAGCCCGATCTACGGCATGCCGATCATCGAGGTCGACGAGGCGCAGCAGGTGCTGGTCCTCAAGCGCTCGATGAGCGCCGGCTTCGCCGGGATCGACAACGACCTCTTCTACAACGAGAAGACGGCGATGGTCTTCGGCGACGCCAAGGGCACCGTGGCGGACATCGTCGCGGAGCTCGGCAACCTGTAGCCGCAGTCGTTCGCTAGGCGGCCACGGCCGCCGCAAGTTCCCGAAAGGCCCCGCCCGGGCGCCGGTGTATCCCACCGGCCTCCGGACGGGGCCTTTTTCGTTGCGGCCCTCCCGCTCCCCGAGCCCCGGTTCCCCACATCCCGGCTCCCCGCATCCCGGTTTCCGGCATCCCGGCTCCCGCATCTCGGCTCCGGCATCTCGGCTCCGGCATCCCGGCTCCGGCATCCCGGCTCCCGCATCCCGGCTCCCGCATCCCGGCTCCCCTCAATCGACATGTCTCCTTTCCCAACGTCGTCCCCAACATCGCTGGGGCGATCGCTCGCGCCCTGCTGGAGCAATCGCCCCAGCGATCGGAGTTGGTTGGGTCAGCGGTCCGGTTGGGCTAGGTTGGGCGGGTGGCTAAGGACGGACACAGCGGACCGATGGAGGCGATGGGGCCGGGGAAGAGGCTCGACTCGGGGGAGGGGATCGACTCGGGGGAGCTGAACGATGCGGGCGAGGCCTTCGACCAGGACGAGGCACTCGACTCGGGCGAGGATCTGATCCTGCTGGGGGACAACCTCGACCTCCTGCCCCGGTTCGCGGACGAGTCGTTCCAGTTGGTCTACATCGACCCTCCGTTCAACACCGGCCAGACCCAGGCCCGGCGGTCGATCCGCGCCGTGGCCGACGACGAAGGGGACCGGACCGGCTACAAGGGCCGGCGCTACCGGACCGAGCTGCTGGAGAGCTCGTCGTACCGGGACAGCTTCGACGACTTCCTCGGGTTCCTCGAACCGCGCCTGTTGGAGGCCCACCGCCTGCTCGACCGCACCGGCACGCTCTACTTCCACATCGACTACCGCGAGGCCCACTACTGCAAGCTGCTGCTCGACGAGATCTTCGGGCGCGACTGCTTCCTCAACGAGATCGTGTGGGCCTATGACTACGGGGCGAAGGCGAAACGGCGCTGGCCGGCCAAGCACGACACGATCCTGGTGTACGTCAAGGACCCGGCCGGCTACCACTTCGACTCGGCCGAGGTGGATCGCGAGCCCTACATGGCCCCGAGCCTGGTCACCTCCGAGAAGGCGGCGCGGGGGAAGTTGCCGACCGACGTCTGGTGGCACACGATCGTCCCCACCAACGGCAAGGAGAAGACCGGCTACCCGAGCCAGAAGCCGGAGGGGATCATCCGCCGGATGGTGACCGCCTCGACCCGCCCGGGCGACCGCTGCCTCGACTTCTTCTGCGGCAGCGGCACCCTGGGGGCGGTCGCGGCCAAGCTCGACCGGCGGTACGTGCTGATCGACAGCAACCCCGAGGCGATCGCGATCGCCTCGGCACGGCTGGAGGACGATGCCAGCGCCGGGAAGTCGGACGAGCCCGGTCGCGTGGCTTCCGCCTGACCGGGATCGGACCGCCGCCGGCCCGGGCGCGCTACTCCTTGCCGTACTCCTTGCGGGTGTTGTGCCGGTGACGCCGGAGGATCGGCGCGGTGTAGCCGATCACGGCGCCGATCAGGGCGGCCCCGAGCAGCAGGACGATCAAGGGGGAGTCGGTCGAGAGGAAGAGGACGTTGAAGTCCACCTTCTGTGAGTTCTGGGCGACCACGATCAGCAGCACGAGCACTGCGATTCCGAGGGCCCAGCGCTTCCACTGGATTTCCTTGTTGAGGTCGGCCTGGTTGCGACGGGTGGGGTCGGGCATGCCCGAACTGTACATCGGCCACGAAGACGGAATCGCGCCTCAGCTCCGGCGGGCAGGGCGTCCCCGCGGGCGAGGTTCGACTCCGGTGAGCCGGGCGTCACGGAACTTTCGCTGCCACCGAGACACTCGTGAGCGGGATCGCGCCACCCTCCGGCCATGGCGGCGTGGCGGGACAGGCTCAGAGCGGAGGCGGGACAGTCCGCCTTGGAGTGGATCGGCCTCATCCTGCTGGTCTCGGCGCTCGCGGTCGGGATGCTCGCGGTCGGGGAACGGGCGACCGGCCCGGCCCTGATCCACTCCGTGGCGCGGAAGATGCTCTGCGCGGCGTCGCTCTCATCCACCTGCGTTCGTCTGCCAGGCGTCGACCACGCCTACGGCGAGCGGATCGCGGAGGAGGTTCGACGGCACGCGCCCGACCTCCTGTTCGGTCGCGACATGCTCGGCCTGCCGGTCGATTACCGCACCTGCCGCTCGCCGTACTGCGCCGACGGTCCGGCCGCGGGAGAGGTGCTCGAGTCGACCGCCGGGGAGCCGGTCACCCTGTTCACCCGGGTGCTCGACTGCCGGGCCGGCTCCACCGGTTCCGGCGCGGACCGGGAGGGCGACGCCGCGCCGGACTGCACCGGCTCCCGGGCCGGACGGCTGTTCATCACCTACTGGGCCTACTACCCGGAGAGCGCGTCGCTCCGGGGCGTGCCGCTGCTGGAGCGGAGAGGGTTCCATCGGCATGACTGGGAGTCGTTCCAGGTGCGGGTCGATCCCGACGGGACGGTTGCCCAACGGGCCTCGTCCCACGCCGGCTACAACCACACCCGGTCGGCGACGAACTGGGGGTCGGACATGGGCTGGGGCGCCCTGCGCGAGGCGGCCGAGGCGGTCGGCCTGCGCGACCGGGGTGGCTGGGGCGCGCGCACCGGCCGCTACCTGATCGCCGGCGGCAGCCATGCCGGCAACGTCGACGGCGAGGTCGATCGCCGTCGCTATCCGAGCCACACGCCCGGGAGCCGGGTGCGGCTGGTGCCACTGGAGACGGTCCGTCGCGACCCGATCGCCCGCCCGGCGCGGTTCGACCCGATCATGCCACCCTGGGAGAAGGACGTCTGGCTCGATCCCGAGGCCGAGGGCACGGGATGATCGGGACGGCCCACGGCCCACCCGGCGACACGGCAGCGAAGGGCGTGTGGGGCCTCGACTGCCGTCCGGGCGAGATCGCGGCTCGAGGATCGGGCTCGACCGGGAGCCCGACGGTCAGGGGGCGAGGGCCTTGATCAGGGCGGCGTGGTTGTCCGGGGTGGTGATCGGGGTGATCACCGGCAGGGTGATGCCGCCGGCGACGTAGGCGTCCAGCCTCTCCCGGATCGCCTCGGGCGGGCCGACCAGGAAGGTGTCCTCGATCAGGTCCCAGGGAGCCGCCGCGGCCGCACCCGGCCTGTCCTTCGCCTCCCAGGCCTCGACCATCGGCGCGATCGCGTCGCCGTAGCCGAGCCAGCGGAAGAAGTTCGCGTAGACGGGAACCGTGACGTAGCTGGAGAACATGAACCGGGCCAGCGGCTCGACCTGCTCCCGCTCGCCGGGGATGCAGAAGAACCGGCAGAGCAGCTCGAAGCCGTCGGGCGCGCCGGCGATCCCCTCCGTCACCTGCGGGAGCCCGGCCAACGGCAGGAAGTTCGTGAAGGCGCCATCCGCCTTCTCCACGGCCAGCCGCAACATCTTCCCTCGCAGGGCGGCCAGCACGATCGGCGTCGGATGGGTCGGGGCGGTCTCCAGCTTGAAGCCGGTCTCGGTCCGTTCGCCGGCCAGCCCGACCCGCAGGAAGTCGAGCGTCTCCTCGACCTTGCTGAGCGGCTTCTCGAACGGGATCCGGTTCCAGCCCGCGACCATCCGGTCGGAGGAGGCGCCGATGCCGAGCACGAACCG
>JBEBTS010000189.1:0-4030 GCA_040393665.1 Conexibacter woesei
CCCCCCACCGCCCCCGATCGGGGGGGGCTACCACCCGCGCTGGGCGGGCGCGAGCCCCCCAGCGAATCGGGTCCGGCACCGCACCGTGGCCCTTCCCGGGAACAGATCATGTGGGATGCACCGCCGGCGGTGCATCCCACATGTGTGGCGGCTCGGCCTAGTGGGTGAGGCCGGGCTGGTCGGACTCGATGCGCGCGTCGAGGGACGCGTGGGCGGCCTTGGCCTCGCCCAGGAGGACCTTGACCGACTGGTCGGCCGCGGTGACCTCGATCAGGTCGCCGTCGACGGCGCCGATCAGCTCGACCTGGACGCCCTGTCCGCCGAGGCGCTCCAGCGCCTGACGGTCGCCGGCGAGGATGAACCCGCCCGGGCCCTCGCCGAAGAGCGCGTCCTCGCCGGAGCAGTCGTGCTGGGCGATCACCGGGGCGAGGTCGGCCTTCACGCCCACCCCGGACCGGATCGCCAGCTCGGCCAGCGCCGTGGCGATGCCGCCGTCGGAGACGTCGGTCGCGACCGCGATCTCGCCGGAGCGGACCGCGCCGCGGACCAGGTCGATCGCGTCCTTGACTGGCTCGATCGCGGCGGCGGGCAGCCCCTGGCCGAGTCCGCCGCGCTGCTTCTCCAGCTCGGATCCGGCCAGCGACGGGTTGAGCGGGCCGACGATCGCGATCGCGTCGCCGTCCTGCCACGGTGCGCCGCCGGAGCTCTCCGGCTCGAACAGCTCGCCGACCATGCCGACCACCGGGGTCGGGTAGATCGGTCCGGACGGGGTCTCGTTGTAGAGCGAGACGTTGCCGCCGACCACCGGCGCGCCGAGGGCCCGGCAGGCCGCCGAGAGCCCCTCGATCGACCGGCCGAGCTGCCAGGCCACGGTCGGCTTCTCCGGGTTGCCGAAGTTGAGGCAGTTGGTCACCCCGAGCGGCTCCGCGCCGACGCAGGCGAGGTTCGCCGCGCATTCGAGCGTCGCCTCGATCGTGCCCTGGTACGGATCGCAGGCGACCCGGCGGCCGTTGCCGTCGATCGCCACCGCGATCGCCCGGTCGGACTCCGGCACGTTCAGGACCGCGGCGTCGGCGGCGCCGGCCCGGTGGACGGTGCGCGAGCCGACCACCGAGTCGTACTGCTCGTAGGCCCACTTCTTGGAGGCGATGCTGGGGGCGGCCAGCAGCGAGAGCAGGGCCTCGCTGGCGTCCGCCTCGTCGCGCAGGGTCTTCCGGTTCGGGTAGACCCACTCCCCGGGCTCGGCCGGGTCGAGGTCGTAGAGCGGGCAGCCGTCGACCAGGTCCTCGACGGCGATCACGCCCACGGTCTCCCCGTGCTTGAGGATCCGGAAGTCGCCGCTGTCGGTGACCTCGCCGATCACCGCGGAGGCGGTCTGCCACTTGGTGCAGAGCGCCAGCACCTGATCGACCTTGCTCGGCTCGACCACGGCCAGCATCCGCTCCTGGGACTCGGAGACCATGATCTCGAACGGCTCCATGTCCGCTTCGCGGAGCGGCACCAGGCCGACGTCGATGTCGATCCCGGTCCCGCCGGCGGAGGCCATCTCGCCGGCCGACGAGGTCAGCCCGGCCGCCCCGAGGTCCTGCAGCGAGACCAGCAGGCCCTCGGCCAGCAGCTCCTGGCAGCACTCCAGCAGCTTGGCCTCCTCGAAGGGATCGCCGATCTGCACGGTCGGCCGCTTGGCGTCGTCGGCCTCGTCGAGCTCGGCGGAGGCCAGCACCGAAGCGCCGCCGATGCCGTCACGCCCGGTCAGCGAACCGAACAGGACCACCTTGTTGCCGGTGCCGGCAGCGGCCGCCCGGACCATCTCGTCGGTGCGGGCGATGCCGACGCACATCGCGTTGACCAGCGGGTTCTGCTCGTAGGGCGGCTCGAAGTAGATCTCGCCGCCGACGGTCGGGATGCCCATCGAGTTGCCGTAGTGCCCGATCCCGCGGACCACGCCGTCGACCAGGTAGCGGGTGCGCTCGGTGTCGGGCTCGCCGAAGCGGAGCGAGTCGAGCATCGCGATCGGACGGGCGCCCAGGGCGATCACGTCGCGCAGGATGCCGCCGACCCCGGTGGCCGCGCCCTGGAAGGGCTCGACCGCCGAGGGATGGTTGTGGGACTCGACCTTGAAGGCGATCGAGAAGCCGTTGCCGATGTCGACCGCGCCGGCGTTCTCGCCGGGGCCCATGACGACGCGCGGACCCTCGGTCGGCAGGTTCTTGAGCAGCTTGCGCGAGTGCTTGTAGGCGCAGTGCTCGGACCACAGCAGCGAGAACATCGCCAGCTCGACCCCGTTGGGCTCACGGCCCATCTTCTCGCAGATCAGCTCGTACTCGGCGTCGGTGAGGCCGAGCTCGCGGTGGGCGCTCACGCGGCACCTCCGGCCAGCGCCCGCGCCGGTCCCTCGAAGATCGCCAGGCCGTCGGTGGAGCCGGTGAAGGCCTCGACCGCGTGCTCCGGGTGCGGCATCAGGCCGAGCACGTTGCCGGCCTCGTTGGTCACGCCGGCGATGTCGTTCAGCGAGCCGTTCGGGTTCTGTCCGGGGGCGTAGCGGAAGGCGACCTGATCGTTGGCCTCGATCTGCTCGAGCAGCTCCGGCGGCGCGAAGAACCGCCCCGACTGGTGCTTGAACGGGATCGAGATCCGCTGACCGGGCTCCAGGCCCGCCAGGAACGGGGAGTCGGCGTCGCCGACCACCAGCTCGCCCTGGCGGCAGATGAACCGGGTGCCCTCGTTGGTGAGCAAAGCGCCGGGCAGCAGCCCCGACTCGCACAGGACCTGGAAGCCGTTGCAGATGCCGAGCACCGGGCCGCCCGCGGCGGCGAACTCGGCCACGGCGTTCATCGCCGGGGAGAACCGGGCGATCGCGCCGGCCCGCAGGTAGTCGCCGTAGGAGAAGCCGCCGGGGACGACGATCCCGTCGAGCCCGGAGAGGTCGGTCTCCTCGTGCCAGACGAGCCGCGCGTTCTCGCCGGAGCCCCCGCCCGCGATCTGGCAGGCGTTGAGCGCGTCGCGTTCGTCACAGGAGCCGGGGAACTGCAGTACGCCCCAGACCATCATTTGGTCGAGAGCTCGATCTCGTAGTCCTCGATCAGCGGGTTGGCGAGGAGCTTCTCGCACAGCTCTTCCAGCCGATCGGGGCTCTCCGCCTGCAGCTCGACGATGCGGCCGACCCGGACGTGCTCGATCCCCTCGAAGCCGAGCGCGGGCAGGGCGGACTCGACCGCCTTGCCCTGGGCGTCGAGGATGCCTTCCTTGGGCCGGATCAGGACGCGGGCCGAGATCACGAGGCCACCCCTTCCAGGGAGCGTCCGGTGATGCGCTCGAAGGCCTCGAGGTACTTGTCGCGGGTCTGCGCGACCACCTCGTCCGGCAGCTCCGGGGCGGGCGGGGTGTGGTCCCAGCCGGCGGCGTTGGCCCAGTCGCGGACGAACTGCTTGTCGAAGGAGGGCTGCGTCTTGCCCGGCTCGTACTCGTCGGCCGGCCAGTAGCGGGAGGAGTCCGGGGTCAGCACCTCGTCGCCCAGCACGATCTCGGCGCCGGCGTGGCTGCCGAACTCGAACTTGGTGTCGGCGAGGATGATCCCCTGCTCGGCCGCGTGGTTCGCGCCGTACTCGTAGAGCTCGATCGCGACCCGGCGCAGCTCCTCCATCAGAGCGCGGTCGCCGACGATCTCGGCCGCCCGGTCGAAGTCGATGTTCTCGTCGTGATCGCCCATCTCGGCCTTGGTCGCCGGGGTGAAGATCGGCCGCGGCAGCTTGTCCGATTCCTTCAGGCCCTCGGGCAGCCCGACGCCACAGACGGCCCCGGTCTCCTGGTACTCCTTCCAGCCGGAGCCGGAGAGGTAGCCCCGGACCACGCACTCGATCGGGTACATCTTGAGCTTGCGCACCCGGACCGCGCGCCCGGCGACCTCCTCGGGCACGTCGTTCGAGAGGAACTGGTTGGGCACGATGTGGCCGGTGTTCTCGAACCAGAAGTTCGACATCTGGGTCAGAACCTTCCCCTTGTCGGGGATCGCGGTCGGCATGATCACGTC
>JBEBTS010000190.1:0-4019 GCA_040393665.1 Conexibacter woesei
TACAAGATGGAGATCGGCAAGGCGGGGGAGAAGTACCCGGAGCCGGACGGCGAGTACACCTTCGACAAGCTGTCGTCGGTCTTCCTCTCCGGCAACGCGACCCGCGACGACGCGCCGAACCACATCCGCATCCAGACCGAGGTGCCGCGAGAGATCGCCCAGACCTGGGTCTCGATGTGCCCGGCTCAGGTCTACGAGATCCCGGAGGACCAGCTCGAGTCCGACGCCCCGATCGTGGACGTCCACGTCACCGCTTCAAACTGCGTCCAGTGCGGCGCGATCACGGCCAAGGGTGGCCGCCTGACTCTGCCGGAAGGCGGCGACGGCCCGCTCTACACCGAGACCTGATCGAGAGGGCCGGCCGGAGGGGCCGGCCCGTCGAACAGATCGCGCCAAGAGACGGCGCCGGCCATCGGTCGGCGCCGTCTCTCGTTTCGGGGGTCGGTGCGGGTCCGGGGTGGCGGAGGTCTTCCTCTACGAGGCCGCTTCGGTGCCGACCCCGTCGATGGTCATGCGGTCGGGCTCGACCGAGTTCCAGACCCGGTACTCGGTGCCGGGGACCGGCGCCTCGAACGCGGACGAGGGCGTGACCAGCATGGTCAGGTCCGGCTGGATAGTGATGGAGGTGCCGGCCGGGACGAGGACGTTCCAGCTTCGTTACAGCACGACAGGAGGGACGGCGATCTTCAAGGACCGCCGGTTGACCGTGTCCGTTATCCGGTGAGGGTCAGGCTGCTTCGCGGAAGTCCAGGTCGACGATTTCCGCCCGGTACGAGTTGGCGTCGTAGATCGGGCGGGTGTCCGGCCGCCGCCGGCGTGGGGGGATGGTCCACTCCTCACAGCCACGGAACGCCTCGGCGAACAGCTTGGCCTTGTCGCTGTGGGGCTGGGCCTGATCGAATACCTCTTTAGCCATGCGTGTGCTCCTCCTCCAGAAGGGGTTATGGAAAGTCTCTTCGCCCCGTCGGACGGAAAACCTGCCATCAAAACCCGCAAATTGCGAAAAGGGCTGAGCCCGGCTCCACGTCTCCCATTCCTCGCTCATTCCTCATTACTACAGGCAAACGCGCCGACTGATGCCGCTGCGCCTGGATCGACCCCGCAAACTCTCCGCAAACTGGGGGTTCGGAGCGGTCGTCCCGGGGCTCGCACGCATGCTCCATGCCCGATGGCAAGCGGCTGCAGGGTGCCGGAGGCCCCGGTCCTCTATCCTTGGTCGTATGAAGGCAGATATCCACCCCGAGTACACCCTTGCGAACGTCCACTGTTCGTGCGGCAACCAGTTCTACACCCGGTCCACCAAGGCGGACCTCCACGTCGAACTCTGCTCGGCCTGCCATCCCTTCTACACCGGCAAGCAGAAGCTGGTCGACACCGGTGGCCGCGTCGAGCGCTTCCAGCGCCGCGCCGCCAAGCGGGCCAAGGCCAACGCCGGCCAGAACTAGCTTTACGGCCGGGGGCTGCTCCAGCTCGTGGCCGGCGGTGAGGAACCGCTCGAAGCAGCGCGCGATGCTCCCGTAGGAGGGCAGGCCGTCCTCGAGGGCGTGATGATGCGCGGCGTGACCGCGTGGGCCGTCGCCCTGCGCCTCCCCTCGGGGGAGATCGAGGTCACGACCGAGCGGATCCGCCCCTGGGCCCGTCGTCACCCGGTGCTCAGGTGGCCGATCGTCCGCGGCGTGG
This sequence comes from Conexibacter woesei, assembly GCA_040393665.1. Lineage (GTDB taxonomy): Bacteria > Actinomycetota > Thermoleophilia > Solirubrobacterales > 70-9 > 67-14. Next base: position 1,681 of record JBEBTS010000190.1, read on the forward strand.
TCGCGCTGGCCGAGTCGCTGAAGATCGGGTTCCGCGCCCTCGGCCTCTCCGCCAACGCCCAGCTGGACGAGGACGAGGAAGAGGAGGAGCTCAGCGGGGCGGCCTGGGTCGCGACCATCGTCTTCTCGATGGCCCTGGCGATCCTGCTCTTCTTCGTGGTGCCGGTCGGGCTGACCAGCCTGATCAAGGATCGCCTCGACTCCGCCGTGCTGTTCTGGCTGGTGGAGGGGGTGGTCCGCACCGCCATCTTCATCGGGTACATCCTGATGCTCTCCCGGATCTCGGACCTGCGCCGGGTCTTCGAGTTCCACGGGGCCGAGCACAAGGCGATCTCCTGCTACGAGGCGGAAGACGAGCTGACCCCGGCCCGGGCCGGGCTGTACTCGCGGCTCCACCCGCGCTGCGGGACCAGCTTCCTGCTGTTCGTGATGGTGATCGCGATCTTCGTCTTCGCCCCGATCGGGCTGCCCGCCTGGTACTGGCTGCTGCTCTCCCGGATCCTCGGGGTGCCGCTGATCGCCGGCATCGCCTACGAGCTGATCAAGTGGGCCGGGCGGCATCGCTCCCGGCCCTGGGTCCGCACGGCGATGTGGCCGGGCCTGATGCTCCAGAAGCTGACCACCCGGGAACCGGACGAGGCGCAGCTCGAAGTGGCGATCGCCGCGCTCGACGCCGTCCTCGAGGTCGAGGACCCCGAGGACGACGCGAACCTGGAGCCGATCGAGATCGTGGCCTGAACGACCTCAGTCCCCTCGGTCCGTGCGGCGGAGGATCACGATCGCCAGGTCCGGCTTCCCCGCCGGTCCCATGCTCGCGCCGATATCTCCGATCACGGCGCAGCCCTCCTCGTAGCGATCGCCGCGGGCATCGGCCAGGGCCGATCCCTGGGGCAGCGATTGCCTCGGGAAGGTCAGGCTCGGGTCGAGGGAGGAGAGCTCGGCGCGGGCCAGTCGCATCAAGCCTGCCGGGGTGTGGCAGCGCTCGCCCGATGCCTTGATCGCGGCGGCCACCGCGCCGCCGATGCCATCGCCGCCCGGGCCGTACAGCTCTCGGGTCAACGATCGCGGGAGCCCGTGGGAGACGAGCACCTTCTGCCCGTCCGTGTCCAAGACGCCGACGATGCTGCGGGAGCCGTCGCCGGACGGCGACGTGATCTGACCGCATGGGTAGCCGGCTCGATCCGGTCCGACCTCCACCCGCCAACCGGCCCAGCCCTGGCGTTCGAGCAGGCCGCGGACCCGGTCCGCCAGCGCCTCCGGCGCGATGCAGTCTTCTGAGGCCTCGATCCGACCGATGGCATGGCCCAGGCGCTCGACCTTCGTCACCGTCCGCCCGTAGTCGCTCGGCAGCTCGCTCAATCCCTGCCGCGAGCAGTCCGCGCCGGGAAAGACCGCGACCGTCTCGTTGCGCACGCAGGCGACCAGCTGACGCGGCGGCAGGCCCTGCTCGTCCCGGACTCTCTCGCAGACCCGGACCGGGGGCTCGCCGTCGGCGCCCAGCACGGTGACGTTCCCCCCGAGGTCGCTCGTCTCGTAGCAGCCGATCGAGTTGGCGGCAAGCTCCTCCGAGCCGCCGAGCCAGCTCGCGGCGGCGATCCCGGTAGCCGTCGCGGCCGCGACGGCCAGGGCGATGGCAAGGCGGTGGCGCCGGCGGCGCCCGCCCGAGGGCCGGGGGGAGTTGCGCCGGGCCGCCGCTTCGAGGTTGTCGCCCAGCTCGTTCAAGAATCGGATGTCGTTCATAGCGTCGCTTCCTTGGTCATGAGGTGATTGAGGCGCTTCAGCCCGCGGTGGACTCGTTGGCGGGCCGCGGCCTCGCTGCAGCGGAGCCGGGCGGCGATCTCGCCGTAGTCGAGCTCCTCGACCACGCGGAGCTGGACCGCCTGCCGCTCGGTCGCGGAGATCCCCGCGAGGGCGTCGTCGAGCGAGCGGCGGAGGGCTTCCACCTCGTCCAGCGACTCGATGCGGGCGATCGACTCGTCGTCGAGCTCCGGCACCTCGAGCCCGAGCCGGCGCACGGCCTTCAGCTCGACCTCCTGATGCCGATACCAGTGCGCGAGCTCGCGCCGGGCGATCCCGAAGAGCCAGCCGGCGCCGGGCCGGCCGAGCCGACGGAACCGATGCCGACGGTCGAAGGCGATCGCGAAGGTCTCGGCCAACAGGTCGGCCGAGGCCTCGGCGTCGAAGGTACGACGGTAGAAGTAGGCCAGAAGCGGCTTCGACCACCGGTCGTAGAGCGCCCGGAATGCGTCCGGGTCGCGTCGCGATCTCGCGATCAGCTCTTCGTCGGATTCCATGCGGGCTTTCGGTTTCGTTCGTTCATCTGACCGGTCAACGCCTCGA
>JBEBTS010000191.1:0-4011 GCA_040393665.1 Conexibacter woesei
AGCGTGGCAGCCGGGAGATGAAGGTGAACGGCGCCGCGGCCCGTCTGGTCGAGCGCGGCGACATCGTGATCGTCATCTCCTACGCGACCTACGACCAGGTCGAGCTGGCCGACTACGAGCCGATCGTGGTCCACGTCGATGCCGACAACGAGATCCTCGCCGCCGACCACGAGCTCGGCTCGCTGGTGGGTCAGGCGGGGAGCTGACGACGGCGGAGGCCGGCTCCCCGCTTCAGCTCGTTTGGCGGGCACGCATGCGTCCGTGCCCATTGAGAGGATGAGCGCATCTTCTACGGGGGCAATCCATCCGGGAACATCCACGCCGAGGCGAGGACTCCGCGACTCTGGTGCGAAGGAGGGGTTGGTACGATGCCCCCTTCGGGCGCTAGCGGGTGGATGCCGCGAGGTCCGAGACAAACGGAGATCAAATGCGTGAATCTGTAAAAGCTATGAAGGGCAGCAACTTCGCGAAGAAGAAGGGCGTTCCGCGTGCGGGACGCGTCGCGCAGGGCACCGTTCGACAAGCCGTTTACAGCAACCCGGATCTGTTTCGAGTCGTGACGGGCTCCAAGCAGCCCGAACGCGACACCAACGACTAGGGGATTCGCACCAAAGCGCCCTTCGAGCGAAGCTCGAGGGTGCACGCTCAACTGAAGGGGAGAGGCCATGGAGGGCCACGAGAAGAAGGGTGAACTCAGGTCTGATGGCCGGCTGGCCGTCGACTTGGTGAAACCGCGCGCGCGGTGGGTGCACCGGCGGGTCCAGAAGCTCACCAAGACCGCCCCGGAGTACGAGAAGTCCCAAGTCACGGTTGATTTCACGGTCCCCCCGGACTTCGCTGGTTCGAAGGTACCGATCTCCTTCCTGCCCAAGTGGCCGCCACTGACCGAGTTCGACTTCAAGGACGAAGCTGGTCGGCCCATCCCTCTCCTCACCGGCAGGCAGAACCAGGTCGTCGACCGTGCCCTCCTGCGCGAGCTCGTGGGCTCGGTCGACCCGGGGCTCTTGGATTGCGCCGCGGTGAAGGATGCGATCAAGGGGGTCACGAGTCGCGGCCCCGGAGATGACGGGGTAGCGCTTGAGATCCTCGCCGATCACCTGACCCCGTTCATGCCGAACGACGCAGCGGCAGAGCTGACTCTGGAGATGGCGGCGGTCATGGACGGAAGCTCGCTGCTCTGGGTACCTATAGGCGACGAACAACGAGGTCACCGGACGGTCTGCTCGTTCAACTACACGACGAAGTCAGATGAGGCTCTCGGCTGGGGCCGCCGCGCTCTTCGTTCGTTGGGGTGGTACCAGGCCCCCGAATACGTGCCACTACTGCATATGGGAAAGGCCGCGAACTTTCACCTGACCGTGCACGCCCCCTCGACCATGAAAGTCGCCGAGCTGGATCCGCAGTACTACGAGGTCACCGCCTCCCCGGAAGACAAGCCGAACGCCCCCTTGGGCTTCACCTCGTTCACCCCACCGATCAACGACGGATCTCGCGACAGCATCGGTCAGCTCTACGTGTCCGGAACCAGGCCCCTGGTCGCGGACGTGGGCGTTCGGCTGATGATCTCGCGAGGACGCGTCATCGGACCCGCGATCGCGGCGACGACCCTGATCGCGTGCCTGACCACCGCCTGCGCGATGGCTCACAAGACCCTGGTTGAGCCAGACGCAGTCGAGGCCACCGTCACGGTGCTGACGGTGATTCCCGCACTGATCAGCATCCTCCTTGCAAGTCAGCTTCGGGACGCCTTCGTCCGCAGGAACGCCCTGGGAATACAGTTGATCTCCATGGCATCAGGACTCGTGCCCCTGGTCATGGCGCTGACCTTGATCAGATGCGCCTTCGGCGAGGACGATCCGGTTGCCCTCGGTACGGCGTGGAACGTTTCCGCGGGAATCTCGTGGCTGCTGGTGCTCCTGCTTCTCGTCGGACAGCACCGAGAGATCAAGCGCTGCGCCCAGGCAGCCCTCGGAGCGATCCGTACCCCGTTCCGACTGTTCAGTTCCGGGCGCCGGAAAACCGATTAGCCAGGTGCTGCCCGACCGTGGCAACGCGACCACCTGGCTAGCGCCGTCTGACCTTCTTTCGGAGAGTCAGGCGCTTTGACTTGGTGACCGGGGCTCCGTTCTTGGGGGTGAACCTAACCCGGACCTTCAGCTTGAGCTTTCCTTTGGTTCGGAGCTTCTTCAGCGCCTTGCCCCGGGCCGCCACCTTCAACCTCACGGTCGTTGCCTTGCCTGCTTTCCGCTTGGTGGCTCTGACCATCTTGCTCTTGAGCAGAACCACCTTGCCCGGGCCGGAGACCTTGGCGGGCAGCAGCGCGATGCCTTTGGCCCGTTTCAGCTTGGGTCGCTTGAGCTGGAGCCGGGCGGGCCGCGGGTTCGGCTTTCCTGCCTCCACCTCGAAGTCATGCGTAGCTTCCGGCCCGACGTTGCCCGCCCGATCGGTCGCCCTGACCGAAAAGGTGTGAGCACCAACCGACAGATCCACGATCGGCCGGTCCGAGGTGGATCCCGAGCAGGCGCGGAAGGGCTCTTCGTCGAAACGGCACTGGAAGGTCACGTCGGCTTCAGACGAGGAGAATGCGAACTCGGGACGATGTCCCGTGACCTTGCCTGACGGTCCGGCCGCGATCGTCACGATCGGCGGGCTCAGGTCGACCTTGAACGCCCATTCCGCAGGGCTGCCGTCGAAGTTGCCCATCTCGTTGATCGCCCTGACCTCGAGGATGTGGTCGCCTTCGGAAAGATCGTCGAAGGCCGTCTGGCCCTCGCACGGAGCGAAGTCCCCGGCCTCGTCGAGCCGGCATTCGAAGGTTGAGCCCGGCTCGCTCGCCGTAAAGCTGAACTCGGCCCGCCTGACGTTGATCGCCGAGTCGGGTCCGCTCAGGATCGTCGTGCCGGGCACCGTGTAGCTGATCTCGACCGAGGGCTCGTCTTCAATGGCCGCGAGGCTGATCGTGCCGGCCTCGTCCGGGACCAGAGACGAGCCACCACCGCCGCCTCCGCCTCCACTGAAGTACTCCTGCTCGAAGAAGTCGAACATGCCGCCCCCGCCACCGCCTCCACCGTAATAGCCGCCACCGCCGCCGGCCCCCATGCCGGTACCGGTGTTGCTCGCACCGTCACCGCCGTAGCCACCCACGCCGAGGCTGCCTTCGCCTCCGGGGGAACCGTCATTGGCCCCGTTGGGGTAGACGAAGCCGCCAGCACCTCCGGCTCCTCCCGAGTCAGAGCCGCCGCGCCCACCGCCGAAGCCGCCCGAACCGACCGTGTTGTTGTTCGTGGCGTTGTCTCCGCGAGCGCCGGCTTGGCCCGCCTGACCGCCGACGCCACCCAAGCGCCCGCCGCGCGCAGATGCTCCGCCCGCTCCTCCGCCTCCACCTGCCACCAAGACTCGGCTCGCGACCGAGTCGACCGAGGAGGAGCCGACGGTCCGGAGATCGGTCGCACCGCCCCCGCCCCCGCCTCGCACCGAGGTCCAGGAAGGCTTGCTGCCCGGCCCTCCTCCGTTGAACCCACCTTGCTCCTGGTCACCGTCACCACCGACCAGGACGAAGAACTTGCGTTCGGGACCCACCGGCACCCTGGCCGACACCTTCGCCCCGAAGCCTCCTGGCCTGCCGCTGATGTCCGCTCCAGACCCACCGATCGCGATCACGTCAACCGCTCGGACGCCGATGTCGAACCACACGCTCTGCTCGGCCCCGGTCGCGGAAAAGCTCTGCTCGACAGTCGTGGTCGGGTCGCCGGCTCCGTCATCTCCGGACGCGGGAGCGATACTGGCGGCCGTGATCGCAGCCGCCAGCGCAAGGACCGGGATTGCCACCTATCCCACCGACCACGGTCTCCTACCGGGCTTGTCACTCACCCTCCAACCTTATCCCGTCCAGCCGTGGGTGCCGAGAACCTGCCACCAGACGGCGTGACCCGACCGATGACGGGCATCTCCCTCATGCCTGTTACCGTGCGCTTCCATGCATCGCTCGTTCTTCCCGTACTTCACCTAGCG
>JBEBTS010000192.1:0-3994 GCA_040393665.1 Conexibacter woesei
CGACCGGCGGGATCACCGCCTGGCTGCCGCTGTTCCTGTTCGTCGTGCTGTTCGGTCTGTCCATGGACTACCACGTGTTCATCCTCAGTCGGATACGGGAGGCCCGCGACCGTGGCATGGACACCCCCGCCGCGATCGAGACCGGGCTGCGGCGCACCGCGGGCCCGGTGACCTCGGCGGCGATCGTCATGGTGGCCGTGTTCTCGATCTTCGCGACCCTCTCGATGGTCGAGTTCAAGCAGATGGGCGTCGGCTTGGCGGCCGCGGTGCTGATCGACGCGACCATCGTCCGCGGGGTCCTGGTGCCGGCGACGATGAAGCTCCTCGGCAACTGGAACTGGTACCTGCCGGCCTGGCTGGAGTGGATGCCCCGGTTCGATCTCGAGGGCCCGCCGCCGGACGAGGAGTCCCAGGCCGAGCCCGGGGCGGAGCCCGCCGACCCGGCCGAGCATCGTCCGGAACCGATCCGCGCGTGATGTGCATCACATACGCAACCATTCCACTTGACTAATGATTGCGAAAGCGCAACTATCTCGGAATGGATTCGCCAGGGGACACCGAGACCGCTGACCGCCCGATCGCGGAGGCACCGGCCGGAGGCGCCGATCAGGCCAGCCTGCCGGAGGACGTCGTCGAGACCGCCCTCCTGATCGGGACCCTGTTCCGGCGGATGCTCAGCTACGGCGACGGCGGCAGCGCCCTGCGCGAGACCGACAGCCACAACCTCTCCTTCCTCGAGTTCAAGACGATGATCGAGCTGGGGGCGGCAGAGCACCAGACGATGCCGTGCATCCAGGACATCGCCACGGCGACGGGAGCCTCGATGCCGTCCGTCAGCCGAGCCATCGACAACCTCGTCCGCAAGGACCTCGTCTCCCGGATCGAGGATCCCGAGGACCGTCGGCGCCGGATGCTGACCCTCACCGAGGAAGGCACCGAGATCGTCAACCGGGTCCTGCTCGGCCGCGCCGCCGGCGCGCTGAGGCTCGCGGCCAGCTTCGAGCCCGACGAGCGGGCGGAGCTCAACTCCCTGCTCGGCCGTCTGGCGCAGCGCGAGGACTTCGCCCGGATCTACACCCAGCTTGAAGGAGCAGTGAAGAAGTGAGCCGTTACCAGCACCTGATCACCGACGAGAACCGCAAGTGGTGGACGCTCGGGGCCATGTGCCTCGCGCTGTTCATGGTGATGCTCGACAACACCGTGGTCAACGTCGCCCTCCCCTCGATCCAGCGCGACCTCAACACCTCGATCTCCGGCCTGGAGTGGATCGTCAACGGCTACACGCTCTCCTTCGCGGTGCTGCTGGCGGTCGGCGGCCGGATCGGCGACATCTTCGGCCGGCGCAAGGCCTTCGTCTTCGGCGTCGCCATCTTCACCCTCTCCTCGGCCACCGCCGGCTTCGCGCCGGACAACTTCTCGCTGGTCGCCAGCCGCGTCCTCCAGGGCGTCGGCGCCGCCTTCATGATGCCCGGCACCCTGTCGATCATCACCGACGCCTTCCCGCCGGCCGAGCGGGGCAAGGCGATCGGCACCTGGGCCGGGGTCTCCGCCCTGGCGCTGGCGGTCGGCCCTGTCCTGGGCGGCTTCCTCACCGAGCACGTCTCCTGGCGCGCGATCTTCTACATCAACCTGCCGGTCGGCATCCTCGCGATCCTGGCGGCGCTCTTCGTCGTGCGCGAGTCGCGGGACGTCACGGTGGGCCGCAAGGTCGACTACCTGGGCGTCGGCATCCTCACGGTCAGCCTCACCTCGCTCGTCCTCGCCCTGATCGAGGGCAACAGCTGGGGCTGGGACTCGACCGCGGTGATCTCCCTGCTGGTGATCTCCGTCGTGACGCTGATCGGGTTCGTCGCCGCGGAGAACCGGGTCAAGGCCCCGATCATCGAGTTCGGCCTGTTCAAGAGCCGCAACTTCATCGGCTCCGTGATCACGGCCTTCATCATCTCCTTCGCGATGATGGGCGTCTTCTTCTTCCTCGCCCTCTACATGCAGAACGTGCTGGGCTACTCAGCCCTCGAGGCCGGGGTGCGGTTCCTGCCGACCACCCTGGTGATCATGGCCCTGTCGCCGATCTCCGGCCGGCTCTCGGACCGGATCGGGCCACGGATCCCGATCGTGGCGGGCATGGCGCTGATCACCCTGTCGCTCTACCTCTTCTCCCGGATCGAGGTCGGCACGACCTTCTCCGAGATCCTGCCGAGCTTCATGATCCTCGGCGCCGGGATCGGCCTGACCATGTCGCCGATGTCGACCGCCGCGATGAACGCGGTCAGCAAGACCAAGGCCGGGGTCGCCTCCGGGGTGCTCTCCATGTTCCGCATGGTCGGCGGCACCTTCGGCGTGGCCGCGCTCGGGGCCCTGTTCCAGAGCGAGGCCAAGTCGCGGCTGGCCGGCACCCTGGGGGACCAAGGCCTGAGCCCGGCCCAGCGTTCCGAGTTCGCCCACCAGCTGACCGGCGGCACGCCACACGTCGACGGTGTCCCGGCAGCCCAGATGGCGAAGCTGACCGCGGCCGGCCACGACGCGTTCATCTACGGGCTGAGCCACGCCATGGTGCTCTCGGTCTCGATCGCCCTGGCCGGGACCGTGATCGCGTTCCTGATGATCCGCCAGCACGGCGAGTCGCTGGACGACGAGCAGGTCGCCTCGTCCGACTCGGTCGATCGCGAAGCCGCCCCCGTCTCCTGAAAACCGCTGTCCGACCGGGGATTGGCTCTATGATTCTGGCCATTCCCCGGCTCTTCGAGCCCCGATCACCTGGAGACACGCCGTGAACGCAGCATCGAACCCCTCGCCGTCACTCTCGTTCCCCGCCCTCTTCGCCGCGGCCGCGCTTTCGCTGGTCGCCGCGCTGATGCTGCTGGCGGTGGCCGCCACCCCGTCCTCGGCCGCCACCGACGGTCCGGTCAAGAGCACCGTCCAGATCAAGCCCTACGGGCTGAAGAAGGGTCGGGCCCCGATCATGAGCACCGTCACGGTGGGCGGCAGCGTGAGCCCCTGGCGGGCCGGGCAGCGGGTCCACGTCTCCTTCTTCCACAACGGCAAGCGGTTCCAGCTCCGCAAGGTCAAGCTGAAGAAGGGCAAGGGCAACTTCGGCACGTTCCGCAGCTCGATCATCGCCAAGAAGGGCGGCAAGTACGCGGTCCAGGCGAAGTACTGGGGCAAGGCGGGCAAGGACCCGGTCTCCCGTGACTCCACCATCCGTAAGTCCTGGAAGGTCAGCTTCACCGCGCTGAAGAAGGGGCAGTGCGGCCCGGAGGTCCGGGGCTTCCGCCAGGCGCTCAACCGTCTCGCCCTGGTCCCCGGCGGGGGCAAGTGCTTCAACGGCAAGATGGAGCGGGCCGTCCTCGCCTACCGCAAGCTCAATGGGATGAGCCGCAACGCGATCGCCTCCAAGTCGGTGGTCAAGCGGATCTTCAACGGCGTGGGCGGCTACCGGGTGCGCAAGCCCGGCCTGGGCGACCACATGGAAGCCCCGTTGTCCCGCCAGGTGATCGTGTTCGCCAAGGGCAAGAAGCCGTACGCGATCTTCCCGACCGCGTCCGGCGCCCCGGCTACGCCGACCATCCTCGGCACCTACAGCTTCTACTGGAAGGACCCGGGCTACAACGAGAAGGGGATGTACTACTCCTCGTACTTCATCCGGGGCTACGCCACGCACGGCTACAAGTCGGTGCCGAACTACCCGGCCAGCCACGGCTGCCTGCGGACCTTCATCGCGGATCAGCCCCGGGTCTACAACATCACCCAGATCGGGATGCCGGTCTACACCTTCGGCAACGCCTTCCGCTCGAACGACTCGCTCGAGGTCTGGGACTCGTCGGGTGACCTCGGCCGTGACCTGGGCCCGACCGGCGGCCTCGACCCGGCCGCCTGAGAGCCGGTCGACCCGGCCGCCTGAGAGCGCCGGCACCGACCCGGCCGCCTGAGCGCCGGCATCGACCCGGCCGCCTGAGCGCCGGCACCGACCCGGCCGCCTGAGCGCCGGCACCGA
>JBEBTS010000193.1:0-3925 GCA_040393665.1 Conexibacter woesei
GCCGTGTGCTTCCGACGTGTTGTTCCAGAAGATCATCAGGCTGCTACTGCAGCCCCATGAAGTTCCAGTATTTCTTGCCTCTGCGGGGCGGTCAGCCCCGGGACTCGGCCTCGCGCTTGAGCCCCTCGGCGGCGTCCTTGGTCAGGAACTCCTTGAGCTTGTCCTCGACCGGGCCCTTGATCAGGAGACCGAGCATGCGGCCCGTGTCGCCTTCGAGCGCGTAGGTGGCCCGGGTACGGTCGTCACCGAGGTCCTCGAGGACCCACTTGCCGGTCATCCACTTCAGGTCGCCCTTCTTCTGCTCCCAGGTCATGCCATCGTCCGGCTGGTAGGCGAAGGCGAGGCGGGAGCTGATCTCCTTGACCTTGGCGTCCGACTTGATCTCGACCAGGCTGGGCCGGCCCTCGCCATCGGTCTCGAGCACCTTGATCGACTTCATTGAGTCCTGCCAGTCCGGCGTGTTCTCGAGGTCGGCGATGATTTCGTAGCAACGGCTCTTGGGCGCATCGATCTCGACCGTGCGCTCCGCCTTGAGGATTCCCATCTCGGGATCGTATCCACCGCCTCGGCGACCGAAACGGACCCACCATGCCACGAAACGGGTCGATGCACTACCAGCAGTGCTTCCGGGATGGTGAGTGGGTGATTCGAGCCGCGGGTCGGCTCGGAATCGCGTCTGCGGGGACGGCGGAGGCGGTCGGCTAGATTCCTCCTATGACCGAGATCAGCCTCAACGGGGTCCATCACATCAGCTGCATCACCGGCGACGCGCGGGGCAACGTCGAGTTCTACGCGGGGCTGCTGGGCATGCGGTTGGTCAAGAAGACGGTCAACCAGGACGATCCGTCCGTCTACCACCTGTTCTACGGCGACGAGAAGGGCACCCCGGGGTTCGATCTCACCTTCTTCGAGTACCCGGGCGCGCGTCGCGGCCGGGCGGGGGCCGGGATGATCCACCGGATCCTGTTCCGGGTCGGCTCCTCGGAGTCGCTGGACTACTGGGCCGCACGGCTCGGGGACGCCGGCGTCGCGACGGTGCGCAGCGGCGAAGGCGCGGCCGACGCCCACGGGATCGGCCCGACCGGCGACGGCGACACCCTCATGTTCGACGACCCCGAGGGACTGACCCACGAGCTGATCGTCTACGACGGCCCCGACGAGCCGCTGGTCCCGGCCCACCGCGAGATCCCGGCCGAGCACGCGATCCAGGGCTTCCACGGGGTCCGCGCCTTCTCGGCCAATCCCGAGTTGACCGAGAAGGTCCTCGAAGAGGTACTGGGCTTCGAGGCCGAGGGCGACGGGACGTGGTGCCTCGCGGGCACCGACGGTGACGGTTATCGCATCCGCCACGGCTACTACGAGCTCGATCCGTCACCGGAGGAGCGTCCGCTCCAGGGTTCGGGCACCGTCCATCACATCGCGTGGTCGGCTCCCTACGACGAGCATTCGGCCTGGCGCGACCGGGTCGCCGCGACCGGCCTCTACACGACCCCGGTCATAGATCGCTTCTACTTCCTCGCCGCCTACTTCCGCGAGCCGGGCGGCGTGCTGTTCGAGCTGGCCTCGATCGGCCCGGGCTTCGCCACCGACGAGCCGGCCGAGTCGCTGGGCGAGCGGCTCTCGCTGCCGCCGGCCTTCGAGGACCGTCGCGCGGCGGTCGAGCCGATCCTCCGGCCCCTGCCCGACGTCCGCCAGTGGCGTCCGGACGCCGGCTGAGCCGTCCCGGCCCGGCCCTCCGGGTCGGCCTTGCGAAAGCCTGGTGGGCGCGGGCATCGGCCGGGTCGCGGGACCAGGCCGACAGGCCCGCGGGACGCGGCATAGACTCCCGCCTTGATGAGTCGTTACGAACCTCGGCAGATCGAGGAAAGATGGCAGCGGGTCTGGGCTGAAGAAGGCACCTGGGAGGTGCCCAATCCCGGTCAGGACGGATACGACCCGGACAAGCCCAAGGCCTACGTCCTGGAGATGCTGCCTTACCCCTCCGGCGAGCCCCACGTCGGCCACCTGAAGTGCTACTCGGTCGGGGACGCGATCGCCCACTTCCGGCGCCGCAACGGCTTCGAGGTGATCCACCCGATGGGCTACGACTCATTCGGCCTGCCGGCGGAGAACAACGCGATCAAGACCGGCGTGCCGCCGATCGTCGCGACCGAGAAGTCGATCGACTCGTTCCGGCGCCAGTTCACCGAGTGGGGCATCTCGATCGACTGGTCACGCGAGCTCGCCACCCACACCCCGGAGTACTACCGGTGGACCCAGTGGATCTTCCTGCAGCTCTTCGAGAAGGGCCTCGCGTACCGCACCCAGGCTCCGGTCCAGTGGTGCCCGAAGGACGCGACCGTGCTGGCCAACGAGCAGGTCGTCGACGGCCGCTGCGAGCGCTGCGGCACCGAGGTCGAGACCCGCAACCTCCGCCAGTGGTTCTTCCGCACCACCGAGTACGCGGAGCAGCTGCTGGCCGACTTCGACAAGCTCGAGTCCTGGCCCGAGCACGTGGTCACGATGCAGAAGAACTGGATCGGCCGCTCGGAGGGCGCCGAGGTGACCTTCCGCTGCGACTCGGCCGACCTCGACTTCCCGGTCTTCACGACCCGTCCCGACACCCTGTTCGGAGCCACCTTCTTCGTGATCGCGCCCGAGCATCCCGAGCTGGACCGCCTGATCGCCGGGACCCCGGTCGAGGACGAGGTCCGCGCCTACGTGAACGGGGTCGCTCGCAAGTCGACCGCCGAGCGCGGGGACGAGAGCCGGGAGAAGACCGGCGTCGCCCTCGGCCGGACCGTGACCAACCCGGTCAACGGCGAGGAGATCCCGATGTACGTCGCCGACTACGTGCTGATGGACTACGGCACCGGCGCGATCATGGCGGTTCCCGGACACGACTCCCGCGACTACGAGTTCGCCCAGGCCTTCGGCCTGCCGATCCGGCGGGTGATCGAGGGCCAGCCCGAGGAGGGTGGCGACGACCAGGGGCTGCCCTACCCGGGCGACGGCCCGATGACCGGCTCCGGCCGGTTCGACGGGGTCCACAACCGCGAGGCCTACGAGCAGATCGTCGAGTGGCTCGCCGCCGAGGGTCGGGGCGAGAAGGCGGTCAACTTCCGGCTGCGTGACTGGCTCGTCTCCCGCCAGCGCTACTGGGGCGCCCCGATCCCGATCGTCCACTGTCCGTCCTGCGGCATGGTCCCGGTCCCGGAGGACCAGCTCCCGGTTCGCCTGCCCGAGATCGAGGACTACGCGCCGAAGGGCAAGAGCCCGCTTGCCGCCGCCACCGACTGGGTCAACGTCAGCTGCCCGTCCTGCGGCGGGGCGGCCGAGCGCGAGACCGACACGATGGACACCTTCGTCGATTCCTCCTGGTACTTCCTGCGCTACCTCGACGCCCGCAACGACGAGGCCGCCTTCGACCGCGAGGCGGCCGATCACTGGATGCCGGTGGACCAGTACATCGGCGGGGTCGAGCACGCGATCCTCCACCTGCTCTACGCCCGGTTCTTCGCCAAGGCGCTGAACGACATGGGCCACCTCGGCGTGGTCGAGCCGTTCGCCAACCTCTTCACCCAGGGGATGATCACCCGCGACGGCGCCAAGATGTCGAAGTCGAAGGGCAACACGGTCAGCCCGTCGGAGATCGTCGCCCGTCACGGCGCCGACGCCTCCCGGACCTACGTCTGCTTCATGGGTCCGCCCGAGCGCGGCGGCGACTGGACCGACGAAGGGGTGGAGGGCGTCAACCGCTTCCTCGCCCGGTTGTGGCGGGTCGCGGACGAGCTCGCCGCGGGGGATCCCGGCAGTGGGCCGGACGGGCTCGGCGGTCGGGTCGAGGGCGAGGCCCGCGCGGTGCTCGCCAAGGCCCACTGGGCGATCGACAAGGCGACCCGGGACTTCAGCCGCGGCTTCCAGTTCAACACCGTGATCGCGGCCG
>JBEBTS010000194.1:0-3896 GCA_040393665.1 Conexibacter woesei
GTTCCTCCTGAGGGCAAGATTGGTGAGGGAACAAGCGGGAATCAGGCTACTCCCGGGGGGTGAGGAGGACCCTTGTACGCAAGGACAAGGTTAGTCCAGCTCCTCCTTCCCGTGGGACAGGACGGCGCTCCGGTGGGCCAAACCGCCCCGGACTGCAAGATTGTGTGCATCCCCTTACCGAAAGATCGCCTAGAACTCATGTATGCTGCCCGGAAAGCATTCAACGCCAAATCTCCGGCGAGCCATCGTCGGAGAGCGGGGGACCCAATGGGACCCGGTCCCGGGGGCGAATCGGACCACCGTCCGTAGCGCATCTCTTTCAGCGCGAGCCCGTCAGCTAACTCCGCCGGCATCGGAAAGAGAGCGAACATGAGTTCACCTGGTGCCGCCACCCGCGGCCGGCTTCACCCATTCATCCTCGTCGCGTCGATCCTCCTGACGGTCCTGCTCCTGCTGGCCACTGAAGCCCGGGCCGCGATCGACCCGATGCGAGAGGCGACCCCGTCGCCGCGCTTCGCCCAGGCGCCGGACGTGGCTCCGGCCAGAGGAAGCCTGATCCCGACGCCCGCGGTTCCCGCCGGCCCCGGGGGCGGCGGCGAGGCCGGGACCTCCGGAGTGAGCCGAGGCGGCATGGCGGTGCCGAACGTCCCGCGGATCACCGGGGTCTCCTGCGTCAAGCAGTGCGTATCGCCCCGCCGGGCCACGCCGGGCGCGGTGGTGCGGATCACCGGGGGTTATCTGGACGCGGTCACCCGGGTCGTGTTCCGCGGCAAGGACAAGCGGATCCGCACAGCCTGGCGGGCCCGACGGGCCGGCGCGGTGCGGGTCGTCGTGCCGAAGCGGGCGGTCAACGGCAGGGTCTTCGTGGTCGATGGCTTCGGCAAGCGCTCGAACCGGTCGCCGGACGAGCTGCTGATCGACCCGGTGAGCCGGATTCCGAAAGAGGTCTTCCCGGTTCGGGGACCGTTCAGCTTCGGATCGAGCGGATCGCGCTTCGGCTCCGGCCGTCCCGGACACACCCACCAGGGCCAGGACATGTCGGCCTCCTGCGGGACCAAGATCGCCTCCGCCCGGAAAGGCCGGGTCGCCTACAACGCCTGGCACTCCGCGGCCGGCAACTACGTGGTGATCGACAACGCCGGGTCCAACACCCACTTCGTCTACATGCACATGATCCGACGCTCGAAGCTGAAGGTCGGGACGAGGGTCGGCGCGGGCACGGTGATCGGTCGGGTCGGCAGCACCGGCAGGTCCTCCGGCTGCCACCTGCATTTCGAGTACTGGGTCGGCCCGTGGCAGACGGGCGGCAAGCCGATCGACCCGCTCCGCTATCTGAAGTCGCTGCGCAAATAGCAGCGTGCCGCGCACCTTTGCCCCGAGGAGGGGGTTGGTAGGTTCAGCCGGTCCGCGAAGCCGATGGGAGAGCCGCGGACTCAGCCCTCGACTCCGGAGAAGAAGCCCTTGAAGCACACTTTGCTCGTCGTCTCTGTCCTGACCTCGTTCCTGGCGCTCGCCGTCGGGGCCGGACCGGCGTCGGCCGCCAAGGTCAAGGTCAACCTCACCCAGGTCGGCCAGAAGGTCCTGGTCAACAAGAAGGTGCTCCGGGTCAAGGTGCGGGCGAACCGCAAGGGCAAGATCAAGGTGCGGGGCTTCTCCGCCACCTTCGACCAGCGAGGCCGTTTCAAGCCCCTGACCCGGATCGCCCGGCCGCGCTTCAAGCGCAAGGGGCAGCTCAAGGTCGTCCGGCTGCGCCTCACCCCGGCCGGGGTGAAGGCGGTGAAGCGGTGCGAGGACCGCGACATCCGGGCCCAGGCCGGGAAACGGCGGAGCGCGGTCAAGGCGATGGTGCGCCAGACGGCCGACTGCCGCCCGACCGCCGTCGACCTCAGTCGTGCCGACCGCTGCGACTTCATCGCCGCGCCGTCCACGGCCCTCTGCATGAACCCGTTCCCCAGCAACCGGTACACGCAGGCGAACCCGGACATGCCCTCCGGGCGCCAGATCAACTTCCGCGCCGACGCGATGCCCGTGAACAAGAAGGGCATCCCGATCGACCCCGCGCCGTACTCCCAGAGCGACGGGTTCAGCCAGGGACAGACGCTGCTGGTCCGGGTGCCGGGACTGGACAACCCGGAGGCTCTCGCCAAGACGAACCCGCCGAGCCTGACCAACCCGGATCGATACAGCGCCGCCGGCTCGCCGGTCGTCGTCCTCAACACGGCCACCGGCAAGCGGCACCCGATCTGGGTCGAGATCGACTCGACCACCGCGGCGCCGCAGCTCACCAACGTGATGATCCATCCGATGGTCAACTTCGACCCGGCGACCAGGTACGTCGTCGCGCTGAGGAACCTGAAGGACGCCGCCGGCAAGACGCTTCCGGCCCCGATGGGCTTCCGGTACTACCGGGACATCCTGCCGACCAGCCACGCCGCGATCAACCAGCGTCGCTCCCACTTCGAGGACATGTTCCGCCGCCTCCGCAACCAGGGCATCAAGCGGTCCGACCTGTACCTCGCGTGGGACTTCACCACCGCCAGCGACGAGAACAACTCGTCCCGGGCGCTCTCGATGCGCGACCAGGCCTTCGCCACCCTCGGCGACAACGACCTGGCGGACCGCAAGGTCGCGGGCTCCGCTCCCGCGTTCACCGTCGACTCGGTCACGGAGAACGTGAACTCCGAGGTCGCCCGCCGGATCAAGGGCACCTACGAGGTGCCGTGCTTCCTGACCCACTCGTCCCGCCCCGAAGGATGCGACCCGGGCGCGACCATGAACCTCGACGATTCCGGCAAGCCGGTGCGGAACGGCACCTGGACCGCGAACTTCGAGTGCATCGTGCCGCACGCGATCGTGAACCGCCCCGCAGCACCGACGCCATCCGACCCGCCCGCCGATCGGCTCGGCCGGTCCCTGGTGTACGGGCATGGGCTGATGGGCTCGATCGCCGGCGAGATCAACTCGACCGCCCAGCGGATGCTGAGCGCGCGCGGATTCGTCGTCTGCGGCACCGACGAGATCGGCATGTCCACGCCGGACATCGAGCCGGTCGTCATGGCGCTGACCGACCTCTCCCTGTTCCCCGCGGTCGCCGACCGGCTCCAGCAGGGCCTGCTCAACGAGATGTTCCTGGCCCGGTTGATGATCCATCCCGAGGGCCTGGTCTCGAAGGCCGCCTTCCGCTTCGACCCTGAGGCGACCGATCCGGCCGAGGTGCCCGGGTTGCCGGACGACACGGTGCCCGCCGGGTCGCCGTTGACGCCGGTGCTGGAGACGGGCACCGACGTGCGCGCCTTCTACCGCGGAAACAGCCAGGGCGGGATCATGGGAGGCGCCCTGACCGCGCTGGCACCCGACTTCGACAACACGTCGCTCGGCGTGACCGCGATGAACTACTCGGTGCTGCTGACCCGCTCGGCCGCCTGGTCGACCTACGGCGCGTTCTTCAACCCGTCGTACCCGGAGGAGCTCAACCGCCCGCTGGCGCTGGGCCTGGCCCAGATGCTGTGGGACCGGGGCGAGCCGAACGGCTACGCCCACCGCATGACCGACAAGCCGCTGCCGAACACGCCGCCGCACAAGGTGCTCATGGACATCGCCTTCGGCGATCACCTGGTCACCAACTGGCAGGCGAACGTGCAGGCGAGGACGATCGGCGCGAAGGCGCTGAGCCCGTTCCTCAGCCCCGGCCGATGGGGGACGGTCAAGGGGGAGTGGGGGATCGCCCCGGTTCCCGCCTACCCGTATGACGGCTCCGCGATCTCGTACTGGGACAGCGGCCCCGAGCGTCCCGGCCCGAACCCGGACGAGGTGATCGGCACCAACCCGCCGCCGCTGGGCAACACCGCGCCCACCTCGGGCAAGGATCCGCACGAGGATCCGCGGGTCTCCCCGCA
>JBEBTS010000195.1:0-3889 GCA_040393665.1 Conexibacter woesei
ATGATGGTTTGGGCGCCGGGCTAGACCCGGCGCCCGCCAGGACGGCCCGGGCCCCCTCCTCTCCCTGGAGGTGGTCCGGCCGTGACTGGCGGACATACCGACGCACAATCCCTAGTGCGTCAGTCCGCCGCCGTACCCATTCCCTAGATGGGTACGCAGTCGGAGGGGACTTCTCCCAAAGCACCCCCGACTGTCCGTACGGCCCCCGCTCCCTGACTCGTTGCGGGGGCCGTACATCTTTTCTCGGGCCCGGCGGCGTCTCGGGAGCCGGGGTGGAGATCCGGATAGCCTCTAGGTGCCCGATGTCGAAGAAGAGACGCAAGCCGAAGCAACGACCGGAACGAGCTCAGGTCTCGACCAGCTCCTACTCCGACGCGGAGGGGAACACGCTGGTCCTGCGCGACGAGCTCAGCTCCGGCTCGATCACCAAGATCCAGGAGCAGATCGGCAACCAGGCGTACTCGGTCGACGATCTCTGGCAGCGGAAGACCGAGCTGATCTTCGAGCGTCTGGCCGTCTCCTGGGAGATCGCGGGCCTGCCGCTGGACGATCAGAAGATGCTGCTCGGGCGCTACCGGATGGGCACCCCGGACGAACGTCGCTGGGTCCGCGAGACCATCGACGCCCACCTCCAGAAGCACATCCCCGAGCTCACCTGAGCCTCAGAGCACCGGTCCGCACCGTCTCCCAACCATCGCAGGGGCGATCGCTCGTGCTCTGCTGGAGCGATCGCCCCGGCGTGTCGGGCGAATGGGCCGACCCGGGACGATCCGACGATCCCGGTCGGCTCCTAGGGCTTCAGGCGGTGGCCGGTGGCGAAGAGGAACTGGGCCCACGCGATCAGGCCCACCGCGATCACGCCGACGACCGCGAGGGAGATGCCCGGAGCGACGTCGGAGCTGCCGAGGAACCCGTAGCGGAGGGCGTCCACCACGTAGAAGAGCGGGTTGACGTGGGAGATCTGCTCCCAGGGAGAACCGAGCCGGCTGACCGAGTAGAACACGCCACCGAGGAAGATCAGGGGCAGGATCACGATGTTGTTGATGAACGACTGGTTGTCCCAGGACTGGGCGTAGATCCCGACGATGATCCCCAGAGCCCCGAAGGAGCCGATCAGGAGCGCCACGGCGAGGATCAGGGTCAGCGGGCTGGTGATCGGCACCCCGGTGATCGGGATCGCGAGCGCGGTCAGGGCGGCGCCGATGATCAGCGACCGCATCGCGCCGCCGACGAGATAGCCGAGGTGCACCTGCCAGGCGGGCATCGGCGCGGAGAGGATGTCGTCCAGGTAGCGGTCGTTGCGGGCCTGGAAGATCGTGCTCGAGTTGTTCGAGTATGCGGCCTGCGCCATCGCCATCGCGATCAGGCCGGGCACGATGTAGACCCGGTACTCGAACCCGTTGATCTCGGAGATCGAGTCGCCCAGGGACAGCCCGAACACGACCATGAAGAGCAGCGCCGAGACGACCGGGGCGAGGATCGTCTGCTTCCACAGCTTGAGCACCCGGTGGCACTCCCTCCGGGTCAGCCAGGCAAGTCCGCGCCAGGGGTGGGGCTCGACCTCGGTCGGCGGCAGCGGGCTCAATTCGCCTCGGCCTCGTGGGCGAGCGTGATCCGGCCTCCGGCGACGGTGCGCAGGTACACCTCTTCCAGCGAGTCGACCCCGTAGGCCCGCTTCAGGCCGCCGGCGGTGTCGCGGGCGACGATCCGGCCCCCGGAGATCAACGCGATCTCGTCGCAGAGCGCCTCGGCCTCCTCCAGGTAGTGGGTCGTGAGGAGGATCGTGGTGCCCTGCTCGTGCAGCTGTCGGATGTAGCTCCAGAGCTCATGGCGCAGCTCGAGGTCCACCCCGGCGGTCGGCTCGTCGAGGATCACCAGGCGGGGCCGGTGGAGCAGCGCCCGGGCGAGCAGCAGCCGGCGGCGCATGCCGCCGGAGAGCTTCGGGGCCTCGACGTCGCGCTTCGCCCGCAGGTCGAACGCGTCGATCATCTGCTCGGCCCGCTCCGCCGCCTCGTGGCGGTCCATCCCGTAGTAGCCCCCGTGGTAGAGCAGGGTCTCGTAGACGGTCAGGAACTTGTCCAGGTTGGGCTCCTGCTCGGCGATCCCGATCATCCGGCGGGCCCGCATCCCGCGGCCGGACTCGCCGAACACGAGGATCTCCCCGGCCGACACCCGGATCAGGTTGCAGATCGCGCCGATCAGCGTCGTCTTGCCGGCGCCGTTCGGGCCGAGCAGCCCGAAGAAGCTGCCGGCCGGGACCTCGAGGTCGAGCGCGTCGAGGGCGAGCGTCCCGTCCCCGTAGCGCTTGGTCAAGCCGGTGACGGCGAGCGCGGGCGGCGAGGTCGCCGGACGTTCTTGGGTGGAGCCATCCATGCCCTCCCAATGAAACCACTCCGCCGGGTTGGGCGTACCGCCTGTCCTGATTCGGCCTCCCCCGAGTCGCCGCCCTCCCACATCGCGGGGGCGATCGCTCGCTCTCTGCTGGAGCGATCGCCCCCGCTGGCCTGCGCCTGGAGCCGATCAATGCCACACTGATCCTGTGGACCTGAAGCGACTCGAGACGACGATGGCCGATCTCGGCCAGCCCTCCTACCGGACCGGCCAGGTCTGGGAGTGGCTGGCGCGCGGGGCGGCGTCCTTCGAGGAGATGACCAACCTGCCGGCCGCGCTGCGGGACGAGCTGGCCGAGAAGCTGCCGATCTCGACGCTCGAGGTGGACGCCTCGGCCCGGTCGGTCGACGGCACCGAGAAGGCGCTCTTCCTCACCGCCGACAGCCGTCCGGTCGAGGCGGTGCTGATGCGGTACCGGGACGGCCGCCGCTCGCTCTGCCTCTCCAGCCAGTCGGGCTGCCCGCTCACCTGCACCTTCTGCGCCACCGGCACGATGAAGTTCGGCCGCAACCTGACCGAGTCCGAGATCCTCGACCAGGCCCTGCACTTCCGCCGGATCGAGCCGGTCAACCACACCGTCTTCATGGGCATGGGCGAGCCGATGATGAACCTCGACAACGTGCTCGCCGTCTGCGAGCGGCTACCGGAGATCGGGATCGCCAACTCCCACACCACGATCTCGACCGTCGGCTGGCTGCCGGGGATCCAGCGCATGACCCACGAAGGACCGGCCGTCCGCCTGGCGCTCTCGCTCCACGCCCCGAACGAGGAGCTCCGCTCGAAGATCATGCCGGTCAACGACCGCTACTCGATGCGCGAGGTGGTCGACGCCGCCCGCGAGTGGCGCCACGTCCGCAAGCGCAAGGTCTTCATCGAGTACCTGATGCTCGACGAGGTTAACGACACCCCGGAGCTGGCCCACGAGCTGGCCGACCTCCTGCTGCCGGAGAACGACTTCAAGGTCAACCTGATCCCGTACAACCCGACCGGGACGGTCTTTCAGCCGACCGGGGCGGTGTACCAGGGCTCGCCGCGCGGATCGATCGAGCGGTTCCGCAGCATCCTGATGAGCCGCGGCGTCCACGCCACCGTGCGACTCACCCGCGGCCGCGACATCGACGCCGCCTGCGGACAGCTCGCCGCCAAGGCCGCCGCGGCCTGAGCAACGATCACGGGGGCGATTGCTCCAGCACAGGGCGAGCGATCGCCCCAGCGATTCGGGGGATGCCCGGGTCCGAGGACCCGGGCGCCCGGCCTGGGATCAGGCGGGGGTGGACTGCTTCTCTTCGTGGCGCTTGTAGGAGATCTCGAGAACCTCCATCGCCGCTTCCAGCGGGTACCAGCCGTCGACGTCGACGATCTTGCCTTCCGGCTGCTTGTAGACGGAGAAGAAGTGGGCGATCTCCTCCTGGAGCTGCGTGGCGAGGGCGTCCATCGAACGGATGTAGTTCCAGTTCGGGTCCTGAGAAGGAACGCAGAGGATCTTGTCGTCCAGCTC
>JBEBTS010000196.1:0-3835 GCA_040393665.1 Conexibacter woesei
CGCTCCAGCACCACGAGTTCGCGATCACCACCTCGGCCGGCTGGACCAGCATGCCGCCGCCGTTCTACCGCGAGGTGGCCCGCACCCCGGACTACATCCTCTGGCGCCGGACCGGCCCCGCCTTCGGCCGGCCGATCATGCGCGAGGGCGCGATGCCGGCCAAGCTGGCCGACTGCGAGGGCGAGGGCGGCCGTTACTTCTCGCAGCTCGACGGGACCGCGACCCTGATGCCGCAGGCCGTGGCGGTCCACCGTGACGACTGGGCGCCGGGTCCGGTCCTCGAGGGCGGCGAAGAGGCCACCGTCACCGCCGACCTGGAGCCCGGCACCTGGCGCGTCTCCATCCAGTACTTCACCCCGCAGGGGTTCACGCTCACGGCACCCGGCTACGAACGGGAGTTCCGGGCGGCGATCGACGGTCAGCGGCTGTCGAACCTCAACACCGGCAGCAACGGCCAGTTCTGGCCGGGCGGTCTGCTGCAGGTGAAGAAGGCGGGTCCGGTCACCTTCAAGATCTCGACGCGGAAGCCGACCAGGCTTCAGCGCCTCACCGGCTACTCGCGCGAGACCAAGATCGGGTGGATGGTGCTGATGCGGGCCACCGGCCGCAAGTGGGTCCCGATGAACCGGATCTGCGGCCAGTGGGTCGACTTCTTCCGCATGAACGGCTCCGACTCGGGGGCCGACGAGCCGACGGCCGGCGCGAAGGCCAAGGCCAGGAAGGGAGAGACCGGCTGACCCCGCGGTGGCCGGTCCGCCTCACTTCCTTCGCAGCCCGATGTTGCCGACGATCAGGGCGACGACGGTGACGATGTAGATCTGGCCGATCAGCGCCTCGCTCGCGGTCAGTGAGCGGCCCAGGTCGCCGGACGGGGTCAGGTCCCCCATCCCGACCGTGGTGATCGTCGTCAGGCTGTAGTAGAGGTAGTTCCTCAGCGAGCTCCACTCCGCCCCCTGAGCGAAGAAGGGGTCGTCGATGCTGGTGTCGACCAGCGCGAAGGACGAGGCGAAGGCGAGGCTGAGCAGCAGGTAGATGCAGATCACGCCCAGCATCGTGTGGATCGAGATCCTCCCACTCTCCCGGACCTGGTTGACCAGCCCCCAGGTGATGACCGGCGTCGCGATCAGGACCAGCAGCAGGGCGGCGGTGGGCACGATCGCCGGCTCGACCCGGTCGATGAATATCGCCTGGAACCACACCACCAGGACTCCGGCGCAGACGATCGCCGCGAGCCCGGCCCGCAGCGCGCTGGCGGGGAGCGCCGCTCGCAGCGACGCGATCAGCGCGAGGCTCTGCATGGTCATCGTCACCGTCTCGGGCCAGGTCCCGGACCCGGTGGCCATCACCAGGATCATCGAGGCAAGCAGCAGGAGCAGGGCGATCCCGTAGCGCCCCTCCCCCATCTTGCGCAAGCGGTTCACTGCGGCACGTTCAACGGACGGGGATCACCGGGCAGAGCTGACGGGCTTCGAGAGATCGACATCGGTGACGATTATCGTCGCATCGTTCTTGACCCTCCCCGCCGGGATCGACGGGTCGGAGATGAGCAGCCGTTCGAGCGCGTCCCGCTTCTCCTCGCCGGTCACCAGGAACAGCACCCTTCGTGCCTGGTCGATCGCGGGGTAGGTCAGGGTCATGCGCCGGGTGCCTTCGTACTCGTTGGTGGTCAGCGCGACCTGGCGGTCCTTGACCTCCAGCACCGGGTCATCCGGGATCAGCGACGCGGTGTGGCCGTCCGGGCCGAGCCCGAGATGGACCAGGTCGAACCGTTCCGGCAGCGAGTACTCGTACTCGTTGAGGGCCATCTCGAGATCGTCGGCGCCGACCGGCATCGGCCGGATCGCGGCCTGGCAGATCAGCGGCAGGGTCAGCACGAGATGCGTGAGGTTGCGCTCGGGGCTGCCCGACGGGGCGATCCGTTCGTCGACCTGGAAGAGCGAGGTCCGCGACCAGTTCATGCGACTGCCCGCGAGGATCTCCAGGGTGCGCCACGGCGTGCGCCCCCCGCTGACCGCGAAGTTGAACTGGCCGCGCTCCGCCACCGCCGCCGCGGCCGTCGCCTCGATGATCCGTGCGGCCTCGACCGCCGCCGCCTCGGCATCCACTGCCGGCTTGGTCAACATCCCACTATCCACCCCCGAGGGCGACGCTGCCCTCCGCCGGCTTCTCGTCGTGGCCACCGAACTGTTTGCGCATCGCGGATAGCACCTTGTCCCCAAAGTCCCCCAAACCGCGGGAGGAGAAACGTTCGTAGAGGGCCGCCGTCAGCACCGGCGCCGGGACTCCCTCCTCGATCGCGGCGATCGAGGTCCACCGGCCCTCGCCGGAGTCCGACACCCGGCCGGAGAACTCCTCCAGCGTCGGCGATTCCCGCAGCGCCGCCGCGGTCAGGTCGAGCAGCCAGGACCCGACCACGCTGCCGCGTCGCCAGACCTCGGCCACCTCGGCCACGTCGATCTCGTACTGGTAGTAACGGGGATCGGAGAGCGGAGCCGTCTCGGCGTCGCCCTCCCGTTCCTTCAACCCGGCATCGGCGCCCTTGAGCACGTTCAGGCCCTCGGCGAAGGCGGCCATGATCCCGTACTCGATCCCGTTGTGGACCATCTTCACGAAGTGGCCCGCGCCGGTCGGCCCGCAGTAGAGGTACCCCTGCTCCGAGGGGGACGGCTCACCCTCGCGGCCCGGCGTGCGCTCGACCGGGCCGACCCCGGGAGCCAGGCTGCGGAAGATCGGCTCCAGCCGGCGGTAGGTCTCCTCCGGCCCGCCGATCATCAGGCAGTAGCCCCGTTCGAGGCCGAACACGCCACCGGAGGTGCCGCAGTCGACGTGGTCGATCCCGGCCTCGCCGAGCTCGTCGGCCAGCCGGATGTCGTCCCGGTAGTAGGTGTTGCCGCCGTCGACCACGGCGTCGCCGGCGTCGAGCTCGGCAGCGACCGCACGGATGGTCGACTCGGTGATCTCCCCGGCGGGGACCATCACCCAGACCGCCCGTGGCGGCGTCAGCTTCGCGGCCAGCTCGGCCAGGTCGGCGGCAGGCTCCGCCCCCTCGTCGGCGAGCCCGTTGATCGCATCCTGATCCACGTCATAGACGACGCATCGGTGTCCGTCCTTCATCAGCCTCCTTGCGATGTTGGCTCCCATACGACCCAGACCGACGATGCCGATTTCCATGCTCCCATCCTATGTCCAGTCGACCGCTTTCGGCCAGTCCTCGACGGACCCTGGTGGGGGAGCCGGGATCGGTTGCCGTTACCCTGATCGGATGGATGCCAACGGAGAGGGATCATGACCGCCGTACATCAGGAGATCGACACGATGGTGATCTTCGGCATCACCGGCGATCTCGCCCGCAAGATGACCTTCCGGGCGCTCTACCGGCTGGAATCGAGGGCCAAGCTGAACTGCCGGATCGTCGGCGTCGGACGCAACCAGGACTGGGGCCACGAGACGATGCGCGAGCGGGCCCGGGAGTCGATCGAGGCCGCGGTCGACCAGATCGACGAAGAGGTCTTCGCGCGGCTGAGCGACCGGATGCGGTTCGTCGCTGGGGACTTCGACGACCCGGCGACCTACGAGTCGCTCGCCGGTGAGATCGGGAAGGGCTGCCGGCCGCTCTTCTATCTGGAGATCCCGCCCTCGCTGTTCTCCGGGGTGATCCACCGCTTGAACGAGGCCGGCCTCGCCGCCGGGGCGCCGTTCGTGATCGAGAAGCCGTTCGGGCACGACCTCGAGTCGGCCCGGGCGCTGCAGCGCGACCTGACCGAGGTGCTGGAGGAGGACCAGATCCTGAGGATCGACCACTACCTCGGCAAGGAACCGGTCATGGACATCACCT
>JBEBTS010000197.1:0-3834 GCA_040393665.1 Conexibacter woesei
CGGCGACCTGGGGCTGGTCGAGCCCGGCGACCTGGCTCTGCATCGCGGCCGGCCTGGCGGTCCTCGCCTGGTTCGTCCGCTTCGAGCTCCGCCAGGAGCATCCGCTGATCCAGGTCCGGATCTTCCTCGACAAGGCCTTCACCGCGGACTCGGTGATCCTCCTCCTGCTCTCGGTCGCCTTCGTCCCGCTGTTCTTCTTCGCCAGCATGTACTCGCAGATCTCGCTGGGTTGGAGCCCATCCGAGTCGGGGCTGTACCTGCTGATCTTCTTCGGCGGCTTCGCCTCCGCGGCCCAGATCGGCGGCAAGATCCTGGACTCGCGGGGAGCGAGGCCGGCGATGATCCTCGGCGGCCTGATCGCCGCGGTCGGATTCGCGTTGTGGGCGGGCAAGCTGACCGACCTCGACGGCGGGACCAGCACCCAGTGGCCGTTCATCGTCATGGCGGGCGCCGGCCTCGGGATGCTGCTCGGCCCGGCCAGCACCGACGCGATCAACCGCGCCCCGAACACCAGCTACGGCGAGGCCACCGGGATCACCCAGACGGTGAGGAACCTCGGCGCCAGCCTCGGCATGGCGGTCCTCGGGTCGGTGATGCTGCTGGTCAACCGGTCTCACATCGAGTCCTCGTTCACCGAGCTCGGGGCGCCGAAGGCCGTGGCCGACAAGGTGGCCGACCAGTTCTCCGGCGGAGCCGGCGGCGAGGGCAGCTCCGGCCTCGCCGCCCAGACCGGGGCCAAGGCGGAGGAGTTCCTCCACGCGGTCCAGCTCGACTTCGCGATGTCGGTGCGGACCGTCTTCTACATCATGGCCGGGGTCATGGCGGTCTGTTTCGTCGTCGCCCTGATCTGGTCGCCCCCGGGCAAGATGGAGGAGATCGTGATCGCCGACGATGACGTCGCCGGCTCGCCGCCGCCGGTCGAGGACGAGGTCGCCGGGAGGCCCGTGGCCTAGAGGCCGCCGTCCTCGGTCGGGGACGGGGCCACGACCTCGACGCCACGAGTCAGGTGGTTGTAGAGCACGGCCGGGCCGATCGCCAGGAGCGGCCCGGCGATCAGGTTCTGGAGGAACGCGGAGGCCGCTGTGCTGGCGGATCCCTTGCCGAGCAGGAGGATGGCGACGATCGCCGTCAGGCTGATCAGGATCAGGCAGATCAGGCCCAGCGTCAGGATGAAGAGGAAGACCCGGAACCCGTTTCCGCGGACCAGGTTGAAGCTCCGGTCGAGCGCGGCGAAGGCGCCCGCGTGCTCGACCACCACGGCCTGGGTGGCGACCGCGAACACGGTCAGCAGGATCAGCCCGGGCACGACCAGGATCATCAGGCCGGCGAGCACGGCGACGATCGTGATCAGGGTGACCCAGATGATCCGGGCGAGCACCGGGGCGACGACCGCCCACAGCTCCCCGGCCGACTCGCCCGGCTGCGGCAGACAGAGCAGGGCGGTGATCATGCCGCCGTAACCGGAGGAGAGCAGCAGCAGGACGCCGGCCGAGACCGCGGTGCCCGCGGCCCCGGTGATGTTCAACAGGCTGGTGGCGGCGTTGAGCGCGGCGAAGACGACGGTCATCCGCAGGATCAGCGAGCGATGGCGATCCAACCCGCTGCCCATGTCCTGGATGACCTCGCTGATCGCGAGTTTCTGCGTCTCTTGCATCGGCGGTCACCCTACCGGCACGGCGTCGGACGGGATCGGAACGCCGGGCGGCTCGGCGAAACCCCCCGAATGGGGGGCGGCGATGCGGTAACCGGACCGGGTCATCCGGGGTAGGCTGGGCTATCGCAGGGTTGGAAGGAGCAAAACAGGTTGGTGAGATCGACGTGCTGGTCGGCCTCATCGAGAGCATCGACGATCCGGACCGTCCGGGACGGCTCGCCGACCGTATTTGCGAGGGCGTCTGCCAGATGACCAGCCTCACCCGATCGGTGATGTTCCTGCACGAGAAGACGCTCGGGATCACGCGCCCGGTCGGTTGGCACGGGGTCGAGGAGTCGGTCATCGCCTCGGTCGCCGCCACCCTCGACGAGATGCCGCTGGCCCAGCGGGTGCTGGCTGAGGACCGCGTGATCGAGGTCTCCCGCAACCTCGAGTTCGAGCTGCCCGCACGTTACGCCGGGATGGCTGGGATCACCACGATCACCTGTGCCCCGGTCGCGGCGGGAGACAAGTGGTACGGCGTGATCGTCGCCGACCAGGGCGGTGAGCACTACTCGCTCTCCGAGGAGGACCACCGCCGGGTGCACACCCTGGGACGGCTCGCCGCGATGGCCTCGACCGTCGAGCACTCGACGGTGAGCCGGGAGCGGGCCCGCAGCCTGGACGCCCGGATCGAGCTGCTCCGCGACATCCACGATCGGGTCGTGCAGCGACTCTTCGGGCTCGGCCTGGCGCTCGGCTCGGAGGGGGATCTCTCCCCGGAGGAGCAGCGCCGGTGCGGCGACGAGGTCACCTCCGTCCTCGCCGAGCTGCGGGAGGCCCTGGCCAGCCCGGTGGCCCCGCGGGAGCAGGCCCGCGACCGGCCGGTGCGCGAGGTGGCCGAGTGGTACGCCCAGTCGCCCAAGGTCGACCTGACCTGGGAGCCGGAGCTGGAGATCCCGTCGCGGTTGGACTCGCTGGTGCAGTCGGCCCTCACCGAGGGGATGCGGAACGCCGACCGGCACGCTGACGGCGGCCCGGTCGTGATCTCGGTCGCGACGCAAGACGACGCGATCGTGGTCGAGATCCTGAACGGGCTCGCCCCCGAGGTCGGGGAGGTCGGTGGATCGCCCCGGGGCGGTGGCATCGGGCTGCGGCTGTTGACGCTGGAGGCGCTGCAGCACGACGCCCTGATCGAGTTCGGGCCGATCGGCGATGACCGATGGCGGCTGCGGCTCCTGGCCCCGGAGCGGGATTGATGGCCGGCGCGGGCGACAAGCAGGCCGGGCTGAGGGTGCTCGTGGTGGACGACCACGAGGTCGTCCACTGGGGCTTCAGGCTGCTGCTGGACCGCCAGTCGTGGGTCGAGCGATGCGACGGCGCGACCGAGCTCGACGAAGCGGTGCGCACCGCGGCGAACCTCCAGCCGGACGTCGCCCTGGTCGACTTGATGTTGGGGGCTGAGTCGGGGGCCGAGGCCTGCGCCGAGATCCGGGCCGCCTCTCCCCGGACCCGGGTTCTCCTGATCTCCGGGGCCGGGCGCGTCTCGCCCAGCGTGGCCCGGGCGGCGGGCGCGTCCGGGTTCATCTCGAAGGACTGGGGCGCCGCCGACGTGGTCAAGGCGGTGCGGATGGTGGCGCTGGGATCGGAGGTCTTCTCCGGGGGCGGTGCCGGCGACGAGGTCGGGCTCTCGGAGCGGGAGCGGGAGGTCCTCGGGCTGGTCGCCACCGGCGCGACCAACAAGGAGATCGCCGCCGCGCTCTACCTGTCGCCACACACCGTCAAGGAGCACACCAGCGCGATCTACCGCAAGCTCGGGGTGAGGAACCGCGCCGAGGCGGTCAAGAGCGCCCAAGGCCTCGGCCTCGTGGCCTGACGGCATTCCAGACCAGGGGCCCGACCCGCTGCCGAGCAGCGCGATGGCACCCAATCGCTGCCGAAACCACGCAGCCGTGTCCCTGACCACGCAGCCGCGCTGACCACACCCGCGTCCCTGACCACAGCGCGTCTCTGACGACGCAGCCGCATCCCTCACCACGCAGCCGCGTCCTGACCACGCAGCCGCATCCCTGACCACACAGCAGTCGCCCAGACCACACAGTCGCGGTGGCGGTAGCAGGGGCGTTGGGAGCGGGATGGACCCCGCGGTGGGGGGGGCGTTGGCACGCGCGGGGTGACCGGGGTTGGGGGGGCGATTGGGG
>JBEBTS010000198.1:0-3822 GCA_040393665.1 Conexibacter woesei
CCCCCCCCCCCCCCCCCCCCCCCCCCCCCCCCGCCCCGCCCCCCCCCCCCCCCGCGCCCCCCGTCGAGCGGGCCGACGCCGGGCGGCCACGGACGAGGTCGTATTCGCCTACCTGTGCGACGTCTTCGTGCTCGAGCCGCACCGCGGCCGGGGCCTGGGGCGGGAACTGGTCCGCGAGATGGTCGACAACGGGCCGCTGAAGGACCTCCGGTGGCTGCTCGGCACCGTCGACGCCCATGACATGTACCGCGAGCTCGGCTTCGGCAAGCCGTCCTTCCGGATCATGGAGCGCCCGGGACCGAAGTTCGCCGACGACCCGCCCGAGACCCCGACCTAGACGGTCGGGGTCGAGCGTTCGATGATCGCGCCGTAGTCGAGGCCGGCGGGGAGGGTGCCGAAGGCCTCTCCCCAGTCGCCGCCGAGGCGGGAGGCGCAGAAGGCGTCGGCCACGGCCGGGTCGCCGTGACGGACCAGCAGCGCTCCCTGGAGGGCGAGGGCCATGCCCTCGACCACCCGGCGCGCCCGGACCTCCAGCGTCTCCGGGGAGTCGGCGATCGACTCCCGCAGCTTGGCGACGTGGGCGTCGAGCCGGGCGTCGGCGCCCGCCGCCTCCCCGATCTCCTCGAAGAAGGCTTCGGCCGAGGCGGGGCTCTTGACCATCGCCCGGAGCGCGTCGAGGCACTGGACGTTGCCGGAGCCCTCCCAGATCGACATCAGCGGGCTCTCGCGGAACAGGCGGGGCATGCCCGACTCCTCCACGTAGCCGTTGCCGCCCAGGCATTCCAGGGACTCGGCCGCGTGCCACGGCGCCCGCTTGCAGATCCAGTACTTGAGCACCGGGGTGGCGAGCCGCTGGAGCAGCGCCGCCGACTCGTCGCCGGCCGCCGCTTCGTCGTAGGCGCGGGCCAGCCGCATGACCGCGGCGGTCGCGGCCTCCGACTCGAGGCAGAGGTCCGCCAGGACGTTGGTCATCAGGGGCTGCTCGATCAGCGGCTTGCCGAAGGCGGAGCGGTTGGCCGCGTAGTGGGTCGCCTGGGCGACCGCGTTGCGCATTCCCGCGGCGGAGCCGATCGCGCAGTCGAGCCTGGTGTGGCCGACCATCTCGATGATCGTCCGCACGCCGCGCCCGTCCTCGCCGATCATCCGGCCCCAGGTGCCACGGAACTCGATCTCCGAGGAGGCGTTCGACTTGTTGCCCAGCTTGTCCTTCAGGCGCTGGATCTGGAAGGTGTTGCGCTCGCCGTCCGGGGTGAACCGGGGCACGAGGAAGCAGGAGACCCCGGCGTCGGTCTGGGCGAGGACCAGGAAGGCGTCGCACATCGGGGCGGAGCAGAACCACTTGTGGCCGGTGATCGCGTACTCGGCGCCGGGACCGCCGCCGTTGATCGGCACGGCCCGGGTCGTGTTGGCCCGCACGTCCGAGCCGCCCTGCTTCTCGGTCATCGCCATGCCGGCCAGCGCCCCGGGCTTCTCCCAGGCGGGACGGAGGTTGCCGTCGTACTCGTTGGAGAGGAAGCGCGGCTCCCACTCGGCCGCGACCTCCGGCTGCGAGCGCAGGGCGGGGATCACGGAGAAGGTCATCGAGATCGGGCAGCCGACCCCGGCCTCCGCCTGGGCGAGCTGGGTGAAGAGCGCCGCGCGGGCGACGTTGGCTCCCGGCCCCGGCTCGCGCCAGGGCAGCGAGTGGACCGAGTGGGTGACCCCGATGTCCATCAGCAGGTCCCAGGCGGGATGGAACTCGACCTCGTCGATCCGGTGGCCGAAGCGGTCGTGGGTCTTCAGCTTCGGCGGGAAGTCGTTGGCGTCGCGCCCGGCCCGCAGAACCTCGGCCGAGCCGCAGAGCTCGCCCAGGGCGCTGATCCGCTCGCTCGCCCAGTCGGCGCCTTCCCGCTCGACCGCTTCCTGAAGCGGACGGTCGATCTCGTAGAGGTTCACGTCCTCCAGCGCGGTCGACTGGTTGAAGACGGTGTGGGTGGCGGGTGCGGCTGTCTCAAGGGTCTCCGTCATGACCCGATAATCGCACAGCCGTCCCGCCAGCAGCTAGGGGTTTGCCCGCAGTCCGCCACCGATGCCGCCGCTCGCCTTCAGTCCGCCTCGTGGTGCGCACCGATAGCATCGGAGCGCACCTTAGATGCCTCAAAAGAACAAATAGCGAAGGGAAGTACCAGTCTTGACGAAGATCAAAGTTGCCAACCCGATCGTGGAACTCGATGGCGACGAAATGACCCGCATCATCTGGTCGTTCATCAAGGACCAGTTGATCCTTCCCTACCTCGACGTCGAGCTCAAGTACTACGACCTCGGGATCGAGAGCCGGGACGCCACCGACGACCAGATCACCGTCGACGCGGCCAACGCGATCAAGGAGCACGGCGTCGGCGTCAAGTGCGCCACGATCACCCCGGACGAGGCCCGGGTCGAGGAGTTCGGGCTCAAGGAGATGTACCGCTCCCCGAACGGCACGATCCGCAACATCCTCGGCGGCGTGATCTTCCGCGAGCCGATCGTGATCTCGAACGTGCCGCGCCTCGTCCCCGGCTGGACCAAGCCGATCATCATCGGCCGTCACGCCTTCGGCGACCAGTACCGCGCCACCGACCTGGTCGTCCCCGGCGAGGGCACCCTGACCATGACCTTCACCCCGAAGGACGGCGCCGAGCCGATCGAGATGCACGTCCACGACTTCCCGGGCGGCGGCGTCGCGATGGCGATGTACAACCACGACGACTCGATCCGCGACTTCGCCCGCGCCTCCTTCCGCTACGGCCTCGAGCGCGGCTACCCGGTCTACATGTCGACCAAGAACACGATCATGAAGCGCTACGACGGCCGCTTCATGGTGCTCTTCCAGGAGATCTTCGACGACGAGTTCAAGGACCAGTTCGAAGCTGCCGGCATCACCTATGAGCATCGTCTGATCGACGACATGGTCGCCTCCGCCCTGAAGTGGGAGGGCGGCTACGTCTGGGCCTGCAAGAACTACGACGGCGACGTCCAGTCCGACACCGTCGCCCAGGGCTTCGGCTCGCTCGGCCTGATGACCTCCGTCCTGATGACGCCGGACGGCAAGACCGTCGAGGCCGAGGCCGCGCACGGCACGGTGACCCGCCACTACCGCGAGCACCAGAAGGGCAACGCCACCTCGACCAACCCGATCGCCTCGATCTTCGCCTGGACCCGCGGCCTCGCCGCCCGGGGCCGCATGGACGAGACCCCCGAGGTCAGCGCCTTCGCCGAGACCCTGGAGCGGGTCTGCATCGAGACCGTCGAGAGCGGCAAGATGACCAAGGACCTCGCCCTGCTGATCGGCCCGGATCAGCCCTGGCAGACGACCGAGGAGTTCCTCGCCTCGATCGACGAGAACCTTCAGAAGGCGATGGCCTGATCCCGGAGGGATCGGCCAAGTCACCAAACACCAAGGAGAACGAAGAACTGTGAGCACACCCGTAAAGGTCACCGTCACCGGCGCCGCCGGGCAGATCGGCTACGCCCTGCTGTTCCGGATCGCCAGCGGCCAGCTGCTCGGCCCGGACACGAAGGTCCACCTCAGCCTGCTCGAGATCCCGCCGGCGATCAAGGCCGCCGAGGGCACCGCGATGGAGCTCGACGACTGCGCCTTCCCCCTGCTCGACGGCATCTCGATCAGCGACGACCCGAAGCAGGCCTTCGACGGCGCCAACATCGGCCTGCTGGTCGGCGCCCGTCCCCGCGGACCGGGCATGGAGCGGGCCGACCTGCTCGAGGCCAACGGCGGCATCTTCAAGCCGCAGGGCGAGGCGATCAACGCCGGTGCCGCCGATGACATCAAGATCCTGGTGGTCG
>JBEBTS010000199.1:0-3799 GCA_040393665.1 Conexibacter woesei
TTGCGCCGGGGCGTGCGCACCGCGACGCGCGGAGCGACACCCCGGGTTGCGCCGGGGCGAGCGCTCACGCACCGCTGGTGCTAGCGCCCCGGCGATGATGCCTGACGATGGAGCCTGAGCCTGATCGAGGGGAAGACGGCCGCCGTCGGGTCTGGTGGCGGCGGGTCGTGGGCGTGCTCGGGGTGGTGGCCCTGATGGTCCTGCTCGCGGTCGGGATCGGGGCTCTGACCAGCGACGACGGGAACCCCGGATCGAAGGGATCGGGGAAGAAGGCAGGCGGCTCGTGGCAGAAGCCCGGAGGCAAGGGCGCTCAGCAGGGCGGCAAGGACGGGTCGGGGGCGTCCAGCGAGGGCTCCGGGCCGGATGGTCCGGTGCTGCCGGAGTCACGCTGCCCGTCGGACCTCGACAACTGCGTCGTCGCCAGCGGCAAGGTGATCTACGTCGAGGCGGTCGACCCGGACGGCGACGGCGACGCCCACTTCGTCACCCTGAGCGAGGAGAACGTGACTGGCGCCGGGATGACCGTGTTCGACGTGCGGACCGACCTGCGTCCCGATCCGCTGCCCGAGGTCGGCGACACCGTCGGCGGCGCCGGCCCGGTCTACCGGGGATCCCACGGTCAGAAGCAGATCGAGGTGATCGAGTTCCACGTCGCCCGCTGAGCGGGCCGGCGGTCATACCTTGACGATGGTCAGGGCGCCGATCCCGTCGAGCGGATCGAAGTCGTCATCCTGGGTGTAGACGGGCAGGCCGTTGGCCATCCCGGTCGCCGCGATCCAGAGGTCGTTGACGTTCAAGCGCCTGCCGGTCTCGGCGAGGCGGGTACGGAGAAGAGCCCAGGCGTTGGCTGCCGCCTCGTCGATGGGAACGCAGTGCATCCGGTGGACGCCGGCGAGAGTCGTCAGGCGCCGGTCCCGGGTCATCGAGTCCGTGGCCTGCAGGACGCCGGCCCTCAGCTCCGCGATGGTCACGGCCGAGACGGCGCTCTCCGCCGGAAGCGCCCCGACCTCGATCGGGCGTTCCTGCTCCATGGCGACGAAGACGCTCGTATCGATCAGTCCCCGGTCCATCGATTCAGACGATGGGACCGAGGTCATCGGTCGTGTCGCCGGCCAGTTCCTCGAGGTCGTCCCTCAGGCCCGGGTCTGCCTGCGAGGTGCGGAGCAACTCCGCCAGCTCGGCCCGGGGCATCCACCTGGGCTCGCTCGGCTCCAAGGGAGCCAGCCGGGCCACGGGCTTGCCGCGAAGGGTGATCACGATCTCCTCGCCCGCTTCGACCCTCCGCAGAAGCTCCGATGTGTTGTTGCGCAGATCCCTGGAAGCAACTTCTACAGACATGACACAATCGTAGCCTTCTAACGTGGCGGTCATGTAGACCTGAGCTCGGCCGGACCATTTCTCTCCCCCCACGGGTGAGAGATTGGGCAAACGCGCATCCGTGGGAGACTGCGCCGGATGGCCGATGGGTCTGAAATCGCGATCTCCGTGCGGGGGCTGGTCCGGGACTACGGCGACCGCCGGGTCCTCCAGGGCGTCGACGTCGACCTGGAAGCTGGCCGCTCGCTGGCGGTGCTCGGGCCGAACGGCTCCGGCAAGAGCACCCTGCTCCGGGTGCTGGCCACCCTGCTCCGGCCCGGCGGGGGCCAGGTCCGAGTCCTCGGCTGCGAGCTGCCCAAGGAGAGCTGGAAGCTGCGCGGGCAGGTCGGCTACCTCGGCCACGAGCCGCTGCTCTACGAAGACCTGACCGGGCGGGAGAACCTCGAGTTCCAGGCGCGGATGCACGGGATCCCACCGGAGGAGGCTGCCGCCCGGATCGAGGCGGACCTCGCCGTCGTCGGCATGACCCGCCGCTCCCGCGACCGGGTCAGCGACTACTCGGCCGGGATGCGGCAGCGGATCGCGATCTGCCGGGCGGTCCTCCACCGGCCGGCCCTGCTCCTGCTGGACGAGCCCGACTCCAACCTCGACCCCGAGGGGCGGGAGGCGGTGCGGTCGCTGATCGGCCGGGCCGACGAGCTGGGTTGGTCGCCCGCGGCGGAGGGCCCGGGCGGCGACGCGCCCCCGGCCGCGGTCTCGCGGGTCGTGGTCTCGCACGAGCCGGAGCGCGCTCGGGCCGAGGCGGACGCGGTCCTGGAGCTGAACCGGTCGGGGACCGCGAGCGGCGTCGCCGCGGTGGGGCGCCCCGGCACGGACACGGAGGCGGTCTCGTGACCCCCTCCCGCTCCGCCTTCGGCGCGATCGTCGCCAAGGATCTCCGCACGGAGCTGCGCACCATGCAGTCCCTGCCGGCGATGGTGCTGTTCGCGGTGACCACCTTCATCATCTTCCGGTACGGGCTCGACCGGACCGCGCTCTCCGGCTCGCTGGCCGGCGGCGTGCTATGGACCACCCTGCTCTTCGCCGCGATCCTCGGGATCAACCGGATCTTCCTCGCCGAGCGCGAGGAGGGTGGGTTCGACGCCTTCCGGCTCGCCCCGGTCGACCGGTCGGTCCTTTTCGCCGCCAAGGCGGCGGTCCTCTTCCTCTACCTGTGCATGATCGAGCTGGTCGTGGTCCCGGTCTTCGCGCTCTTCTTCCTCTCGACCTGGACCGGCCTGCTGCCGATGCTGGCGATCCTGGCCGGGGCGAACCTCGGCTTCGCGGTGCTCGGCACGCTGATCTCCTCGATGGCCGTCAACTCGCGGGCCCGGGACCTGCTGGTGCCGCTGCTCCTGCTGCCCCTGGTGGTGCCGCTGATGATCGCGGTCACCGCCGCGACCTCCCATCTGCTCGACGCGGCCGGCCCCGACTACGACAAGTTCGGGACCTGGCTGCTCGTCCTGGCTCTATACGATGGGATCTTCTGCGTGATCGGTTACGCCGTGTTCGAGTTCCTGCTCGAAGACTGAGACGGGCCGCACCAGATCGAAACCGATGTCCGACCGCGGCCTCAAAGAACTCTCAATCGCCACCGTGCTGGTCCTGCTCGCCGGCTTCGCCCTGGTCTTCTTCTGGGTCCCGATGGACGCCGACCAGGGCTTCAAGCAGAAGATCTTCTACCTGCACGTCCCGCTGGCGATCGTGGCCCTGGTCGGGTTCATGGCCGGTGGGATCGAGGGCTACCGCCATCTCAAGACCGACGACCGCCGTCACGACGCCAACTCGTACGTGCTGATCCACATCTCGGTCGTGTTCGGGGTGGCGACCCTGATCACCGGCATGCTGTGGGCCAAGGCCTCCTGGGGGCACTTCTGGGTCTGGGACGAGCCGACCCTGGTCAGCTTCCTGATCGTCTTCCTGCTCTACGCCACCTACTACCCCTTCCGCTACGCGATCGAGGACCGCGACCGTCAGGCCCGCTACGCCTCGGTCTTCGCGGTGACCGCCGGCGCCTTCGTGCCGCTGAACTTCCTGGCGGTGCGGATGGCCGAGAGCCTGATCCACCCGCGGGTCTTCGCCACCAGCT
This sequence comes from Conexibacter woesei, assembly GCA_040393665.1. Classification (GTDB taxonomy): domain Bacteria; phylum Actinomycetota; class Thermoleophilia; order Solirubrobacterales; family 70-9; genus 67-14. Next base: position 3,446 of record JBEBTS010000199.1, read on the forward strand.
CCGGCGGGCTGCCGGGGTCGATGATGATCACCTTCCTGGTCTGCCTGGTCGGGTTCGCCCTGCTCTACGTCACGCTCGTCAAGCTGGAGCTGCTCGGCAAGCGGACCTCGGGCCAGCTCTCCCGGCTGCGGCGGGCGCTCCAGACGGAGGGCTTCGGTGACGAGGGCCCCGCCCCCGGCGGCTCGGTCGGCGGTCGGATCGCACCAAACCTGGAGTCGCGCTAGCCGCCCGGCCGCGCCAATTCGACGGAGGAACACCAGATGTTCGACGCAGTGCCCAACGACTCGACCGGATACGTCTTCGCCGCCTACACGGTCTTTCTCGTCCTGCTTCTGATCTACATCGGCATCCTCG
>JBEBTS010000200.1:0-3710 GCA_040393665.1 Conexibacter woesei
CCCCAGCGAAATCTCAGGACTTGCCCCCAGGACTTGGCCTCAGGACATGACGGCGAGGCCCGCGGGGCGGAGCCGGGCCCGCGGGCGGAGCCGGGCCTGGGAGTCGATACCCTTCGGTCATGGAAGCCACCGCCACCTCCGCCACCAGCATCGTCGCCGATTGCGATGCGGCCAAGTCCGCCGCACGCGCCGTCGCCGCGGCCCCGACCGAGGTCAAGAACCGCGCTCTCGAGGCGATCGCGGCCGGCCTGATCGAAGGCGCCGACGGCATCCTCGCGGCCAACGCCGAGGATCTCGCGGACGAGCGCGCGGCTTCCCTGACCGACGCCCTCACGGACCGCCTCACGCTCAACCAGCAGCGGATCGAGGCGATGGCCGCCGGGGTCCGCGAGGTCGTCTCGCTGGCCGACCCGGTCGGCGAGGTGATCGAGTCGGGCACCCTCGACAACGGCCTCGAGATGAACAAGGTGCGGGTGCCGCTCGGCGTCGTCGCGGTCGTCTACGAGGCCCGGCCGAACGTGACCATCGATTGCGCCGCCCTGACCATCAAGTCCGGGAACTCGATCCTGCTCAAGGGCTCCAGCTACGCGGAGCGCACCAACACGGCGCTGGCCGACGTGGTCCGGGCCGGACTGGACGAGGCCGGTCTGCCGCGCGACGCCGTCGTGATGTCGACCGGCGGCGGCCGCGAGTCGATCGCCGAGCTCGCCACGCAGGACGGCGTGGTCGACCTCCTGATCCCGCGCGGCGGCGAAGGCCTGAAGAAGACGCTGGAGGAGGTCGCGACCGTCCCGGTGATCTTCGCCGCGGCCGGCATCTGCCACGTCTACGTCCACGCCGACGCGAACCTCGAGATGGCGAGAGCCGTCGCCTACAACGCGAAGATCCAGCGCCCCGGCGTCTGCAACGCCGCTGAGACCCTGCTGGTCGACTCCCAGGTCGCCGCGGCCTTCCTGCCGCCGGCGCTGGCCGAGCTGGCCGGCGGCGGGGTGGAGCTGGTCGGTGACGCGGCCACCCGGGAGAACGCCGGGGACACGCCGGTCGGCACGGCCACGGACGAGGACTGGGACACCGAGTACCTCGACCTCAAGCTCGCGGTCAAGGTGGTCGACGACCTGGAGGGCGCGATCGAGCACATCAACCGGCACGGCAGCGGCCACTCCGACGCGATCATCACCGACAACCCCCAGGCAGCCGACCTCTTCGCCCAGGGCGTCGACTCCGCGGCGGTCTACGTGAACGCCTCGACCCGCTTCACCGACGGCTTCGAGTACGGCATGGGGGCGGAGATCGGGGTGTCCACCCAGAAGCTCCACGCCCGTGGCCCGGTCGGACTGCGGGAGCTGACGACCACCAAGTACGTGGTCCGCGGAAACGGGCAGGTCCGCCCCTGACCCCGGACGTCGAGCGGATCGGGGTATTCGGCTCCGCCTTCGACCCGCCGCACCTGGCGCACGTCGCGCTGGTGGCCGAGGCGACGTGGAGGCTGGGGTTGGACCGGGTCATCGCCGTCCCGACCGGCGACCCGTACCACAAGGAACGACGCCCCGAGCCCGGGGCCGGGGTCAGGCTCGAGCTGGCCGAGGCGGCCTTCGCCGACGTTCCTTCGGTGACGGTCTCCCCGATCGAGGTCGAGCGCGCCGGTCCGTCCTGGACGTGTGACACGCTGGAGGCGATCGACGCTCAGAGCCCGGACAGCCAGATCCACTTCCTGATGGGCGCGGACGCCGCCCTCGGGCTCGGGTCCTGGCACCGCCCGGACCGCGTCCTGGAGCTGGCGCGGGTGGGAGTCGCCCCCCGCTCGGAGGTGGAGCGTTCGCGACTGGAGGACGTGTTCGATCGGCTCAGAGGGTCCGACCGGCTCGACCTCTTCGAGATGCCGCGGATCGACGTTTCCTCCAGCCTCGTCCGTCGCCGGATCGCGGCCGGAGAGCCGTTTCGCCACCTCGTGCCTGCGGCGGTTGCCCGAATGATCGACAATGGGGTCCTGTATGCCAATTGAGAGCACCGAACTGACTAACGAAATCGCCCGGCTGGCCGACGCGAAGCTGGCCACCGACATCGTCGCGCTCGACATGCGCGAGCTCGTCACCTACACCGACTTCCTGTTGATCTGCACCGCCCGCAACGAACGGCAGGCCGAGGCGATCGCCGACGAGGTCCATCTGCGGATGAAGCAGGACCGGGGCCTGCTGCCGGTCAACCCGGACCGCTCGGGCGACGTGGGGTGGTCGGTGCTCGACTATCTCGACTGCGTCTTCCACGTGTTCACGGAAGACGCGCGCCAGCGCTACGACCTCGAGGACCTGTGGCATGAGGCTCCGCGGATCGAGCTGGACCTCCCCGTGACCGAGGACGATTCGGCCACCGCGGCCTGATCGCCCGGCGGCCGCGGACCGTCCACGCCTGTCTCACCGTGCTTCGGTAGAATCCGCGGAGCAGTTCGAGGGGCTATAGCTCAGCTGGCAGAGCGCTTGCATGGCATGCAAGAGGTCCCCGGTTCGATCCCGGGTAGCTCCATCCGTGTGGATTTGGGAGACACGGGCTAGGTTCGTTGGGGCCTGCCTGTGCTTTCGCTCGATTTGAGCGCTAGATGAGATGGCTCCCGATACCTCGTCGTATCCCAGCGATGGTTGCGTGCCGGGGCCTGAGGGTCTCATCCAGGGGATCGCCGGTGAGGACGGGCTTTCCCGAGTCGGCAGGGCCGGAGCTTCTCGTCACAAGAGGAACGGGAAGGCCGGGAAAGCCCAATCGCCGGTTCACGGACGGCTTGCTCGCCACTGAGGATGAGAACGGACAATTCAGGCATGCGCTTAGCGCCAGGGGACCCTAATCAGGGTCGGCTGACGGACATCACCGAACAGCCGACCCGAGAGGGGAAGCCTTGCCTGTGCTCGGGCGAGGACGTTTCGTGAACTTGAATTCGGATCTAGCCACCGGCGAACATCTTGAGAGGGATAGAGGTCCGAGCCACTACTGTGCCCGACTCCGATTCTCCTTCGACGGTGAAGTTCTCTGGAGAGACCACGCCCTCATAGATGTTTCCTGTTAGCTCAAGTGTGCCGACGGACTGTGGGTTCGCCTGGACGAGGTCAACATCGTCCGGAACGAGTCCAACAACGTAGAACTCGGGGCCACGGCCATATTCGCCAGTCACATAGACGCCACCGGATCTGGCTTGTTTCAACGGAGCACAGGTGCCGTTCAGTAGTTCCTGATTCTTGGTTGAGTAGACGCAGATCTGATCTGATGCCGTAAAGGCAATCACGTCGTTTCCACGCTTGGTGTGCTCGGTGCCGATCGAGGAAACACTCGCCGTCTTTGCGCCTTCGACATGGCTGAGTCCGAACCGGATCCATTGACGCTCATCCTCGGACAGATTCGCAATGGTTTCGTCAGTCGGTTTCTCTAGCGTCGAGAAGCGGCTGATCTCGTTCGCTACGGCTGCAGACGGCGATTCCTCGATCACGATCGGGATCCCGGGGTCACCCGGAATGTCACCCCCGGAATCACGTCCGCTGACCGCAAAGGCGACACCGGCTCCACACAACGTGATAACGATCACGCCCAGTACCGCAAACTTGAGATTCGTGACTTTGTTCATGGTCTCCCCTACAAAGTGTTATGCCATGCGTGGCCAAAGATGTTTCGGTCACCGTTGGCCCAGTGCCGCACGTAGACCCAACTCGGGCTCCAAGCGGGATTTCCGG
>JBEBTS010000201.1:0-3694 GCA_040393665.1 Conexibacter woesei
CCGGACCTTCGACCGCCCCGGCATATTCAGGAGCACCGTGTCGGTCGAAGGTTCGAGCACCCGCGACGGACGCGAGTGGCCGGCGACGACGGCCGGTGCCGAAGTCACTGTTCTGGGCGCGGACCTGACCGTCTCCAAGAGCCACAAGGGAGATCTCGCGCCGGGGAGGCAGGGTGAGTTCATCATCACCGTCACCAACCAGGGGACCTCCCCCACGGCAGGAGAGGTCACGGTCACCGACCGCCTGCCGAAGGGACTCGAGGCGAAGAGCATTTCCGGGAGGGGCTGGTCGTGCAATGCGTCCTCTCTCAGGTGTGTCCGGGCGAATCCGCTTCCCGCCGCCGACTCCTACCCACCGATCTCGGTGGTCGCCATCCCGGCCAGAAACGCCCCGAGACTGGTGACCAACGTCGCCACCGTCAGGGGAGGCGGCGAGGTGCCGGCTGCAACCGACAACAATTCGGCGTCCGACCCGGTCACGATCCGCTCGCCGACGGTTCCCGCTCCGGCAAGTGGATCCAGGCTCCGGATACTCAAGGTCAGGTCCCGTGCCGATGGCAGGGCCGTGGTCAAGGTTCGCACCACCCGACCAGGAGCCCTGAGGGTCGACGATGCGGCCCATCCCAATCGGATCCGTCCGGTCCTGCGGAAACTTGTCCGGGCCCGGACCGTCAGGCTGACCGTCCGTCCGACCCGCGCCTTCAGCCGGCGGCTGCGCCACCGGAAGGCGACCGGCAAGCCCGGGCCGGTCCGGGTACGGGTCCGGTTCACCCTTCGCAAGGCCGGCTCGGCCCCATCCCTCCGCCTCCGCCGGATCCCGTTCCGCATGCGCTGAAGTCCGCAGCAGAGCGAACGCCCATGGAACGCGAAAACCCGCCTCGAAGGCGGGTTTCACAGGTACCGCTACGGGGATTCGAACCCCGGTTTCCGGACTGAGAATCCGGCGTCCTAGACCCCTGGACGATAGCGGCAGGTGGAGGGCATATTAGCAAGGACAACCGCATCGGGCGTCGTCGCTGGAGGTCCTCGATCCGGCGCCCGGGACGCCGCCTCCGCCATCGCCCATTCCTCCGCGAGACGGCACGTCAGACCGCGCCCGATCGACCCGAATCGGTAGAGTTCCGACCTCCGCGCGGCTGTGGCGGAACTGGTAGACGCGCAGGCTTCAGGTGCCTGTGTCCGAAAGGATGTGGAGGTTCGACTCCTCTCAGCCGCACTGATCGAAGCCCCCGTCGGCCCAGGCCCGGGGGCTTCGTCGTTCTCCCCCTCCCAGACCAGTCGCCGACTGATCGCCTGTAGGCGACTGCCGCCTCCGCGACGGTGCCGGTTCCGGCAGAATCGGGCGCGATGAAGATCTATTCGTGGAACGTGAACGGGATCCGGGCGGTGATCCGCAAGGAAGAGTTTGAGCCCTTCGTCGGGGAGCACCGTCCCGACGTGCTCTGCCTGCAGGAGACGAAGGCCCAGCCGGGGCAGGCGGTGATCGACCTGCCCGACTACGAGGAGCTGTGGAACTCGGCCGAGCGCAAGGGCTACTCCGGCACCGCGATCTTCACCCGAAGCAAGCCGATCTCCACTCTCAACGACTTCGCCGACGGGATCTCGGCCGAGTTCGGCCTCACCGCGGACGACTACGGCGACCCGATGCGAGAGGGACGCGTCCTCACCGCCGAGTACGAGCACTTCTTCGTGGTCACCTCCTACGTCCCGAACTCGAAGCGGGACCTGACCCGACTCCCGCTCCGCGAGAAGCAGTGGGACCCGGCGATGCTGGCCCATCTCCAGCACCTGGAGAAGAGCAAGCCGGTCATCTTCTGCGGCGACCTGAACGTCGCCCACACCGAGGATGACCTCGCCAACCCCAAGGCCAACCGCGGCGAGCACGGCTTCACCGACGAGGAGCGCCGGGGGTTCCAGAACTTCCTCGACGCCGGCTTCATCGACACCTTCCGCGAGTTCACCGAGGGCAACGGCCACTACAGCTGGTGGTCCCCCATGGCCAAGTCGAGGGAGCGGAACGTCGGCTGGAGGATCGACTACTTCCTGATCTCCTCCTCCCTCCGCCCCGCCCTCGTCGACGCCACGATCCACGCCGACGTGATGGGCTCCGACCACTGCCCGGTCAGCATCGAGCTGGACCCGGACAAGCTGGGCTGAGGCCCGGCCTGGTCACCAGACGCACGAGAGCCGCGCGGCCCCCTCTTGAAGAAGAGGTCCGCGCGGCTCCAGTGCGTCGGCGAGTGGGTCTACGGTGGCTACCTGACCCTCACCCTTGCCTTCCCGACCTTGGCCCCGGTCTTGGCGGCGCTGGCACGGAACTTCACGACCGTCCTCTTGCCTCGCTTGGCCTTACGGGTCAGGTTGACCCTCACCCTGACGGTGCGAGCCTGGCCGGGAGCGAGCTTGCCGACCCTCTGGACTCGGGGCTTCACCCACTTGCCGGCCACCTTGATCTTCACGGCCTTGGCGGTCGCGGTGCCGTTGTTGGTCAGCTTGACCCGGAAGACGCCCTTCTTGGCCCGCCTGATCTTCTTCGGGCCCTTGGCGACCACCCGTGCGAATCGCGCCTTGCCGGCGAGGCCGGTGCAGTTGTCCGTCACCGGCGGGGCGCTGACGTTCGAATCCGGGCTGGTCGGCTGACCAGCAGTGTCCCTGGTGCCGAGGACGAACTCTGCGCCCAGGTTCCACTTGCCGGTGGAGCACTTCGCCTGGACGTAGGTCTTGTCCAGCCCGACGCTGCCGGGGACCGGCGCGCCGTTGTACTGGAGTGGCTGCGTGGCGGGAATCTGCAGGTCGAACTGCCCGACCGCGGAGTCGTACGTGAGCACCGGTACGGAGATCTCCAGCTTGCCGTCGTTCTGGAGTGCCCCCTCCATGTAGATGCCGGCTCCGGTCCCCTTCGAGTAACCGTAGATCTTGATCTTCGGGAGGCCAGAGTTGGTCTTGCCGCCGTTGAAGACGACGAGCACCGGATCCTTCAGGTTGGGGCCGTTGGCGTAGTTCACGTGCGCCAGGTACAGCTGAGCCGTACCGTTGCCCAGAACTGCCTTGGGGCACCGCGCGATGACCTCAGCGGGCGGCACGGACATGTTGACGGGCGGCGGACCGACCTGGTCGGCAGGACACACGGGGAAGTTCTTCTTGGGGTTGAACTTCATGTCCGTGGGGAAGTCCACGGTCACCTTCTTCAAGGGCAGGATCTCGGGGGACGCCGGGAAGGGAGCCGTCACCTCGACGTTGATGCCCAGGTTCACGGGCTTCCGAGCCTCCTTGTAGAGCGGGCCCGAACGAGGAGCCATGCTGAAACCGGCGGTCGCCGACTCGTTGGCCGCCTGGGCCGGCGGCGCCGACACAAGGAGCGTGGCCACCACCATCCCTATCAGTGCCGTCAGTGCCGCGGCGACGGTCATTCTCGGAAAGTGGACGAGTTCGTGCGTACTCATGGTCTCGCTCCTTCGCTCGTGGGGATTGCTTCTCACCTCGATACCCGAGGGCTTCATTAGCCAAAACACACACGTACACAGGAAGGTGCGGTTTCCCCGATATGCCGTGGTTCATGAGCCGCGGAGACCGGAACGTGGCCGAGAACCAAGACGGGGGTGGCCGCGCGGCCACCCCCGTCAGTCACCTCAGCGGGCACCAGTAGGGAACCCGGTCAGGGTCGGGTCACCGGACCGTGACGGTCTGCGTGGGC
>JBEBTS010000202.1:0-3690 GCA_040393665.1 Conexibacter woesei
GACCTGCTCGACCTGGCCCGGGAGGTCGCGGCCGAGGTCCGCGGCCCCTCCGCCGCCCGCGCCGTGCTCCCGCCCGGCCGGGGCCGGGGGTCCTCGGTCAGCTCGATCGTCTGCTACCTGACCGGCCTCTCCCACGTGGACCCGGTCGCCGCTGACCTCTTCCCCGGCCGCTTCCTCAACGAAGAGGTCTCGGCCGCCCCCGACATCGACCTCGACTTCCCCCGAGACATCCGGGCCGCCCTGATCCCGCGGATCCACGCGCGCTACGGCCGCGACCGCTCGGCGCTGGTCGCCGCCTTCCCCACCTATCGCACCCGGGGCGCGATCCGCGACTTCGGCAAGGCCCTGGGGATCCCCGCCGGCGAGCTCGAACGGGCCGCCCGGGCGGTCGACTTCCACTCCGGCTCCGACGACTTCGTGCGTGACCTCGCCGCCACGATCGGCCAGGAGCGGGCCCACTCCCCGGCTTGGCGGCACCTCGCCGGATTGGTCCGGGAGTCCCGCAACGTCCCCCGCAACCCGTCGCAGCACTCCGGGGGCATGGTGATCGCCACCCAGCCGCTGATCGAGATCTGCCCGGTGGTGCCGACCGCGATGGAGGAGCGCCAGATCGTCCAGTGGGACAAGGACTCCTGCCAGGACGCCGGCTTCCTCAAGATCGACCTGCTCGGCCTCGGCATGCTCTCGGCGGTCGAGCGGTGCGTCGACGAGATCCACCGGACCCGGGGCAGGACCGTCGACCTGAGCCGGATCAGCCTGGAGGACCAGCCCACCTTCGAGGCGATCCGCCGGGCCGACACCGTCGGCGTCTTCCAGATCGAGAGCAGGGCCCAGATGCAGATGCTGCCCCGCATGCAGCCCCGGAACATCGACGACCTGACGGTCCAGGTGGCCCTGGTCCGGCCCGGGCCGATCCAGGGCGGGGCCGTCCACCCTTACCTCGAACGTCGCGCCCGGCTGCGGACCGACCCCGACTACGAGGTTCCGTGCATCCATCCCCTGCTCGAACCGGTGCTGGAGGAGACCCTCGGGGTAATCATCTTCCAGGAGCAGGTGATCGAGGTGGCGATGCAGGTCGCCGGGTTCAGCTCGTCGGAGGCGGAGAGCCTCCGTCGGGCGATGAGCCGCAAGCGATCCCGCCAAGCCCTGGAGGACCACCGCCTCCGGTTCATCGCGGGGGCGACCGGCAAGGGGTTGACCGTCGAGGAGGCGGAGGAGGTCTACGCCCAGATCATCGGGTTCTCCGGGTTCGGCTTCCCCAAGGCCCATTCCGCGGCCTTCGGCCTGCTGGCCTACCAGTCCGCCTGGCTCAAGGTGCATTACGGGCCGGAGTACCTGGCCGCCCTGCTGAACGAGCAGCCGATGGGCTTCTATCCCCCGGACTCGCTGGTCCATGACGCCCGCCGGAGCGGGATCGAGGTCCTGCCGCCGGACCTCAACCACAGCCGGGTCGAGTGCGGCACCGAGTGGCCCGACCGGGCAGCCGGGGACGGGTCCCAGCCCGCCGTCCGGATCGGGCTGGGCTACATCAAGGGCGTGACCCGCAAGGAGATGGAGCTGCTGGTCGCCGAGCGCGAGCGCGGCGGCCGGTTCCGGGACCTGGCCGACCTCGGCGCCAGGATCCCCCTGCGCCGGGAGGACCTGGAGCTGCTGGCCTGGGCGGGCGCCCTGCGCTCCCTGCCCCGGGGCGAGCGCGCCTCGGGGCTGTGGGACGTCGGGCTGCTGCCCCGCTCGACCGCCGGCGGCGGGCACCGGCAGCTGACCCTGCCTCTGGACGAAGGCGAAGGCCCCGGGCTGGAGGAGCCAGAGGGCTGGGCCAGGGTCCGGGCCGAGTACGCGGGGATCGGCATGACCCTGGAGGGCCATCCGATGGCCCTCGTCCGGCCGGGGTTGCCGAAACGGGTCCTCACGAGCACCGAGGCGTCGGCACTGCCCGACCGCAGCTGGACCGAGGTCGCCGGCCTCCAGGTGGCCCGCCAACGGCCCGAGACCGCCCGCGGCGTGATCTTCGTCCTGATCGAGGACGAGCACGGCACGCTCAACCTCATCCTCGCTCCGAGGATCGCCGCCCGCTACCGATCAGTGGTCAAGACGGCCACCCTGGTCCGGGTCCGGGGCTGGGTCGAGTCCCGCCAAGGCGTGGTCAGCCTCAACGTCCGCAGCCTGCGGGAGATCGACCCGCCCGACCCGTTGATCAAGAACCTCGCCCCGACCGGCTTCAACTTCGGTCGCCGCGGCCGCTGAGGCCGCGGCCGCGTCTCCCCGGCCCGAGGCCCGACGCGGCCTCCAAGCCTCCCGACCCCTGAGCCCGAGGCGGCCTCTGGGCCTCCCGGTCCCTGAGCCCGAGGCGGCCTCTGGGCCCAGCCCGCCCGGGAGCCCAATCCGCCTCCGACCCGCCTGACCCGGCGGCCCAAGATCCCGTCCCCCGGGCCGCCCCCCAGCCTCGGCCATGCCTCGGGGAGGTACCCCCAGGTCTGGCTCTCTGAGAGCCAGAACTGGGGGTACTTGCCCCCTTTGGGCGACCGCCCACGCGCCGGTTCTGCAAGATCCCACCCAAACACATGTTCGTGTCCGAAGGACCACCTAAATTACGAACCTATGTTCGCATCTACCGTAAATTTCCGCACCAGGGCGGCCACCCGGGCCGCCAACACCATCGACCTGCTGATCGAGCTCGCCACGCTCGGCGAGTACGGCCTCGAGTACCCGGACACCCCGGCCGGCGACGCCGCCCGCCAGGACGCGAAGCGCCAGCTGGAGCGCCACCGGGCGATCATGGCCGGCAACGACCCCGACCCGCTGGCCCCCGATGCCGTCGACGCCTCCGACGTCGCGGCCTGCCCCGGATCCGGACGCAACCACCGCAACGCCCCGTCGCTGCCCGCGGCCTCGCCGCGACGCAACCCGGCCAAGGCGTCCGACCGGCCCTGCGGCAGCCCGGACCATCGGCGTCCGACCTCCCAGCTGCCGGCCGCGCTCCATCCTCCCCGGATCCGCTTCTCCGACAACCACTGAGCCCAGCTCCACCGAGCGTCCCACGACCAGCCGGCCCCGGCCGGTCAGCTCCCGGCGCTCGGTACTCGATCGAGCCGCCTTCGCTCATCCCCTGATTGAAGGCTGGTCAGCACCCGACGAAGGGACTCAACCCGTCGCGACCGTCGCGACGGTCGCCCTCAATTGATGCCGCCGCATCGAGCCGATCGACCCCCGAGTGACATCCGGGCTACCCGACCCGATGTCGACCGACCAGACATCCAGGCATCGCTGCCGTCACGCTCAAGCGGATTGCCGCCACGCTCGAGCGGATGCTTTACAAGCAGGCACGACGCCGCTGAATGAAACCATCGAGTTGTCTCCCGGCGGGCGCGAACCCGACGTTCTCCCGACAACGAAAGTCACGTCCTCCGCACCTTAGTTGCACCCGGACCCACATCCCAAACACATCCCAATTAAGTGATTCCCGGCGACCACAAGGCGTGTATCGACTGTCTCCCACGATGTGAGTTCAACCGCAATCACACCGTCTTCGGTCCCGTACACCGCCGGAGATCAACTGGTCACGACCGAGCCCGTCCGGGCACACCGGCTCCGTGCGTGGATGCACGCAAAAGGACCGCCCCGAAGGGCGGCCCTTGAATGAAAAACCGGCGGCGACCTACTCTCCCAGGGGGTTGCCCCCCAAGTACCATC
>JBEBTS010000203.1:0-3674 GCA_040393665.1 Conexibacter woesei
TGGAAGAGGTGAGTCAGGTGGGTGCAACGATCATCGACGGCAAGCAGGTGGCGGCCGAGGTACGGGCCCGGGTCGGGGAGGAAGTGACCCGGTTCGTCGCCCGTGCCGGCAGGGTTCCGACCCTGGCCACGGTCCTGGTCGGCGCCGACGCGGCCTCGGAGATCTACGTCGCCAACAAGCACCGGGCCTGCGAGGAGGCGGGCATGCGGTCGGTGCATCACGGGCTGCCCGCCGACACGCCTCAGTACGAGCTGGTCGACCTGGTCGAGGCGCTCGGCGCCGACGAGAACATCGACGGGATCCTGGTCCAGCTGCCGGTTCCGGACCACATCGACCCCGACGCGGTGATCGCGGCGATCAACCCGGACAAGGACGTCGACGGCCTCACCGCGACCAACGCCGGCCTGCTGGCGGGCGGCCGGCCCGGCCTGGTGCCCTGCACCCCGGCCGGGGTGATGGAGCTGCTGGACCACGCGGGCACCGACCTGGAAGGCGCCGAGGCGGTCATCGTCGGCCGGTCCAACCTGGTCGGACGGCCCCTGGTCAGCCTGCTGCTGGCCCGCAACGCCACCGTCACGATCTGCCACTCCCGCACCCGCGACCTGGCCGCCACCTGCCGCCGCGCCGACGTCCTGATCGCCGCGGTCGGCGTCCCGGAGCTGATCACCGCCGACCACGTCAAGCCCGGCGCGACCGTGATCGACGTCGGCATCAACCGCACCGACGACGGGCTGCGCGGCGACGTCGACTTCGACTCGGTGGAGCCGATCGCCGGGGCGATCACGCCGGTGCCCGGCGGGGTCGGGCCGATGACGATCGCGATGCTCATGGCGAACACGCTCGCGGCGGCGGGCGGGCACGGTTGAGCGGTTGCGCGACCGGCCGCTGAGACTCGACGTCGGGCTGCTGCTGTCGGCGGTCGGCGGGTTCTTCCTGCTGATCGTGATGTTCGGCGACTGGTACTCGATCTCGGCCTCGGCCCCGGTCGCCGACGACGCGATCGGCGTCGGCGTCGGCCGGGCGTGGGACGCGTGGACCAGCTTCGCCTGGATCGACCTGATCCTGCTGCTGACCGTGGCCGTCGCGATCGGCAGCGCGGTGCTGGCCGGCCTCCGGGTCAAGCTGGCGATCCGGCCCGGCGCGATCCTCACCGCGCTCGGCGGCGTCTCTTTCCTGCTGGTCCTCTACCGGCTGATCTCCCCGCCGTGGAGCGACGCGGGCCGCGAGGCGGCCCCCTGGCTGGCGCTGCTCTGCCTGGCCGCGGTCATCGGTGGCGGATGGCTCTCCAACCAGTTTCAGGGCCGGCGGGCGAAGGCGGAGCGGGAACCCGGACGCAAGCCTCGGGCGATGAGGCGGGAACGGGGAGCGCAGCGCGGGGAGGATCGCCGGCGAACGGCCGGGCCCGATCGCGATCGGCGGCCGGCCGGCACCGGATTCAACGACTACAACGCAGGAGGAACGCAGCGGTGAGACTCAGTCGCGTCCACGGACTCGAATGGCTGGTCGGGCTGGGAGGGGCCGCCATCCTGGTCGGGCTCTCCCTTCCCTGGGACGGGGATCGGACCGGGTTCGACGAGCTCGGCCTGTTCGAGCTGCTCTTGGCCCTCGGCGGCCTCGCCGCGCTGCTGGTGCCGCTGGTCGTCGCCTCCAGCCGCCTGACCGACGTACCGGTCGTGTGGGAGACCCTGCTCTGGCTCGTCTCCCTGATCCTGCTGGTGGCGATGCTGATCCATCTGATCGGCCCGCCGGAGGACGGATACGGCAGCGGGTTCTGGCTCGCGCTGGTCGGGCTGATCGCGGTCGGGCTGGCGAACTGGCGGAGCGTGCGGCGCGAGGGCTGAGGCCGCGGGCACCCGCCCACGGGGTCGTCCGCGCAGGGCTCGGGAGGGGGAGGGCGGCTCTGGCCGGAGCGGTCCGGGCGCCCGCGACGTTACGGCGTCATTTCGAGCCCGTTCGCTCTAGACTCGACCCCGTGATCGAGCGTGAACAGGTACTGCATGTGGCCCGGCTTTCCCGGCTCCGGCTGACCGACCAAGAGGTCGACAGCCTGGCCGGCGAGCTCTCATCCATCCTCGACCATGTCGACCGGCTGGCCGAGGTCGACATCGAAGGGGTCGAGCCGACCTCTCACGTCGTTCCGCTGGAGAACGTGCTGCGCGACGACGTGCCACGCCCGAGCCTGTCCCCCGAGCGCGCGCTGTCCCAGGCGCCCGACCCGCACGACGGCGCCTTCCGCGTCCCCTCGCCGCAGGCCGAGGCCTGATCGAGATGACTGACGCAGATCTGCTTGCGGCCGACGCGGCCGGCACGGGCGAGCTCATCTCCGCCGGGCAGGCTTCGGCCGCCGAGGTCCTCGAGTTCTGGCGGGACCGGGTCGCCGGCGACCAGCTCAACGGTTACCTCTGGAAGTCGGACGCGGACGCCGCGGTCGCCGGGGTGGACACCGCCGCGACCGGCCCCGCCGCCGGGGTCCCGGTCGCGATCAAGGACATCTTCTGCACGGAGGGCGTGCCGACCACCGCCGCCTCCCGCATCCTCGAGGGCTACCTGCCGCCGTACACGGCCACCGCGGTCCGGAAGCTGGCCGCGGCCGGCCTGCCGATGCTCGGCAAGACCAACATGGACGAGTTCGCGATGGGCTCCTCGAACGAGAACTCCGCCTTCGGCCCGAGCCTCAACCCGTGGGACACCGGGCGTGTCCCCGGCGGCTCCTCCGGCGGCTCCGCGGCCGTCGTCGCCGGTGGCCTGGCGCCCTGGGCGCTCGGCACCGACACCGGCGGCTCGATCCGCCAGCCGGCCGGGTTCTGCGGCATCGTCGGGCTCAAGCCGACCTACGGCGCGATCTCCCGCTTCGGGATGATCGCCTTCGCGTCCTCGCTGGACCAGTGCGGGCCGCTGACCCGCAACGTGGCCGATGCCGCGCTGCTGCTATCCCTGCTGGAGGGCCGGGACGAGATGGACGCCACCTCGGTCGGGATCGAGGGCGGGATCGCCGCCCCGACCGCCGAGAGCCTGGAAGGACTGAGGCTCGGGGTCCCGCGCGGCCTGTTCGCCGAAGGAGTCGAGCCGGGCGTGCTCGCCTCGTTCGAGGCGACCCTGGCCACGATCGAACGGCTCGGCGGCGAGCTGGTCGACATCGAGCTGCCCCACGCGCCCCACGCGATCTCCGCCTACTACGTGCTCGCCCCGGCCGAGGCTTCGACCAACCTGTCGCGCTACGACGGGGTCCGGTACGGCCGCCGGGACAGCGACGAGGACCTGCTCTCGATGTACGAGGTCACCCGCGAGAACGGCTTCGGGCCCGAGGTGAAGCGACGGATCATGCTCGGCACCTACGCGCTCTCGTCCGGCTACTACGACGCTTACTACGGCCGCGCCCAGCGCGTCCGGACCCGGATCGTCGAGGACTTCGACAACGCCTTCGCCGGCGTCGACCTCGTCGTCACCCCGACCTCGCCGACAGTCGCCTTCGGCCTCGGCGAGAAGACCTCCGACCCCTGGGCCATGTACCTGAACGACCTCTTCACCGTGCCGATGTCGCTGGCCGGCATCCCGGCCATCTCGATCCCCTCCGGAACCGCGGCGCCCGCGGGCGGAGGCCCGGAGCTGCCGGTCGGCTTCCAGATCGCCGCGCCGGCCTTCGGCGAGCAGAAGCTGCTGGAAGCCGCCCACGC
>JBEBTS010000204.1:0-3651 GCA_040393665.1 Conexibacter woesei
TCACCCGGGCCCTGTTGATCCCGCTGACCTACAAGCAGCTCAAGAGCATGCGGGCGCTGCAGGCCTTCCAGCCGCAGATCAAGGCGCTCCAGGAGAAGTACAAGAACGATCGTCAGCGCCTCTCCCAGGAGATGATGAAGTTCTACCAGGAGAACAAGATCAATCCCCTGGCTTCGTGCATCCCGCTGCTGGCGCAGATGCCGATCTTCATCACGCTCTTCTACACCCTGAGGGGACCGCTGCGGGAGGACATGTGCGGCCAGACCGCCAAGTCCTGCGGCGAGGTTCTGAACACCGCGACCGGACAGCTGGGCGGATTCGGTGAGAGCTTCCTGATCATCCCCGACCTGACCGCCAAGGCCACCGGATCGGTGCTGATCATCCTGATGGTGCTGTACGTCGGGACCCAGCTGGTCTCGGGCCTGATCACGGCCACCACAGCGGACAAGAACCAGCGCATCATGATGCTGGTCCTGCCGTTCATCTTCATCCCCTTCATCATCTCGTTCCCGGCGGGCCTGGTGCTCTACTGGATCACGACCAACTTCTGGACGATCGGCCAGCAGTACGTCGTCAACAAGGTGATTCCGCCACCTGTCGTCCCCACCCCGGAGGAGGCGGTGGCCGCCAAGGCGCCGCCGCCCCCGCCGCGCAAGAAGAAGCGTCGCCGGTAAACCCGCCTATTGGTGTCTAGACTGCGACCGATGGAAGCCACCGAGTGGCCGGCGGACCCGGCAGACCGAATCATCGCCCTGGTCGAATGCGTCCTCGATCAGCTCGACCTCGACGGTGAAGTCGAGGTCGAGGAGGACGAGGACACCATCACGGCGACCGTCGTCGGCGACGAGGACTACGGCCTCCTGATCGGGCGGCGCGGCCAGACGATCGACGCCCTCCAGCTGCTTTCGTTCCAGGCCGCCTTCCAGGGCATGCGCGATCGCAAGCGGGTCGTCGTCGACGCCGCGGGATACCGCGCCCGGCGCGAGGAGATCATCGTCGATCGCGCCGATCGCGCCGCCGAGAAGGCGATCGAGACCGACTCCGAGGTCGAGCTCGACGCCATGAGCGCCCGCGAGCGACGGATCGTCCACGAGCACCTGAAGTCCCGGACCGAGGTCGAGACCTTCTCCACCGGTGACGATCCGCATCGGCGGGTCGTCGTGGCTCCCTTGCTGCCCGAGTGACCCGGGAGGGTCAACCCTGGTCAGACCAGGGGCTAATCGACCGGCTGGAGCCGATGCTGGAGCTGTTGGCTTCGAGCCACACGTCGCTCAGCTCGGTCACCGACCCTGGCGAGGCTCGGAAGGTCCACCTGGCCGACAGCCTCGCCGGACTCACGGTCGAGGAGGTGCGATCCGCGAGGGTCGCCGCCGATCTCGGTTCCGGGGCCGGGTTCCCGGGGATTCCGCTGGCAGCCGCCCTGCCCGATGCGAGCTTCACCCTGATCGACTCCGTCGGCCGCAAGGTCGAGTTCATGAACCAGGCCATATCCGCCCTGAGCCTCGGGAACGTGGTCGCGATCAAGGCCCGGTCCGAGGAATGGGCCAAGGGTGACGGCTGGGAGTCCTGCGATCTGGTCACGGCCCGGGCGGTCGCCCCGCTGGAGGCGTTGGCCGAGCTGGCCTCGCCGCTGCTGCGAACCGGCGGATCTCTCGTTGCCTGGAAAGGCGAGCGGGAACCCGAAGGAGAGGAGAAGGTCGGCCTGCTCGGGGACCGTCTGGCGATGGAGATCGATCGGGTCGTGCCGGTGGTTCCCTTTCCCGGGTCACGTGAAAGACATCTCTACATCCTGAAAAAGACCGGCCCCACGCCAGACGGGATCCCCCGCCGGCCGGGCATGGTCCGCAAGCGGCCACTCGCCCTCTAAGCTGAGCCGCGCATGAGAAAGACTGGGTTGAATCAATGGGACTGATCTACGCGATCGCAAATCAGAAGGGCGGGGTCGGCAAGACGACCACGGCCGTGAACCTGGGGGCCGCTTTTGCCCGGCTGGGGAAGCGGGTGCTGGTGATCGACCTCGATCAGCAGTGCAACGCGACCGTCGGGCTCGGCCTGGACAAGGACGACCAGCCGTCCACGTATGACGTCCTCTCCGGTGAGACCACCATCGCCGAGGCCGCAAAGTCGGCCGGACCGGACAACCTGTGGGTGGTTCCCGCGAGCCGTGACCTGGCCGGCTCCGTGGTCGAGCTACCGCGTCTGGATCGACCCAATTACCAGCTCCGCGACCACATGGGTCCGATCGAAGACCACTTCGACGTGGTCCTGATCGACTGCCCGCCGGCGCTGGGGCCGGTGACGGTCAACGCCCTGGTCGCCGCCGACCGGGTTATCGTGCCGGTCCAGGCCGAGTATCTGGCTCTGGAGGGCTTGGTCGAGTTCTTGGACACGCTCTCGACCGTCCGTCGCGAGATGAATCCGACCCTGGAGCTCGCCGGAGTGCTGGTGACCATGCACGACGAGCGGACCCGCCTGGCTCAGGACGTGGAGCGAGAGCTCCGCGATCACTTCTCCGAGACCGTTTTCCGCAACGTGATTCCCCGCACCGTGCGGGTTGCCGAGGCTCCCAGCTATGGCATCCCCGTGACCGACTACGCTCCAAGCTCACGTGGATCCACTGCCTATGTCGCCCTGGCCGAGGAGGTCATGAACCGTGGCTGAACGTCGTGGGATGGGACGGGGCCTGGGCGCGATCCTGCCGGAGAGCGCCACCGGACCCGACATGCGGGAGTTGCCGGTCGACTCGATCAAGCCGAATCCCGGGCAGCCGCGGACCCGGTTCAAGCCGGAGGCCCTCGAGGCTCTCTCCGAGTCGATCGCGGCCTCCGGAGTGGTCCAACCACTTATCGTGAGGTCGGTCGGCAAGGGATCCTGGGAGATCATCGCCGGCGAGCGTCGCTGGCGGGCCGCCCAGATGGCCGGGGTCGAGAAGGTCCCGGTGGTGATCCGGGACTCCGACGAGGCCGACCGGCTCGAGGTCGCCCTGATCGAGAACATGGTCCGGGAGAACCTCAACCCGGTCGAAGAAGCGCGGGCCTGCGCCGCCCTGGTCGAGGATCTCGGCCTGACCAAGGAGGACCTCGGTAAGCGGGTCGGGCGCAGTCGGCCCCAGATCTCGAACCTGATCCGCCTGCTCGACCTCCCGGATGAGGTCTTGGAGATGCTCGAGCAGGGTGAGCTCTCCGAGGGTCACGGCCGCGCGATCCTGCAGGTCACCGACCACGATCAGCGTCGCAACCTGGCTCGTCAAGCCAAGCGCGAGGGTTGGTCCGTCCGTCAGACCGAGGCCGGTGCCCGTCAGTTGGCGGAGCCATCGGGAGGCCGGGCGGCCAGGACCGAGCTGAGCGCCGAGGAGCGCGAAGCCATCTCCGAGGTCACCGAGCGGCTGGAGACCGGCCTCGACCGCGCGGTGCGGATCAAGCCGCGGGGCAAGGGCCTCGTCCTGGAGATCCAGCTGGACGACCTGGACCAGGTGATCGAGCTGGCGGAACGGCTCGACTGATCCGGGACGCCGGCTGACCGGTGAGGCCCGGTCGCTTCCCGCCTTTTCGGCGAGGCGACATCAAACCTCCGCCGACAGTACAATTCCGGCTCCTGCAAGGGCGATTAGCTCAGTTGGTTAGAGCGCATCTCTGATAAGGATGAGGTCCC
>JBEBTS010000205.1:0-3651 GCA_040393665.1 Conexibacter woesei
GCCTCGATCGCCGACAGGCGCGCGGCCTGCTTGGCCTTCTCCAGCGGCACCCGGGCCCGGACGTAGTCCACCCGGCTCTCCCGGAAGCCGATCGTGCCGCCGAGCGCCCGGATGCCCGCGGCGACCGCGGCCGTGCGGTCCTCCTCGGCGGCGATCAGCAGGGTGACGTGGCTCTGACCGGCGTCCTCAGCCCGATCCAGGGCCTCGAGGTCGGCGCTGTCGAGCAGGCTCTCGGCCGGACGGACCGGCCCTTCCGTCGCCGCGGTGGCGACTCCCGGCCAGGCGATGATGCAGATGAGAGTCAACAGCGCCGCGGCAAAGCCGAACGCAGAGCCCCTCCCGTTTCCAGATGCCACCTCGAACCCTCCGTCTGTCGTGCCTCGCGGCGGCGAGGCGACTGTCCCCCGAATCGGACCCTGGCCTCAGGATATCCGACGATCTGGAGGGATCAGCCGGGTTCGGCCTGGCCCTCGGTGGAGTGGGAGAAGTCGACGGTGGGGTGAAGCCCGCCTCGCGGGGAGAACTGACGGGCGTAGAGGAAGACGGTGCCGCCGCGATACGCGATCGCCTGGGTCGCGCCGGGGAAGTAGGTCCGGCCGGACCAGAGTGGGATCTCCCGGTCGTATCCGGTGCCGGAGGGATCGAGCCGGGCGGCGAACACCTTGGTGCGGAACAGGCCGCCGAAGGCGATGCCCTCCCCGTCGTTCTCCTGCCAGACCGTCCAGATCCGCCCGTCCACGGGATAGATCCCGCCCTGGGCGATCCCGGTTCCCCGGCTGATCGGACCGCCGCCGACGTTCGACCATTCGCCGTCCTTCAGGCGGCTGACGAGCAGGTCGCCGTAGGAGTCGACCCGATCGAGGTAGCCCGTGGTCTCGAAGAAGTTGGTGCGCGAGAAGTAGAGCGAGCCGTCCGGGGTGCGGATCGCCGGGGAAAGCCAGCTGGTCATGATGGCCCGGTCCGCGAGCACCGCCGAGCGGGCCCAACCGTCCTTCTCCTTGGTGACGACCAACCTGGTCCCGACGTTGTTGTCCATCACGTCGATCTCGAGCGGGCCTTCGGAGCGTCCGGACGCGGTCCGGGCGAAGCTGACGACCCGCGCCCCGCGCAGGTCGAGCCGGGCCTTCATCGGCACGAGGCGGCTGCCCTTGAGGCGGGCCAGGCGAATCCTGGTGACGGTCTTGCCGCGCGGCTTCCTCTCGATCCCCGAGAAGAGGGCGGTCAGCCGGTTGCCGTCCGACCTGAGGCCGTAGAGGGTCATCTTCCGGAACCGCTTCGGGACGCTCTTCGTCCGCCAGCGTCCCCGTTCGAAGCACCGGACCCTGGGACTGTCGGCGGGGGTCATGTCCCCGAAGCAGACGTCGGGCCGTCCGCCCTTGGCCGGCTTCCGGAGCGCAAGTTGGAGGTAGTAGCCCGAGGATGCGCGGGACCGGCCGCCGAGTCGCTTCCATCTGTCGCCGCGGTAGGCGAGCACCTCGGTTCGGACCTTGCCCTTGGCGTCGGTCCCCATCGCGGCCAGCCACAGGTTCGTCCCGTCCCCGGCCAGGGTGGCCTCCAGGCCGTCCCGGAACGACGACGGGCTCTGGACCGGACCGGCGGCCGAGGCCGAGCCGGTCGCGCCGAGCACGAGCAGCAGGATCAGGAGCGACAGCAGGTTGGCTCGTCGGTTGTAGTCCATGAGGTTCATCGCCGGGAGAGGTCCACCGTGGCGCGGAACCGGCCCCGCACCAGCTTCGCGTAGAGGAAAGCCGGTCGGTTCCGGAAGCTGATCGCCTGGAGGATCTGGTTGCCCATCCCGGGGCCCTTTCTCAGGGTGATCCTGCGGTCGAACCGGCGGCCGTCGGGGCTGACGCGGGCGGCGAGGGCGCCTCCCTTGAACCTCATCTTCTTGGTCATGCGCAGGGTCTCCCAGACGACCCAGATCCGGGACCCGACCGCATGGACGCCGCCGGTGTTGGCTCCGTTTCCGGTGCTGATCCGCTTCCCGCCCACGGGGGTCCACGGGTCGGTGCCGTTGCGCAGCAGGTAGAACGGCCAGCGGGAGACGTGCCGGCCGAAGGGAAGGCCGTTGACCACCGGGATGAAGACGGACGCCCCGGACCGGACGGGACCGGTGAGCTGCGGGCCTCCGTGGAGGGTCGTGATCCGGGACCCGACCGACCAGGTCGCCCCTTCGAGCGTGGCCAGGGTCCGTTGCCCGTAGGCGGGCGAGGAAAGGACCTGGAGACCCACGTCGATCTTCGAGGCATCCGTGCCGGTCGTGACCTCGCCCAGATCGGACTGCACCAGCCCGGCCAGCTCCAGCGGTGGGCCTTCCGCTTCGAGGGAGAGGCCCCCGGTCCGAGCGACCCGGACGGTCGTGGTCTTGTCCTCGTTCCAGCGACCGAGCACCGCGGTCAGCCTCGGACCGTCGGATCGGAGGCCGGCGAGGGCGAACCCGCGCAGCTCGTCCGCGATCGGGAGCTCACGCCAGGTCCCGCCGGAGAAGCATCGGATCCGCGCCAGGTCCCGCGGGGAGTCGCCGACGCAGGGGGTGGGCTCACCGCCGGTCGGGGTGAGGACCGCGAACTTCAGGCCGCCGCCGTAGAGCGTCCCGGGCTGGCCCGGCAAGGCGGCCCATCTCCCGCGCTTGAAGCGGTAGACCTTGATGATGTACTCGCCCTGCCGGCTGGCCCCGATCACCGCGAGCCACAGGCTGTCGCCGGTCGATGCGATCCGGGCGTCGTAGTCGTTGCGGACCTTGGAGGGGCTGTAGATCCGCTTGGCGGCCGTAGCGGCGGAGCAGCAGACGAGGGCCGCGACGGCGACCGCCACCGTGATGATCGCTCCCTGTACCGACTTCATCCGTCCGCTCGCCACGATTCCTTTTCAACGGCTTGCATAGCTGTCCCTTGCGAATTCCTAACGGAAACCTAACATGACTCAGCCGACCTGACCGGCGACGCGTCGAATCGCATCGCTCGTCTCCGCCACGAGGGTGCGGACGACCTCGGCGGCCGGAAGCTCCCGGGCCCGCCGGTGGCCCTGGCCGGCCCAGAGCTGGAAGCCGTCGGCATCCCCCGCCGCCCGGGCCGCCCGGCGCATCGGGTTGGTCAGGTGGTGGATCTCCGGGTAGGCCGCGGGTGCGTCGGGGTGCTCGCGCATGAATCCGTTGACGATGCTGCGTGCGGTGCGGCCGGTGAAGGCGCGGGTGAGTGCGGTCGGGGCGTCGGTGGCGAGGGCGGCCCGATGGGCCGGGGAGGTTCCGGCCTCGGGGCTGAGCATGAACGCGGTGCCGAGCTGGGCGGCGCTGGCTCCGGCGACCAGGGCCGCGGCAATCCCGGCCCCGTCGGCCAGGCCGCCGGCCGCGATCAGGGGCAGGTCGGTCTCGCTCGCGACGAGCCGCAGCAGCGCGAGCAGCCCGATCTCACCGGGGGCGGTGTCGTCGAAGGAGCCCCGGTGGCCGCCCGCCTCGGTTCCCTGCACCACCAGCGCGTCGGCCCCGGCCCGGACCGCGAGTTGAGCCTCGGCCGGAGTGGTCACCGTGATCCAGACGGCGCTGCCGGCGTCCCGGATACGGGCCACGTCGTCGGCCGAGGGGCAGCCGAAGGCGAAGGAGACGATCGGGACTCGGAGCGTGGTCAGCAGGTCCAGCTTCTCCGCGTAGCCGTC
>JBEBTS010000206.1:0-3639 GCA_040393665.1 Conexibacter woesei
CCACCCTTGTAGGTGAGGACGTCATGTTCCTTGTTGAAGCTGGTGATCGCCTTGGCGGCCTGGGCGGTGTCGCCCTTGACGAAGGTCAGCGCGGTCGGGCCCTGAAGCACATCGTTCAGTACCGTCGTGCCGGCCTTTTCCGCGGCGAGCTTGGTGAGGCGGTTCTTGACGACCTTGAAAGAGGCGTCGGCCTCGCGCAGCTTGCCCCGAAGCTCGGCTGCCTGGGTTACCGAGATGCCCCGGTAATCGACAGCGAAGATCGCCTCCGAAGATTCGATCTCGGCGCCGATCTCCTCGATCAGCGCGGCTTTTTCTTCACGGTTCATATCTGCCTGTTCTCTGTCTGACGTTGATTTGTCTGACGCTTTCTGCCAAAGAAAAACCCGCACGCGGGCGGGCAGGGAGAACGGGTCTCTCGGCTCCACCTGCGCTGGACTTGAGGGCTATCGCCCCGCCAGCGGTCTATGGCAGGCCGGGAACGTTACCGGAAAGCGGTTGCCGTCGCGATGCGGCCGGCAGGGGGCGGCCGGAGGAGCCCGCCGCGAACGAAGAGGGGGAGCCCGCGGGCTCCCCCTCTCCCCCGCGTCAATCCGTCGGGATCAACGGTCGACTTCGAAGTCGACCGTCGTGGTCTTGACGTGACCGACCGCATCCGTGGCCTTCACCTTCAACTGGTGCGGGCCGTTCGAGTAGTCGTCGCTGTCGATCGTCGGGCTCAGATCGAGCTCGCAGTTCTCCGTGGGACAGGACTGCGAATCCGAGTCGATGACCACGTCATCGATCAGTACCCTCAGATGGACCACGCCGGAGTTCTCCTTGTACTCCTCCCCGTCGGTCGCGTCGACCTCGAGGGTGTAGCTCGGGTCGGTCAGGACCATTCCCGGAGCCGACATGAACGAGCCGCCGAGATCTACCTCCGGCTTGATCGTGTCGACGCCGAACACGAACTCCTGGATGTTGGGTGAGAGATTGTCCTTCTTGTCCAGCGCGAAGATGACGCCGGCCGTCCATCCCTCCTTCAGCTCATCCGGCCTGAGCTCGACCTCATACCCAGGAGGGGTGCTGAGGGGGCAGGGATCTTCGGTGGTCGCGGAGCAAGACGTACCGAAGCCGTCACTCCAAAGGCCCGGAGAGGACCAGGGGTTGGAGGTCCCGCGCTGAGATCCGAAGACGCCGGCGCCCCACAGCCCGACGCCACCGTCCTCCGCGGAGGCGGGAATGTCGATCGAGCTTCCGTCGATCCAGCCACTAGGCAGATCGTCCGGATCGAAGTCGAGCACCGGGGGAACGTCATCGCCCAAGGTCGCGGTGAGCTGACCGAGGCCGGCCCAGTGATCCTCTGAGAACGAAGCGTTGGTCGCCGCTTTGACGCCGAACTTGATCTGACGATAACCGGGACCGCCGACCTGGTCGTCGAGCGTGAGCGCACCGACATCATCCCGCTGGCTGTATCCGGCCCAGGAGGAACCGTTCCACATGCCGAAGTAGGCGTGGGGCTCACCGACTTCCATCGTCGTCAGCGACTCACCGGGCACGTTCAGGCCTGCGCCACGGGCTTCCTCGATGTAGACATCGGGGCCGCCCGGAACGGTGTAGGTCCACTCGGCCTTGCTGCCGGCGGGGTAGGTCCCACCCTTCGGCATCTTGATGATCGGACCTCCGGTTGGGAAGAAGTCGCAGGTGTAGAACCATCCAGCGTCGCATTCGTCGGTGGCCTGGTAGCTGCCGCCACCGGTGGAGCTCCAGCCGAGCCACTCGACAGGTCCTTGCCGTCCGGGTCGTTCGACCAGAACACCTCGTCTTCGATGAGTGGCTTGCTGGCCGTTGCCGGAGTGACGATCGCTCCCGCAGAGACGATGCAGATAGCAAAAAGCAACGCGGCAATACGCGTGAACCTCATGTTTCTCCCTCCTTCTATGGACTCCCCGCACCGGGCTCCCCTCGCCTGACACCCGAGTCCGACAATAGACACGATCGCCGGATCACTCGAGGGCCGGCGAGCGCCCAGGCGATCTCGAGGGGTATCCCGAGGAACGAGGCTCGAGAAAAGAAGAGGGGCGCCCCGGGGCGCCCCTCTTACGAAGCAGATCCCTGTGGGATCAGCGGTCGATCTCGAAGTCGATCTTCGTCTTGACGTGTCCGACGCCGTCAGTCGGTCTGCGCCGCGGGAGGCAGCTCGAGGTCCGGCGTCTCCAGGTACCACTGGCCGTCGGTCCGCTGCAGCTTCGACTCGGCGCCGTCCACCGTTACCGTGGCCTGGTCGCCGTCGATGTCGATCGAGTCGATCTTGAGCGGCAGGTCGGCTGACTGCTTGAGGGCGGGCTTGAAGATCTTGATGCAGCGCTTCTTGCCGATCCACCCCTTGAGCCGGGTCGGCTCGAACAGGCTGCAGAACTCAGCGGCATCGGCCTTCTGGGTGGCCGCCTTGAGCTTGGCGACCACCTCTTCCACCGCGGCCTTGTCCCCGTCCGAGCCGCCGTCGCCGGACCCGCCGCAGGCGGCCAGGCCGAAAGACGCGGTCACGGTGACCGCTCCCAGAGCGAGCAGCGACTTGAAGCGCACTGACTGCCTACGCCGCGGCCGGCTCGGCGGTCGCCGAGGTCTCGGGGAAGATGTCCCGCTCGGTCGCCTTGCCGGTATCCACCGAGATGCCCGGGCCCATAGTGGTCGAGACCGAGATCGAGAGGATGTACTGACCCTTGGTCGAAGCGGGCTTCGCCTTGGTGATCTCCTCCATCACGGCCGCGTAGTTCTCGAGCAGCTTGTCCGCGTCGAACGACGCCTTGCCGATCGCGAGGTGCACGATCGCCTGCCGGTCGGTGCGGTACTCGACCTTGCCGGCCTTGGACTCGGTGACGGCCTTCTCGACGTCGTCGGTGACGGTGCCGACCTTCGGGTTCGGCATCTTGCCCGACGGGCCGAGGACCCGGCCGAGCCGGCCGACCACGGGCATCATGTCGGGGGTCGCGATGACCACGTCGAACTCGTCGAAGCCCTCTTCGATCTTCGCGGCGAGATCCTCGGCACCGACGATGTCGGCTCCGGCCGCCTCGGCGTCCCGGACCTTGTCGCCCTGGGCGAACACGGCGACCTTGACGTCCTTGCCCAGCCCGTTCGGCAGGGCGAGGGTGCCGCGGAGCTGCTCCTCGGCGTGGCGGACGTTGACGCCCAGCCGGGCGTGAACCTCGACCGTCTCGTCGAAGGAGGCCGAAGCGGTCTCCTTGATCAGGTTGATGGCCTCGACCGGCGGGTAGACGTGGCCCCGCTGGACCTTCTGGAACTGCTGGCGGAAACGCTTGCCTTTAGCCATGATTACTTGACCTCCACGCCCATCGAACGGGCGGTGCCCGCGATGATCTTCGACGCCGCATCCAGGTCGTTGGCGTTCAGGTCGGGCATCTTGCGCTCAGCGATCGCGCGGACCTGGTCCTGGGTGATGGTCGCCACCTTGTTTACATGGGGCTCGCCGGAGCCCTTCTTGATCCCGCAGGCCTCCTTGATCAGGACGGCCGCCGGCGGGGTCTTGGTGATGAAAGTGAAGCTGCGGTCCTCGAAGACCGTGATCTCGACCGGGATGATCGTGCCGGAGTCCTGCTGCGTCTGCGCGTTGAACGCCTTGCAGAAGTCCATGATGTTGAC
>JBEBTS010000207.1:0-3569 GCA_040393665.1 Conexibacter woesei
GACTTCGGACCCAGCCGAGCTCGAGGCCAGGTCCCTGCAACGAGAAAGGGCGGCCCGGGGCCGCCCTTTCTCGTGATGGCTGTGAGGCGCTTCTAGTTGAGGCGCTCCACCAGCATGGCCTCGCCCTGACCGCCGGCGACGCACATGGTCTCGATGCCGAACTGGTGGTCATCGGTCTCCATGACGTTGAGCAGCGTGCCCATGATGCGGGCGCCGGTCATGCCGAAGGGGTGGCCGAGGGCGATCGCGCCACCGTGGGTGTTGAGCTTGTCCAGCGGGATGCCGACCTCCTCGGAGATCGGGATCACCTGGGCGGCGAACGCCTCGTTCAGCTCGACGGTGCCGATGTCGTTGATCGACATGCCGGTCCGCTCGAGCAGCTTCTTGAGGGCCCAGATCGGGGCGACGCCCATGTACTCGGGCTCGTTGCCGGCGGTGGCCGACGAGATGATCCGGGCGCGCGGGGTCAGACCGAGCTCCTTCGCCTTGGTGTCGCTCATGATGAGGACGGCCGCGGCGCCGTCGTTCAGCGGGCAGGAGTTGCCGGCGGTGACGCCACCGCCGCCGAAGGCCTCCGGCAGGCTGCCGAGCTTCTCGCGCATGTCGCCGCCGTCGGCGCGGGGGCCGTCGTCCTTGCTGACCACGGTGCCGTCCGGCAGGGTGACCGGCACGATCTCGCGATCGAAGAAGCCGGACTCCTGGGAGGCGACGGCCAGGTGCTGCGACCGCAGGGCGTAGTCGTCCATGGTGTCGCGGCTGACGCCGTACTTGTTGGCGACGTTGACCGCGGTGAGACCCATGTCGATGTAGGCGTTGGGCTGACCGTCGTTGCCGATCAGGTGCTCGCTCTGGTCCTCCTGGCCGGCGGCGCGGGAGCCCGCGACCTCGCTGCGCTCGTTGAAGGAGCTGACGAACTCGACGCCGGCGGCGATGTAGATGTCACCTTCGCCGTTCTTGACCGCGTTCGAGGCGTGACGGATCGCGTCGAGGCTCGAGGCGCAGTAACGCGAGACGGTGACGCCGGTGGTGGCCTGGGTCAGCTTGTCCGAGAGCAGGACGAGGATCCGGGCGAGGTTGTAGGCCTGCTTGCCCTGGGGCATGCCGACGCCACAGAACACTTCCTCGACGGCAGCCGGGTCAACGCCGGGGTTCCGCTCGAGAAGCTGGTCAATCACGTAGGCGCCGACGTCGTCCGGGCGCAGCTGGGCCAGCGAGCCCTTGAAGGCACGGCCGATCGGGGTGCGGACGGTGTCCACAATCACTGCTTCAGGCATGCGAGAGTTTTCTCCTTGGTTGTTTTCGGCCGCGATTTCGGGCGCTGGGCCGATACATGTCAGGTGGCACGTTATTGAACTGCGAAGGGCCGAGACCGTTAGATTCCTCCGAATGACGACCCCGCCCCGACCCGGTGACAGTCAGCCCCGACCCGGACAGCCCCGGACCACGCCTCCGGGCCAGCCGCCGGCGGGCACCCCGCAGCGCGATCCGCGCGCGACCCACGTCCATCCCGGAACCGGCCCGATCCCCGGGCGTCAGCCGGCCGCCCAGCAACGGCAGCCGGTCGACATCGCGACCCGCCTGGACGGGCAGCGCGGTTGGCTCAACGAGCTCGAGCAGTCGCTGCGCAAGCGCTCGATCATCGCCCTGATCCTGACCTGCCTCGCGGTCGGCGTCGGCGCCGCGGCCCTCTACATCTCGATCACGAAGAACGCCGACGGCGATCGGATCGACGCGCTCGAGAGCCGGATCACGGCGCTCGAGGCGGCAAGCCAGGGCACCACCGGCACGACGCCCGGCACCGACAGCACGATCCCGCCGACCGACGGCACCCTGCCCGACACCGGCACCACGCTGCCGGACACCGGAACGATCCCGCCGACCGGCACCACCGACCCGGGCACCACGACCCCCGGATTCGAGCTTCCGGGCGGTTGAGCTTGGTGCCAGACGGCCTGCCGGAGACGATCCGCTACGAAGCGGTCACGCCCGGGGTACGTCTGCTGACGATCGACCGGGCCGCCCGCATGAACGCGATCGGCCCGGCGGAGTCGCGCGGGCTGTTCGCCGCCCTCGCCGACTTCAGGGACGACGACGAGGCCCGGGTCTTGGTCCTGACCGGCGCCGGCAGCGAGTCCTTCTGCGCGGGGGCCGACCTCGGCGCCGTCGCGGCGATGTTCACCGACGACCCGGCGACCGAGCCGCTCTTCGACCCGGCCGACCCCGCAGCCGCCCCGATCCCGGCCGAGGGCAACATCGGCCCGACCCGGTGGGCCGACGTCCACAAGCCGGTCATCGCCGCGGTCAACGGGGCCGCCTACGCCGGCGGGCTCGAGTGGGCCTGCTTCGCCCACCTGCGGATCGCCGACCAGCACGCCTCCTTCGGCGTCACCTGCCGCCGCTGGAACGTCGGGCTCGGCGACGGCGGCACCCAACGGCTGCCTCGCCTGATCGGGCTCGGGCCGGCGCTCGACCTGATCATCACCGGCCGGGTGATCGGCGCGGCCGAGGCGGCCTCGATCGGGCTGGTCACCGAGGTCGTGCCCAGCGGGACCTGCCGCGAGCGGGCGCTCGCCCTGGCGGCCGAGATCGCCGCCCTCCCCCAGCCCGCCCTGCGCACGGACCTCGAGGCGACCGTCCGCGGCTTCGGCCGGCCGCTGGAGGAAGGGTTGGCGGTCGAGGCCGAGTGCTTCAACCGGCTGCTCGACCAGCCGGAGCTGGCCGCCGGGGCGCGCCGCTTCCTCGACCGTGACCATCCCGACCGGACCGCAGGCGCCGCGCCGCTCCACCTGCCGGGCAAGGCCTACGCCTTCGCCGAGCGGACCCACCGGGACCAGCCCGGACGGTACGGCCGCGGCCGATTCATCGACCATCCGTCCCGGGTCGCCGCCCTGACCGCGGCGGCGGGCGGCGACGAGGTCGCGGTGGCCGCCGCCTACCTCCACGACACCGTCGAGAAGGCCGGGGTCTCGCTGTCCGAGATCGGGGACGCCTTCGGCCCGGACGTCCGTGACCTGGTCGAGGCGCTGAGCCAGGATCCCGACATCGGCGACCGCGAGGCCCGGCGGTCCGAGCACCGGGACCGGGTCGTCGCCGCCGACGGCCGGGCGCGGCAGGTGTGGCTGGCTGACCGCCAGGCCGGGGTCGAGGCCCACCTGGAGGCCATGGCCGCCGGCCTCGCTCCCGAGGAGCTGGAGACGGAGCGTCGCCTGGGTCAGTGGCGGCTGGACCTGGACGCCGCCACCGGTTCGGATCCGGCCCAGCGCCAGGCCCTCAGGGCCGTCTTGGACCGGGTCTCGGCCGCGGCCGAGACCGCCTGACGCCGGCCTCCCGGTCTTCACAAGATCTCAACCTCCGGCCGCCGCGCCGGCCCTATGTTGAGGCCATGAAAAGGACAGAGAGCACAGTGACGAGGGTCGTCACATCGAATCGCGCCCCGAAGGCCGCCGCGGCGGTGGTCCTCTCGGGCGCCCTGTTCGCCGGGGCGGAGAACGTGGCGGCGGTGTCGCTCACCGCGGCCACCCTGGCCGCCGCCGAGGTGGCGCGAGGT
The DNA here is from genome assembly GCA_040393665.1 of Conexibacter woesei. GTDB lineage: Bacteria > Actinomycetota > Thermoleophilia > Solirubrobacterales > 70-9 > 67-14. The sequence goes on from JBEBTS010000207.1 coordinate 3,548, forward strand.
CGGTTCGGCGTGAAAGGCTTGC
>JBEBTS010000208.1:0-3530 GCA_040393665.1 Conexibacter woesei
TCAGGAGGATGTGGGTGAGGGTGGTGCCCTCGCGGTCGAGCCGCTCCAGCAGGGGTTCGATCACGCCGTTGCCGTCGACCAGGACGCCGCTCCCTCCGGGGCGGTCGATCACCAGGTAGGCGTTGGAGAGCCAGTCGGCCTGCTCTACTCGCTGCAGAATCATGGTCGCCTTTCAGTTGAAGTGGATAACGCTGCGGATGCCGTCCTGGGCCTCCATCAGCTCGAAACCGCGGTTGACCTCATCCAGGGTGAGGCTGTGGGAGAGGAAGGGGTCGACGTCGATCTCCCCGGACATATACCGGTCGATCAGCTCCGGCACCTGGTCGCGGCCCTTGACCCCGCCGAAGGAGGAGCCGGCGATGCGGCGGCCCTGGATCAACCAGCGGGGGATCACGTCGAGGGTCTCGCCCTTGCCGGCTACCCCGGCGACCGTGCACAGGCCCCAGCCCATGCGGGCCGCCTCGACGGCCTGCCGCATCACCCGGACCAGGCCGGTCGCCTCGAAGGTGTAGTCGGCGCCGAAGCCGTCGGTCATCTCGAGGATCTCGGCGACCGTGTCCTCGCCGCCCTTCATCAGGTGCGTCGCGCCCTGGGCCCGGGCCATCTCCAGCCGGTCGTCGGAGAGGTCGACGCAGACGATCCGCTCCGCTCCCTGGAGCCGGGCGCCGGCGACCGCGCCGAGGCCGACCATGCCGGCTCCGAAGACGACGCAGGTGCTGCCGGGCTCGACCCCGGCGGTGTACATCGCCGCGCCGAGGCCGGTGGAGAGGCCGCAGGCGAAGAGGCAGGCCCGGTCGAGCGGGGCCTCCGGGTTGATCTTGGCCAGGGCGATCTCCGGCATCACCGTGTACTCGGCGAAGGTCGAGGTGCCCATGAAGTGGCGGATCGGCTCGCCGTCGCGATGGATCCGGACGGTGCCGTCCGGCAGGTGGCCGAGGTTCTGCTCCTGACGGATCGCGAGGCAGAGGTTGGTCCGGGGATCGAGGCAGTGGATGCACTCGCGGCATTGCGGCGAGAACAGGGTGACGACGTGGTCGCCGGGGGAGACCGAGGTCACGCCGTCGCCGACCCGCTCCACGACCCCGGCGCCCTCGTGCCCGAGCACGGCCGGAGCGTAGCCGGAGGGATCGGCGCCCGAGGCGGTGTAGAGGTCCGTGTGGCAGACGCCGCAGGCCTCCAGGCGGACGAGCACCTCACCCGCCTTCGGCTCGTCCAGCTCCACCTCCTGGACGACTAGCGGCTGGCCGAACTCCTCGAGTACCGCGGCTCTCATTCTCATGAGCCGATCCTACCCACGCGACCCGGCCGTGCCGGTCGGGCCGCGCGCCCGGCCGGGGCTACTTGATGAACATCATCTCCGAGTAGCGGGGGAGGGGCCAGAGGTCGTCGGCGACGACCCGCTCGAGCCGGTCGGCGACGACCCGCACCTCATGCATCGAGGCGAGCTGCCGGTCGCGGGCGTAGATCGCGAGGTCCATGCCCTCTTCCTTGAGGCCGTCCGGGTAGCCGTTGGCATCCTCGAGGACCAGGGTCTTCTCGACCAGCTGGTCCAGCAGGTCGCGGCTCTCCTTCTCCAACACGTCCGCCTCCGCGTCGGCCAGCAGGGAGAGGTGGCGGAGCACCGCCGGGATGATCATGGTCCGCGCGATCGTCGCCGCGGTCTCGGCCTCGATGTTGGCCTGCATCGCGTACTGCTCGACCCAGACCTCGTAACGGGCTTCGAGCTCGCGCTGGCTGAGGACGCTGTACTGCTCGAACGCCTGGATCGTCGTCGGGGCGATCACCTCGGGCAGGGCGTCGGGGGTGGTGCGGAGGTTCTTCAGGCCCCGCCGCGCCGCCTCCGTCTCCCATTCCTCGGAGTAGCCGTCGCCGTCGAACACGATCCGGCGGTTCTCGATGTAGGAGTCGTGGACCACCTTCAGCACGCGGTCGCCGAGATCCTCGCCCTCGGTCGCCTCGAGCTTGGTCGCGAGGTCGTCGATCGCCTCGGCGACGATCGTGTTGATCGCGGTGTTGGTGAAGGCGAGCGACATGCTCGAACCGAGCGCCCGGAACTCGAACTTGTTGCCGGTGAAGGCGAAGGGCGAGGTGCGGTTGCGGTCGCCGCCGTCGAGCGGCAGGTCGGGCAGCACCTCGGCGCCGAGGTCGAGCACGTCGTCGCGGGCCTCGGGGCTGTCCTCCTCGGCCGCGATCTTCTCGAAGATCGTCTCCAGCTCACCGCCGAGGAAGACCGAGATGATCGCCGGGGGCGCCTCGTTGGCCCCGAGCCGGTGATCCTGGCCGATGTTGGCGACGGTCGCGCGCAGCAGGCCCTGGTGCTTGTTCACGGCCTGCATCACCGCGGCGCAGAAGAAGAGGAAGCTCAGGTTCTCGCCCGGCGTGTCGCCCGGATCGAGCAGGTTGTGACCGGTGTCGGTCCCCATCGACCAGTTGTTGTGCTTGCCCGAGCCGTTGACGCCGGCGAAGGGCTTCTCGTGGAGGAGGCAGACCAGGCCGTACTTGCGGGCCACGTTCTGGAGCACCTGCATCAGCAGCTGCTGATGATCGGACCCGACGTTCGAGTTCTCGAACATGGGGGCGATCTCGTACTGGGCCGGGGCGACCTCGTTGTGGCGGGTCTTGATCGGCACGCCCAGCTTGGCCAGCTCCCGCTCGGTGTCCATCATGCAGGCGAGGACGCGCTCGGGGATGGCGCCGAAGTAGTGGTCGTCCAGCTCGTGGCCCTTGGCCGGCTTGGCCCCGAACAGGGTCCGGCCGGTGAGGATCAGGTCCGGGCGGGCGAAGAAGTACTGCTCGTCGATCAGGAAGTACTCCTGCTCCGGGCCGACCGTGGTCACGACCCGGGTGGACTCCTCGTCGCCGAGCAGGCGCAGCGCCCGGATGGCCGACTTCGAGAGCGCGTCCATCGAGCGCAGCAGCGGGATCTTGCCGTCGAGGGCCTCACCGGTCCAGGAGGCGAAGGCGGTGGGGATGCAGAGCAGCGTCCCGTTCGGGTTGTCCAGCAGGAAGGCGGGGCTGGTCGGGTCCCAGGCGGTGTAGCCCCGCGCCTCGAAGGTCGCCCGGATGCCGCCGGTGGGGAAGGAGGAGGCGTCGGGCTCGCCCTGGATCAGCTCGCTGCCCTTGAACTTGGCGATCGAGCCGCCCTCGGAGGTCGGGTCGAAGAAGGAGTCGTGCTTCTCGGCGGTCAGGCCGGTCAGCGGCTGGAACACGTGGGTGTAGTGGGTGGCGCCGTTCTCCAGCGCCCAGTCCTTCATCGCGTCGGCGACCGCGTCGGCCAGCTCGACGTCGAGGGCTTCGCCTCGCTCCAGGGTTCCCTGCAGGCGCTCGAAGACATCGTCCGGCAGACGTTCCCGCTGGGTGGCGATCGAGAAGACGTTCTCGCCGAAGACGACGTTCTCGTCCTTGGTCAGATCGCCCTGGTCGACCACGGAGCCGTTGGAGCTCCATTGGGCAGCGGTCACGTTTTTCTGTCGGCTGGCTGTCATGGTTCCTCCTGAGGGCAAGATTGGTGAGGGAACAAGCGGGAATCA
>JBEBTS010000209.1:0-3478 GCA_040393665.1 Conexibacter woesei
GCATGCCGCCGGAGTTGTTGGCGACGACGCCGCCGACCGTGGCGATGTCGGTCGAGGCGGGGTCAGGGCCGAGCTTGCGGCCGAAGGGGGCGAGGACCTTGTTGGCGTGGCCGAGGACGGTGCCCGGCCCGATCCGGGCCTTCAGCCCGTCGTCGAGCACCTCGACCCGGTTGAAGTGCTTGCGCACGTCGACCAGGATCCCGTCGGTCTGGCCCTGCCCGTTGAGGCTGGTCCCGCCCGATCGGAAGGTGACCGGGATGCCCCGCTCACGACCGAATCGCATCACCCGGCCGACGTCCTCGGCGTCGTGCGCCATGACCACGACCTGCGGCAGCTTCCGGTACGGGCTGGCGTCGGAGGCGTACCGGATCAGGTCCGTGGCCCGGGCGAGGACCCGGTCCTCGCCGAGCAGCGCGATCAGGTCGGAGCGGAGCGGCTCCGGGGTGCCGGCCGCGACCCAGTCCGGAGCCCGGTCCGAGGCCGGCTCGCCCGGTCCCGGGGTGATCTTCAGTACGTCCGGTTCGAGCAGGGCCACGGCGGAGATCCTTTCCTAGAAGAGCGACATCCCGGGCTGGACCGGAACTTCGACCAGGCGCGGTCCGGGATCGGCGATCGCCTCGCGGAGCGCGGCCTGGACCTCGTCGGCGGTGGAGGCCTTGACGCTGGTCACGCCGTAGCCGGAGGCGATGTCGGCCGACTCCAGCGCCGGCAGGTCGAGGCCGGGTGAGCCGGAGACCTGCTCGACCTCGGCGAACCACTTGAGGATCGCGTACTCCTCGTTGCGCAGCACGATGAAGGTGACCGGCACCTTGTAGGCCACGGCGGTCCAGAACGAGACGACGGCGTACTGGACCGAGCCTTCGCCCAGCACGCAGATCACCTTGCGGTCCGGCGCCGCGATCTGGGCGCCGACGGCCGCGGCCAGGCCGAACCCGAGGCCGCCGCCGGCCCCGAAGAAGTACGACTTCGGCTTCGAGATCCGCAGCTGGTTGCGCAGCGCGAGGGTGCTGCTCGGCGCCTCGAGGACGATCGCCGCGTCATCCGGCATCTCCTCCTTGAGGATGCTCATGACCACCGACGAGTTGAGCGGGTCGGTCTCCTCCATCCGGGTCGGCTGCGGCCACGGGTCGACCTTCTCCCGGCCGGTCGGCTGGAGGTGGGTGAGCAGCGCGGTCAGGGTGAGCCTGACGTCGGCGACGATCGCCTCGCCCATCGGGGCGCGGGCGGCCTCGTCGGGGTCGGAGGTGATCTGGACCAGCTCGGTGTTCTCGCTGAGCAGCGGCCCCGGCAGGTAGGGGTAGTAGGGGAAGACGGAGGAGCCGACCACGACCACCAGGTCGTGGTCCTTCAGGACCTCCCCGACCGGCTGGATCGCCGGCGGCAGCACGCCGCGGAAGTTGGGGTGGCTCTCCGGGAAGCCGATCCGGCCCCCGCCCGGCGCGGGCGTCGCCCAGACCGGAAGGTGCTGATCCTCGGAGAGGGCGATCGCCTCGTTCCAGGCCTCGGACGCGTCGATGTCCGGGCCGGCGACCAGCACCGGGCTCTTCGCCTCCTGGATCCGGGCGGCCAGGGCCTGGACCGCGACGGGATCCGCGGCGGCGCGCCCCCCGACCCGGCGCGAGATCACGTGGGCGGCCTCGGAGGAGCTCATCTCCATGTCCCAGTCGTCCATCGGCAGGGAGACGACGACCGGGCCCATCGGTGGCAGCGAGGCGAGGTGGATCGCGTGGGCGAGGGCGAGCGGCACGTCCTCGGCCCGGGCCGGCTCGTAGGCGAACTTGACGAAGGGATGCGGGACCCGGATCGCGTCGCGGTTGGTCAGGTTGGCCTGCATCGTCACCTGGGCGCGGACCTGCTGTCCGACCGTGATCACGACCGGCGAGTGGTTCGCCTGGGCGTTGAAGATCGCGCCCATCGCGTTGCCGAGCCCGGGGGCCGTGTGCAGGTTGACCAGGGTCGGCTTGCCGGTCATCTGGGCGTAGCCGTCCGCCATGCCGACCACGGCGGCCTCCTGCAGGCCGAGGACGTACTCGAAGTCGTCGGGGTAGTCGGCGAGCATCGGCAGCTCGGTCGATCCCGGGTTGCCGAAGATCGTGGTCATCCCCAGCTCACGGAACAGGTCAAACGTAGCTTCGCGCACGGTAGGCATGGCCGGGAGCCTATACCGCGACAGGCCGGGCGGTTCTCAGATAAACGGTGAGGTACGCGAGAGCGGCCGCCCGTCGGGTTCCGCCGCCGGTCCGGCCGGGGTTGAAAAGATGTCGGAATGCCCTCCAGCCACCCCCGATTCCGCGCTGTCGCCCTGCTTCTGCCCGTCGTGGCCCTCATCGCCGGCTGCGGTCCGAGCAGCTCCGCGACGCCGGAGGCCTGCATCAACGGGCCGGAGGCCTGGTCCGAGGCGTTGGCCTCGGCGCCGAGCCCGGTCCGCATCTACGGCGAGGCCGCGATCTCGGAGTGCCTGCCGGAGAACCAGAACGCGGGCAGGCAGGCCACGGTCGGGGAGCTGGCGCTGCGGGTGGCGACCGGCCTCGCCCGGGCCGAGCGCGGCGGCGGCAAGGCGTTGTCGACCGATCAGGCCCGGCTGACCCCGGTCGAGGCGGCCACCCGGGCCGGTTATCTCGTCGGCGCCCTCCAGCGCGGCGCGGAGAAGACGAGCGGCATCCACGCCTCGCTCGTCGACCGGGTCGAGTCGGCCGCGACCAACGGCCTCGAGGATCGCCCCGCCGCGGTCCGCGAGGCCTACGAGTCCGGCCGCGAGGCCGGCCTCGAGTCCGGCTGACCCGTCACGTCACCGGCCGCCTCGACATCGGCCGCCCAGCCCCGGCATCGGCCACCCCGCCTCGGCACCGGCTGACCCGTCACGTCACCGACCACCCCGCCTCGGCACCGGCTGCCACCCCAATCGCTGGGGCGATCGCTCCAGCACCGCGTGAGCGATCGCCCCAGCGACTCGGTGGGCCCCGTGTGGGGGTGGTCGGCTCGGCAGTCGGTGAGTTCCGTGTGACGGCCGCCCGGCGGTCGGTGGGTTCCGTGTGGGGGCCGGCGACTCGGTGGATTCCGCGGGGCGGCCGGCCCGGGTCGCCCGCTCCGTCGCCTGCCTGAAAGACTGGGGTGACCTGCCAAGCGAAGTCCGAAAGGCGATCCGTGAGCGAGCAACTGTGGGGTGGCGAGACCACCAAGGCGATTGAAAACTTCCCGGTCTCGGGCGAGCCGATCCCGGCCCCGTTGATCAAGTGGCTGGGGCTGATCAAGGCGAACGCCGCCCGGACCAACGCCGAGCTCGGCCTGCTCGACGCCGGCATCGCCGAGCGGATCGCCGGCGCGGGTGACGAGATCGGTGCCGGCAACCACGACGCCCAGTTCCCGATCGACGTCTTCCAGACCGGATCCGGCACCTCCTCCAACATGAACACCAACGAGGTGATCGCCAACCTCGCCGGCGACGGGGTCCACCCCAACGACCACGTGAACATGGGGC
>JBEBTS010000210.1:0-3440 GCA_040393665.1 Conexibacter woesei
GCCGTCCAGGTCTTCGGCGGCTACGGCTTCATCAAGGAGTACGAGGTCGAGAAGTTCATGCGTGACGCCAAGATCATGCAGCTGTACGAAGGCACCAGCCAGATCCAGCGGATGGTCATCGCCCGCGAGGTCCTCCTCCCGCGCAACATCTAGCCGTTCCCCGGCGGCGGAAGCCGTCGGGCCTCGAAAGGGCCCCGTTCCGGGCGTTGGTGGTCTCCACCGGCACTCGGGACGGGGCCCTTTCTCGTCCCGGCCGCCCCACCGGCGCCCGCGAACCAACCCCAACCATCCGGGAAGCACTACTGGCGGTGCATCCCCGATGGTGGGGTTATCCGCACTCTTTGCTTGCCCCGCGGATGTGGCTGGTACGTTGCGGGAACGATGGAATCCACTCTCCAGTCACCCAGTCAGACAGATGCCCCCGGGACCGAGATCGTCCGGGCCAGCGGGATCGAACGGATCTACGGCTCGGGCGAAGCCGAAGTGCGGGCGCTCGACGGGGTGGATGTCGCCTTCGAGAAGGGCAAGTTCACCTCGATCATGGGTCCCTCCGGATCGGGGAAGTCGACGCTCATGCACATCCTCGCCGGGCTGGACAAGCCGACCACCGGCGAGGTCGTCATCGACGGGACCGAGATCACCGGCCTCGGCGACGGCGACCTGACCCAGCTCCGGCGCGACAAGCTCGGGTTCGTCTTCCAGTTCTTCAACCTGCTGCCGGTCCTCACGGCAGAGGAGAACATCGTGCTGCCGCTCTCGATCGCCCGGCGCAAGCCCGACCAGGAGTGGGTCGATCAGCTGATCGAGCGGGTCGGCCTGACCGACCGCCGCGATCACCGGCCCTCCGAGCTCTCCGGCGGCCAGCAGCAGCGGGTCGCCGTGGCCCGGGCGCTGGTCACCCGGCCGGCGGTGCTGTTCGCCGACGAGCCGACCGGCAACCTCGACTCGAAGGCGTCCGAGGACGTGCTCCAGCTCCTGCGCGGCGCCGCCGACGAGTTCGACCAGACGGTGATCATGGTCACCCACGAGCCCGACGCGGCCGCCCACGGCGATCGGCTGATCGCGCTCCGCGACGGCCGCCTGGTGCATGACGCCCCGCCGGTCTCGGCCGACGCCGTGATCGAGCTGCTGAAGACGCTCGCCTAGAGCGACCTTCCAGACAGGAGCAGGCTCATGTTCAGACTCACCCTGAAAAACCTCTGGTCCCGGAAATGGCGATCAATGATGACCGCGGTGGCCGTCGTGTTCGGCATCGCGCTGGTCGCCGGGACCTACGTGCTCACGGACACCACCAACCAGGCCTTCGACGAGATCTTCGTCGAGTCGATCGCCGGCACCGACGTGGTGATCACCGCGAAGTCCGAGGTCGACCAGCAGGACGGAAGCACCCCGGCGTTCAGCGCCGACGTGCTGAAGGAGGTCCGCGGCGTCGACGGGGTGGCCGAGGCGGCCGGTTCGATCTTCAGCACCGGCGCGATCCTCGACGACGAGGACGACTCGATCGGCGGCGGGTTCGCGCCGCAGTTCATCGCGTCGACCGGTCCCAAGCGGTTCGAGAGCCTCGAGTACGTGAGCGGACGGGAGCCGACCGGGCCGAAGGAGGCCTCGCTCGACGACGCCGCGGCCGACCGGGCCGGGGTGAAGCTGGGCGACACCATCCAGCTGATCGGCACCGGCCGGGCCGAGCCCTTCAAGCTGGTCGGCACCACCACCCTGGGCGGCGCCTCGTTCGGCGGGACCGCCGTCGCCGTGGTCGAGCTGCCCGTCGCCCAGCGCCTCACCTCGAAGCAGGGCGAGTTCGATCAGATCTCGGTCGCCGCCGACTCCGGGGTCACCGCCGAGTCGCTGCGGGACCGGGTCAGCCAGGTCGTGCCCGCGAACCTGCGGGTCGAGACCGCGCAGGAGAACGCCGACCGCAACGCCAGCGAGATCCGGGACAGCCTCAGCTTCCTCAACATCGCCCTGCTGGCCTTCGCCGCGATCGCGCTGTTCGTCGGTTCGTTCGTGATCTTCAACGTCTTCTCGATCACCGTCGCCCAGCGCACCCGCGAGTTCGGCATGCTCCGCACCCTCGGGGCGGGCCGCAGCCAGATCCTGCGATCGGTGCTGGCGGAGAGCTTCCTGATCGGCCTGATCGGCGCGGTCGCCGGCATCGCGATCGGGTACGGCCTCGCCGCCGGCCTGAGCGCCGTGCTCAAGGCGGTCGGCGCCGAGCTGCCGGCCAACTCCCTGGTGGTGCTGCCCCGGACCGTGATCGTCTCCCTGGTGCTCGGTATCGGCGTGACGATGGTCTCATCGGTCATCCCGGCGATCCGCTCGACCCGGGTGCCGCCGATCGCGGCCCTCTCGGAGACGATCGTGCTCGCCGGCAAGAACCGGATCGTGCTCCGCAGCGTGATCGCCGGCCTGCTGGCCGTGCTCGGCCTGTTCCTGATCGGCTCGGTCCTGATCGGCGGCGAGGACGGCGGCTCGGCCGCCGGGACGATCGGCCTGGGCGCTGCCTGCGTGCTGCTGGCGATCTCGATCTTCGCGCCCAGCCTGGTGCGTCCGGCCGCCTCGGTGGTGGGTGCTCCGCTGGAGCGGATCGGCGGCCTCACCGGCCGGCTGGCCCGCGAGAACTCGCAGCGCAACCCGTCCCGCACGGCGATAACGGCCGCGGCCCTGATGATCGGCCTGGCGCTGATCGCGTTCGTGACCGTCTTCGCCTCCGGCCTCTCCAGCTCGGTCAACAAGGTGATCGAGGATTCGCTGCCCGGTGAGATCGTCCTCCAGGGACCGGGCGGGTTCAGCCCGTTCTCGCCGGAGGCGGTCACCGCGGTCAAGGGAGTCGACGGGGTCGAGGCCGCGTCCGGCATCCGCTTCGTCCAGACGGAGGCGGACGGCGAGGGCGCGGCCGTGTCCGCGGTCGATCCGAGTCAGATCGCCGATGTGTTCAACATCGAGTGGAAGCAGGGCTCGAACGCCGACCTCACCGGCTTGTCCAACCGGCAGATCGTCCTCGGGGACGGCCTGGCGGGCGATATCGGGGCTGAGGTGGGGCAGACGGTGAAGCTCAAGTCCCAGACCGGGAAGACCTTCCCCTTCGAGATCGTCGCGATCATGAAGACCGACAGCATCGCGATGGCCGGGGACGGCATCATCACCCAGGCGGCGATGGGCCGTGACTTCGGCGTCGACCAGGACGCGGTCGGGCTGGTCAAGCTCGACTCCGGCGCCGACCTGGACGCGGTCCAGCACGAGATCGAGACCACCCTCGAGAAGGGTGGCTTCCCGACCGTGGACGTGCTCAACCAGGGCGAGCTGAAGGATGCCCAGAAGCAGCAGATCAACGGCCTGCTGGCGATGATCTACGTGCTGCTGGCCTTGGCGATCGTGGTCTCGCTGGTCGGGATCGTGGTCACCCTGATCCTCTCGATCTACGAGCGGACCCGGGAGCTCGG
>JBEBTS010000211.1:0-3410 GCA_040393665.1 Conexibacter woesei
GCTCGGCGCCCGCGGGAGGGACCTGGGGCTGAGCCCGACCCTGGCCCCGGGGGTCCGGCGCCTGGCCTCCGATCCGCCGCCGCTGCGGGGGATCGGAGCGCTCGCCGACCGGCTCGACGTGACCCATCCGACCGTCTCCGACGCGGTGGCCGCCCTGACCCGGAAGGGCCTGGTCAGCAGGGAGGGCCCGGGGCGGCGCGCCCCCCCGGCCCCGGCGGACCCGGGGCGCCCCCCCCCCCCCCGCGTCGCCCCAAGGGGCGTGGCCTGGTGGGTGGCCCGGGGGGGGCGCGCCCGGCTGGCCCGTCCGGCCGTGGGGGGCCCCGCCGCGACGAGCTTCGCCGACTGGAAGGCGCCGGTGGTCGATCAGCTCGGGGGAATCGCCGAGCAGGACAAGCGAGCGGCCTTCCGCGTGCTCACCGCGCTCATCGCCGGCCTTCAGCGCGAGGGAGTCATCACCGTCTCCCGCATGTGCGTCACCTGCCGCTTCTTCGAGGAGAGCCGCGACCCGGACGGGTCCCCGCACCACTGCGGCCTGCTCGACCTGCCGCTCGCCGAGGACGAGCTGCGGCTCGACTGCCCGGACTACGAAGCCGCCCGGTAACCGAGGAGAGACGACCCGGGAGGACTGCCCGAGAGGGCCGACCCGGGACGGTTGGCCCGCGGGAGCCGTCCCTAGAAGAGCTGGTTCTCGCCGGCGAAGATCTCGGAGACCGAGTCGTCGGTGAAGATGCGGCGGATCGAGTCGGCGAGCGTGCCGGCGGTCGAAAGCACGGTGATGTTGTCCGGGGCGCCGGGGCGCAGCGGGATCGTGTCGGTGACGACGATCTTCTCCAGCCCGGACTTCTCGTAGGGCAGGCGCTCGTAGGCGGGGCCGGAGAACACGCCGTGCGTCGCACAGGCGATCACCGACTTGGCGCCCTCGTCGAGCACGGTGCGGGCCGCGGCGCAGAGCGTGCCGGCGGTGTCGATCATGTCGTCGGAGATGATCGCGATCTTGTCCTTGACGTTGCCGACGATGTAGCCGATCTCGGCGACCTGCTGCTTCGGCCGCTCCTTCTCCATGATCGCCCACTCGGTGCCGATCTTCCGCGCGAAGTTACGGGCGGCCTTGGCCCGGCCGGCATCGGGGGACACGACCACCAGGTCCTTCGCGTCGTACTGGTCCGAGAAGTACTGGGTCAGCATCGGGTTCGCGGTCATGTGATCGACCGGGATGGTGAAGAAGCCCTGGATCTGGCCGGCGTGGAGGTCCATGGTCAGGACCCGGTCGATCCCGACCGACTCCAGCGCCCGAGCGACCACGCGGGCGGTGATCGGCTCGCGGGGGGCCGACTTCTTGTCCTGGCGGGCGTAGCCGAACCACGGCATGACGGCGATGATCCGGTGGGCCGAGGCGCCCTGGGCGGCGTCGGCCATGATCAGCAGCTCCATCAGGGCGTCGTTCGGGGTCATCCCGGTCTCGGTGTTGGCGCAGGTGGACTGGACCAGGAACACGTCGGCACCGCGGATCGACTCCTCGTACCGGCCGTAGATCTCGCCGTCGGAGAAGGTCTTCAGGGTGACGTCGCCGACCGTGAGCTCGAGCTTGCTGGCGATCTTCGAGGCGAGATCCTGCGAGCTGCGGCCCCCGAACACCATCGCCCGCTTCGAATAGTCATGCGGGATGGTCGAGGTGCTGCTTGGCGTCTGCCCGATGCTCACGAATCCTGTTCCTGTTCTGCCTCGCGGGCCTTGCGGCGCTCAGCGTAGTCATCCACGTTTCTCTGGTCACCGCGGCTGACCGCCAGCGCACCCGGTCCGACATTTTGCCTGATCACGGCCCCGGCGCCGGTCCAGGCGCCGTCGCCCAGCTCCACCGGGGCCACCAGCATGGTGTCCACGCCGATCCGGGCGTCGGCCCCGACCACGGTCCGGTGCTTGTCCTTGCCGTCGTAGTTGGCGGTGATGGTGCCCGCCCCGAGGTTGGCCCGCTCGCCGATGTCGGCGTCGCCGACGTAGGACAGGTGGGGCACCTTGGCCCCCGCCCCGACGGTCGAGTTCTTGATCTCGACGAAGGTGCCGGCCTTGGCGTCCCGCTCCAGCCGGGCGCCCGGTCGCAGGTACGCGAAGGGACCGACCGAGCAGCCGTCGCCGACCTCGCAGAGGTTGAGGTAGGAGTGGATCACCTTGGACCCGGCTCCGATGCCGGAGTCGATCACGGTCGAGTGAGGCCCGATCTCGGCTCCCGCGCCGATCTCGGTCGCTCCCCGCAGGGAGGTGCCGGGCTCGATCCGCGCGTCCCGCCCGATCGTGACCCCGGCGTCGATCCAGGTGGTGGCAGGATCGACGATGGTCACCCCGTTCAGCAGGTGCTCCTCGATGATCCGGCGTCGCGCCTCCCCCTCGACGACGGCCAGGTCGACCCGGCTGTTGACCCCGAGGTTGATCGCCGTGTCCTCGGCGATGTGGGCGGCGACCGACTCGCCCCGGCCGCGCATCACGGCGAGCACGTCCGGCAGGTAGTACTCGCCCTGGGCGTTCTCGTTGCCGATCTCCCCGAGGGCGGAGGCCAGGGAAGCGCCGGCGAAGACGTAGGTCCCGGAGTTGATCTCGCGGATCTGCAGCTCCTCCGGGGTGGCGTCGCCGGGGGCCTTCGCCTCGACGATCTTCTCGACGGTGCCGTCGGCGGAGCGGACCACGCGCCCGTAGCTGCCGGGGTCGTCGAGGATGGCCGTCATCACGGTCGCCGCAGCGGCGGCGCTGCGGTGAGCCGCCAACAGCTCCCCGATAACGTCGGCCGACACGAGCGGCACGTCGCCCGACAGCACGATCACCTCCTCCGACTCCCGCACCACCGCGGTCGCCGCGCGGACGGCGCCGCCGGTCCCGTCCGCCTCGGGCTGGAAGACGACCTCGACCTCGTCGGGGAGCTGGTCCCGCAGGTCACGGTCCGGCGAGAGGATCACCGCGATGCGGTCCACGCCGGCCGCCCGGGCCGCGCGCACCGGCCACTCGATCATCGGCCGGCCGCACACCGGATGGAGCACTTTGGGCAGGTCGGAGCGCATCCGGGTCCCCTGGCCGGCAGCCATGATCAAAGCGGTTGTCCTGCTGGTTGCCGCCAAAGTCACCTCGATTATCCCGCTCCGGCCGGTTCGCGTGCCGGCCGGCCGCTCAGAGCTCGTTCTCGAGCTCCCGCCCGGTCATGCCCAGGCTGATCAGGCTCCAGCCCGCGAAGATGAAGTCGATCCCGACCAGAAGGCCGATCGCCCAGTCGGCGGCGTCGGGCATGTCGGCGAGGATGATCAGGCCGATCACGACCGAGAGCACCCCGTTCACGGCCAGCCAGCCGATGCCGGGGTTGCCGCGCCCAGCGACCGCGACCGCGATCTTGAAGACGCCGGAGACGAGGAAGTAGATCATCAGGATCA
>JBEBTS010000212.1:0-3361 GCA_040393665.1 Conexibacter woesei
CGGGTACATCTGCCTCTGTGGACAGGCTGTAACGTGAGTGGGTGCTCTCCGAACGTGTCTCTCCGACGTCCATCGTGCCTGTCAGCCTCGTGCTGGCGTTCACGTTCATCCTTTGCCTGGCTCTCGGTGCCGCCGCCTCGCCTGCCGACGCCAACTGGAACGAGCAGTTCCCGGTCGCCGTCCCCTCGGGTGATGACGACGGGGCCGGAACCCCGGCCGTGGTCGCCGACGCCGACGGCAACTTCACCTATGTGTGGAGGCAGGAACGCGAGGACGCCGGCAGCGACATCGTCGCCCGCGTGTCACGGCACGACGGGACGCTCGGGCCGACCCAGATCGTGGCCGGGGCGGGCAACGACGTGGACTACTTCGACACGCCGACGGCCTCGATCGGCGGCGACGGCGCCGTCCGCGTCGCCTGGGTCTGGTCGCAGCAGATCGGGCCGACCTGCTGCGACCAGATGGCGCAAATCCAGTACACGACGCTGGACGCGGACGGATCGCCGGCCGCCCCGCCGACGACGCTCGACGGTGCCGCCTCGAACCTCAACGACAGCATCTGGGACCTCCGTCTCGACACCGGCGCCGACAACGGCTCGACCCTGATCTGGACGTTCGTCGACGATTCGGCCGGGACGGTCGCGCTCAAGGCCGCGACCGTCGACGGTGGCGGGACCGCGTCGGGTTCCATCGAAGTCGCGTCCAATGCCTTCGGCACGAACTGGTTCAACGGCATCACGCTCAGCCGGGGCGACTCGGGACGCAGCTTCATCGGCTGGATCGACGACGACACCTACCGAGTCGTCGGCCGGATGCTCGGCCAGGACGGTCAGCTGACCCCGGCCACGGCCCTGAGCACCGTCGGGGACTATCTGAACGGCATCGACTCGACGATTGATTCCCAGGACAAGGCCACCGTCATCTACGAGCAGGAGGCGGGCGGCTCGCGCCAGGACGTGATGTTGCGGCAGATGAGCGCCGCCGGGAGCGCCGTCGGAGCGGGAGCGCAGCTGGTCAGCGACGGGAACGAAGACGCGTACCTGAACGGCAGCGGCGGCCAGGGCCAGTTGGCGGCGAGTGGCGGTGACTACGTCACGCTCGGCTACAGACAGCGCCAGCCGGGGTGCTGCACGACCGAAGCCCAGTTGCGCACGGTGGCTCCGGATGGCACTCTGGGGAACGTCCAGGGGCTCTCACCGGCGGGGTGGAACGCCGAGCAGGTAACGGTCGCCTTCAGCCCGGACGGCACCGGCACCGCACTCACCTCCGCCCAGGACGGAAGCCGACCCATCACGGTCCAAGCCTCCGACCTGACCCGGACGGGCACCCTGAGCGGACCCGCGACGACCCTGGACGAGATCGCCGACGGCACATGGCCCTCTCTCGCCACGCCGGCGAGCGCCGCCAACGGCGACGCTGCCGCTCTCTGGTCGGTGGAGATCTCCTCGGCCGGCTATGCCGCCGGGCTCTTCAGCGCGATCAACACCGTCAGCGCCCCCAGGGTGACCATATGGGCGCCGTCCAAGGCCACCGCGGGGCAGGAGATCGTGGCTGCCGCGGAGGGCGCCAGCCGCAACCGGCTCAGCTACGACTGGACGTTCGACGGCCGGGATGCCACCTCCGGCGAGATCGTCCGGCACACCTTCAGCCAGCCCGGCACCTTCGAGATCGAGGTCACCGCGACCGACGGCAACGGCATGAAGGGCTCGGCCACCGCGACGGTCGAGGTGCTGGCTGCGGGTGGAGGAAACCGGGTTGCTCCGAACACCCGCATCACCAAGAAACCGGCCAAGACGACGAAGAGCCGCAAGGCGTCCTTCAAGTTCGTCTCCTCGATCGCCGGCTCGCGCTTCGAGTGCCGGCTCGACAAGGCCGGCTGGAGCTCCTGCAAGTCACCGAAGAAGCTGAAGAAGCTCCGTCCCGGCAAGCACTCCTTCCGGGTCCGCGCGGTCAAGGACGGCCTGCTCGACCAGTCCCCGGCCAAGTTCACGTGGAAGGTCAAGAAGCCGAAGAAGAAGGCGAAGAAGAAGTCCGGGAGGAAGTAGGACCGGTCGGTTCGGCGCGCGGGGCGGTCCCGGGATCAAATAGCTTTGACGGCCGGAATCACGGAATGAGGTCCGGCGGAAGTCGTGGCCCGGAGGGAGTTTGAATTGAGCGACATCATCCGAATCGGCATCGCCGGCTACGGCAACCTGGGACGCGGGGTCGAATCGTCCGTCTCCCAGAATCCCGACATGACGCTCGCGGGCGTGTTCACCCGTCGGGCGCCGGAGAGCATCTCCCCGGACCGACCCGAGACCCGCGTGTTCGGCTGGGGCTCGCTCGCCGACCACGCCGACGAGATCGACGTGATGATCCTGTGCGGCGGCTCGAAGGAGGACCTGCCCCAGCAGGGGCCGGAGCTGGCCGCCCTGTTCAACACGGTCGACAGCTTCGACACCCATGCCCGGATCCCGGAGTACTTCGCCGCCGTCGACGCCGCGGCGAAGGGGGCGGGCAAGACCGCCGTCATCTCGACCGGGTGGGACCCGGGGGTCTTCTCGATCAACCGCCTGTTCGGCGAGGCGATCCTCCCCGACGGCGTGACCCACACCTTCTGGGGACGTGGGGTCAGCCAGGGGCACTCCGACGCGCTGCGCCGGGTGGACGGCGTGGCCGGCGCCGTCCAGTACACGCTGCCGGCGGAGGCCGCGATCGACGCGGTCCGCTCGGGCTCGCGGCCGGAGCTGACCACCCGTGAGATGCACACCCGCGAGTGCTTCGTCGTGCTCGAGGAGGGCGCCGACGCGGACCGGGTGCGGGAGGAGATCGTGACCATGCCCGATTACTTCGACCAGTACGACACGACCGTGAGCTTCATCTCCGCCGAGGAGCTGGAGCGGGACCACTCGACCATGCCGCACGGCGGGTTCGTGCTCCGCAGCGGGGTCACCGGCGACGACCACAGCCAGCTGATCGAGTACAGCCTCACCCTCGCGGACAACCCGGGATTCACCGCCAGCGTCCTGGTCGCCTACGCGCGGGCCGTCCACCGGCTGGCCGCGGCCGGCGACCGCGGCGCGAAGACCGTCTTCGACGTCGCGCCCGGCCTGCTCTCCCCGCGCTCCCCGGAGGAGCTGCGCGCCGACCTGCTCTGACCCTTCGCTGGGGCGATTGCTCGTGCTGTGCTGAAGCAATCGCCCCCGCAATCCGGTGCCCGACCCGCCTTTCCGGTGCCCGACCCGCCTCAACGCATCGCGGGGGCGATTGGGGCTTCCCGGCTCGATCTGCGCGTCATCCAAGGTGCCTGACCTGCCCCAACCCATCGCGGGGGCGATTGCTCGCGCTGTGGTGGAGTGATCGCCCCGGCGATCGAGGTTGC
>JBEBTS010000213.1:0-3318 GCA_040393665.1 Conexibacter woesei
CGCCGAAGGCGGCGATGTCGATCGCCGAGGACCTGTACATGGACGGGTTCATCTCGTACCCGCGTACCGACAACACGGTCTACCCGGAGTCGCTGCCGCTGCGGGAGACGATCGCCTCGCTGGTCAAGGTCAAGGACTTCGCCGCCGCCGCGCCGCTGCTCGACGCCCCGCTGAAGCCGACCCGCGGCAAGAAGACGGATCAGGCCCACCCGCCGATCTACCCGACCCAGGCCCTGTACCCCAGCGCGCTGGAGGGCCCGAAGCGCCGGGTCTACGAGCTGATCGTGCGCCGCTTCCTCGCGACCTTCTCCTCGCCGATGATCACCGAGTCCACCCGGGCCGACATCGAGGCCGGCAGCGAGACCTACTTCGTCCGCGGCAAGGTCGTGCTCGATCCCGGTTACGCCGCGATCTACACCTACGCCCGTTCCGCCGACGACGAGATTCCGCCGCTCGAAGTCGGGCAGCAGCTGCCGATGGAAGGTCAGCCGTGGATGGTCGACAAGGAAACGCAGCCGCCGTCTCGGCTCTCCCAGGCCAAGCTGATCCAGCTGATGGACGAGCAGGGCCTCGGCACCAAGGCGACCCGGGCCGACATCATCCAGAAGCTCTACAGCCGCCGGTACGTCCGCAACAACCCGCCGGAGCCGACCGCCACGGGCATGGCCATGTACGAGGCCTTCAAGCAGTACGTCCCGAACATGGCGACGGCCGAGATGACGGCCAGCCTCGAAGGCGAGATGGACCAGATCGCCGAGGGCAAGATGACCAAGTCCGAGGTCGTGGACGACAGCCGCAAGCTGCTCCACACCACGCTCAAGGACATCGTCGCCGGCGAGGAGGAGCTCTCGAAGAAGATCTGGGCCGGGATGGACCGGGACCGGATCCTCGGGCCCTGCATCGTCTGCCAGGAGGCCGGGCGCAAGCAGGAGGACGGCTCGCCGAACATGCTCCGGATCATCCGGGCGAAGAAGTCGGGCAAGTCCTTCGTCGGCTGCTCCGGCTGGAAGGCGGACGATCCGGACGCCTGCGACCAGACCTTCCCGATGCCTCAGCCGAACTTCTACGAGGTGACCCCCTTCGAGGAGAACTGTTCGATCTGCCACCGCACCCCGCGGGTGCTGGTCAAGTCGCGGGCCAGCTCGGCCCGTCCGTGGAAGCTGTGCTTCAACGACGACTGCCCGACCATGATCGAGATGCGGGAGAAGAAGGCCGAGCGCCTGGCGGCCCAGGAGGCGAAGAAGGCGGCCGAGGCCAAGGCCGGCAAGAAGAAGCCGGCCAAGAAGGGCGCGAAGAAGTCCACCGCCAAGAAGGCCCCGGCCAAGTCGGGCGCGAAGACCGTCGCCGCGTCGACCTCCAGGTCCCGTTCCCGGGCCAAGTCGGGACCGCCGGACCTCGGCACCCGCCGGGTCCGCCGCGCGGGCAGCGGGGGCGGCTCCGGCTCAGCCAAGAGCTGAGGACCGGGGCGCGTGTTCATCACGCTCGAGGGAGTCGACGGCTCCGGCAAGTCGACCCAGGTCGCGATGCTGGTCCGGGAGCTGGGCCAGCGCACGATCTCCCTGCGCGAGCCGGGCGGCACCGATGCGGCTGAGCGGATCCGGTGGCTGCTGGCCGACCCGGAGGCGCCGCTGGACCCGTTGGCCGAGCTGCTGCTCTTCTGCGCCGCCAGGGCGGACCTCGTCTCACGGGTGATCCGCCCGGCGCTCGACCGCGGCCGGACCGTGGTCTGCGACCGGTTCGTCGACTCGACCGTCGCCTACCAGGGGGTCGCCCGCGGCCTCGGGATCGTCAAGGTCCGCGAGCTCAGCGAGGTCGCCACCGGCGGGCTCATGCCGGACCTGACCATCCTGCTCCAGGTGGATCCGGCGGTCGGCCTCGGCCGGGCCCAGTCCGACGACCGCTTCGAGGCGGAGGGCGTCCGGTTCCAGGAGCTGGTCGCGGAGGGCTACGCCGACATCGCCCGGCGCGAGCCCAACCGGGTGGTCACCGTCGACGGGTCCGGCACGCCGGACGAGGTCCATCGTCGGGTGATGGAGGTCGTCGAGTCGAGGCTCGCCCGGTGAGTCAGGGGCATCCCGCGCTGGAGCAGGCCGGGGCCCATCAGTCGCGGGCGATGATGGCCCTGGGCGCCGCCCTGCGAGAGGGGCCGTCGCACGCGTATCTCTTCCAGGGGCCGCCCGGCTCGGGCAAGGCCGCGATCGCCCGCGCCTTCGCCGCCGAGATCCTCGCGGCGGAGAGCCCGGACCCGGAGGACACCCGCCGCCGGGCGATGCTCGACCCCTCGCCCCATCCCGACCTGATCTGGCTCAAGCCCCGGGGGATGAGCCACGCGGTCGCCGAGGTGCGGGAGCGGGTGATCCAGAAGGCCCCGCTCAAGCCGTTCGAGAGCGACCACCGCGTCTTCGTGATCGAGGCGGCCGAGGCGCTCAACGACGAGGCGCAGAACGCGATGCTCAAGACCCTGGAGGAGCCGCCGCGGCACGCCCACATCTTCCTGCTGAGCGCCGAGGCCGAAGGAGTGCTGCCGACGATCGCGTCCCGCTGCCAGCCGGTGACGCTCGAGGCGCTGCCGGTGGAGCTGGTCAAGTCCGAGCTGGCCGATCGTCCCGGAGGGGCCGAGCTGCCCGCCGACCGGATCGAGGCGGCGGCCCGACTCTCCCAGGGAGACCTCGGCCGGGCTCGCATCCTGGCCCGCGATCGGGGGCAGCAGATCCGCGACGCGGTCGAGGCGATGATGACCGCGGCCCTCGACGACCGGCTCATCGACTCGCCCTGGCTGAAGGTGCTGACCCTGGCCAAGGACACCGGGGAGCAGGCCGGCGAGCGGGTCGCCGCCGAGCTCGGCGGCGAGGTCAAGGAGGGGATCAAGCACACCAAGACCGAGATCGACGAGGCGGTGAAGCGCGCCCAGCGGCGCTCGCGGACGGCGGTGCTGGACCTCTCGCTCTCGCTCGCCGCTGCCTGGGCGCGCGACTGGGTCTGCGTGCTCTCCGGGGCGCCCGAGCTCGCCTTCAACTCCGATCGGGTCGAGCAGCTGCGGGATCAGGCCGGGAGGATCGCGCCCGCCGCGGCCCGCGACGCCGTCGCGATCGTCGCCGAGACCCGCCGACGGTTCAAGCTGAACGTCTCGGAAGAGCTCGCCCTGGAGGCGATGGTCTTCCGCCTCGAGTCACGCCTCCGGGCCTGACGGAAAGGCCCGTGACGGGCCGAGCGCCCGGCGCGTGGCTCCGTGAAGTGCCCCCCCGACAGGGTGCCGCAGAACCCGGAGGGGGGGCACAGCCCCCTTCGGCCGGGGCGGGCGCGGCGCCCGGGGGCGGC
>JBEBTS010000214.1:0-3271 GCA_040393665.1 Conexibacter woesei
TGGACAGCGTCTTCATCGACATCGAGCTCGACGAGCCGGCCAAGTCCGATCCGGAGCTGGCCAAGAAGCTCGAAGAGGTCTGCACCGTGGGCATCTTCAAGGCCTCCGACGCCGGCACCGAGATCGTTCGCGGCCAGCTCGACGAGTGCGTGCTGTGCTACCTCTGCGTCGACGCCTGCCCCAAGGGCGCGATGCGGATCATCAAGAAGTACGAGAGCTAGTCGTAGTCGAGGTGGGGTGGGCATCACGAGCCTTCCGACCCCCGGAAGTCTCCAGCCTCGCGACACCCACCCCACCTCGACCCCATAGCCAGAGATGGCTGAAGGGCCGGCGATCGCCGGCCCTTCTCTTTGCAGCGAACGCGCTCTTCTTGGTGATCACCGGATCTCCCCCACACAACGAACCCAGATCGCCGGCTTCGTCTCAAATACGATCCGCTTCGTGAACTTCATCGAGGACGTGATCCAGCGGTTCCCCTTCTCCCAGGAGGCGGTGATCGCGATCGACGCCGAGGGCCGGCGTGAGGTTCACTGCTTCAGCCACCTCTTCGCCCGCAGCCTCGGGCTCTCCGGGGCGATGCTCTCCAACGGGGTGCACCGCGGCGACGTCGTCCTGACGCTGGTCGGCAGCCGGATCGAGTGGGTGGTCGCGATGCTGGCCTGCTTCCGCATGGGCGCCGTCGCCCTGCCATGCAACCCGCAGCTGACCCGGGAGGACATCGCCGAGCGGGCGGCCGCGGCCAACCCGGTCCTGGCGATCGGCGAGGAGCGGTACCTGTCCGCCCTGCCGGACGGCCTGCCCTACCTCGACATGGACGACCTCGACCGGATCTTCGACGACGACATCCGGCAGGAGACCCCGGCCGCCTCGGCCCGGCTCGATCCGCTCGACCCGGCCCTGATCGTCTTCACCTCCGGCTCCACCGGCACCCCGAAGGGCGTGGTCTACCCCCAGCGCTACCTGACGGGCCAGAGCCTCCAGGCCGAGAACTGGTTCGCGTCCCGGCCCGGCGACCTGTGCTGGTGCACCGCCGCGCCGGGCTGGTCCAAGTCGTCGCGCAACGCGTTCATCTCACCCTGGCTGACCGGCGCGAAGGCGCTGCTGGTCGACGAGCGGTTCGACCCCGAGACCCGGCTCGACATCGTGCGCCGTGAGCAGGTCAACGTGCTCTGCCAGGCCCCGACCGAGTACCGGATCCTGGCCCGCCGCACCGAGCTCGCCCCGATCCCCTCGGTGCGCCGGATGGTCTCGGCCGGGGAGGCGCTGAACCCGGAGGTGATCGGGGCCTTCCGCGAGGTCACGGGGCTGGAGATCGCCGACGGCTACGGCCAGTCCGAGACCGGCGCGGTGACCGGAATGCGCCCCGGCGAGAGCCGGCCCGGGTCGATGGGGCGCCCCCTCCCCGGGATCGAGACCAGGATCGAGGACGGCGAGCTGCAGCTGCGCCCGGAGACCTCCCCCACCTTCTTCCTGCGCTACCTCGACGGCTCCGGCTTCGACGGCGAGTGGTGGGGAACCGGCGACCTGGTCACCGCCGACGAGGACGGCTTCCTCTTCCACGAGGGCCGCAACGACGACCTGATCTCCTCCGCCGGCTACCGGATCGGCCCGGTCGAGGTGGAGTCGGCCCTGCTGGGCCACCCGGCGGTCGCCGAGGCGGCCGCGATCGCGGCGCCCGACCCGGAACGCGGATCGGTGGTCAAGGCGGTGGTCGTGCTGCGCGACCAGGCGACCGGACCGGACGGCGCCCCGGCCGACCCGGCGGCGCTCACCGCCGAGCTCCAGGAGCACTGCCGGCAGGCGACCGCGCCCTACAAGTACCCCCGGCTGATCGAGTTCACGGAGGAGCTCCCCAAGACTCCGTCCGGAAAGATCAAACGGGCCGAGCTGAGGTCCCGCCAGATATAGGCTGGGAGGTACCGCGGATCCCCGCCCGGGCTCCGTGGGTCGGAGCAAGACCGGATCGCCCAATCCCGAAGACCGGAGGAACGATGACCGTAGAGACCAGCACCGGCGGCAGCAGCGCCTACGACCCGAAGCAGGTCGCTTCGCTGACCGAGGCCCAGCAGGAGATCTTCCGCAATCGCACCGGAAAGTCAGCCGAGACCTACCAGCGAGCGGAGAAGGTGATGCCCGGCGGCGTGCCCTCCTCCTTCCAGGTGAACGATCCCTGGCCGGTCTACCTCGAGCGGGGCCAGGGCTCCCAGGTCTGGGACGTGGACGGCAACCAGTACACGGACTTCCACAACGGCTTCGGGGTGATGGCGATCGGCCACGCCAACCCGACCGTGGGCGACGCGGTCAAGGCCCGGATCGACCTCGGCACCCACTTCGCCGCCCCCACCGACGGCTCGATCGTCGTCGCCGAGGAGCTGAAGCGGCGCTTCGGGCTGCCGCACTGGCGGTTCACCAACTCCGGCACCGAGTCGACCATGGACGCCGTCCACCTGGCTCGCGGCGCCACCGGTCGGGACGTCCTGCTCAAGATCGAGGGCTCCTACCACGGCCACCACGACTCGGTCATGGTCTCGGTCTACCCGCCCCTGGAGGCGCTCGGCGAGCGCGACGACCCGATCTCGGTCCCGTACGGCGGCGGCACCCCGGAGGCGCTGACCGAGCTGACCCGGGCGGTCCCGTTCAACGACGCGGACGCGTTGGAGAGCGTCCTCGGCAAGATCGGCGACCAGGTCGCCGGCCTGATCATGGAGCCCTCGATGATGAACATCAACATCATCCCGCCGAAGGAGGGCTACCTGGAGCGGGTCCGGGAGCTGACCGAGCAGCACGGCATCAAGCTGATCTTCGACGAGGTCAAGACCGGCGCGACGATCTCGGCGGGCGGGGCGACGGCCCGCTTCGGGGTCACTCCGGACATGGTCACCCTGGCCAAGGCGACCTGCGGCGGCTACCCCGGCGGGGCGATCGGCATGTCGGACGAGCTGGCCGAGCTGGTCGAGTCCGACGCGGTCAAGCAGTACGGCACCTTCAACGGCAACCCGCTCGTCATGGCCGCCGCCGAGGCGACCCTGGTCGACGTCCTCACCGAGGACGCCTACGCTGAGCTGGAGCGCAAGAACAAGTACCTGCTCGAAGGCTGCCAGCGGGTGATCGACCAGTACGGGCTGCCCGCCTACACCGAGGGCATGGGCTGCAAGGGCTGCGTGATCTTCTCCTCCGAGCGGCTCTACGAGTACCGCGACTACCTGACCAAGGTGAACGAGGAGCTCTCCACCCTGGCCTGGCTCTACCACATGAATCACGGCATCTTCAT
>JBEBTS010000215.1:0-3265 GCA_040393665.1 Conexibacter woesei
ACTCGCCCATCTGCTCGGGCGTGCCCTGGCCGAAGATCGAGGCCACGGCGAGGTTGGTGCCGGAGATGGCCATGCCGAGGCCGGCGTCGCCCCAGAACATCTCCTCGTTGACGATCGGCAGCGAGAGGCCGGACTCGTCAGCGAAGAACTGAGCGGTTCCCTCGAAGCCGTAGAGGCCGATCTTGGCGGCCTCCTGGACGATCTCCCAAGGGAACTCCTCGCGCTCGTCCCACTCGTGGGCGGCCGGGCGCATCACGTTCTCGGCAAAGCCGTGCACCCATTCCTGGATGTCCTTCTGGTCCTGGCTCAGCTCGAGGCTGAACGGCGGCTTCTCGTCCACCGGAGCCTGAGCTTCTTCGGAAGTCTGTGTTGCGGTCATGGATCAATGTTACATGGATTCATGACGTGTTTATGTGACCTCGGCCACCCGTTGGGCCCACGCAAACGTGACCGGACCGGGCTTGGCCGCATCTCGCCCACGGGCGGGGTCGACATGCGGAGGCGGATCGGGCTCAGGCCGCGTCGGCCTGAGCCGGCTCCGCCGCCTCGGGCGACGAGCCCTCCGGCCCTTCGGCGATCGCGGGTGCCGCGGTCGAAAGGCCGAACAACTGGTCGAACTCGATCCGCAGCCGGGGCGAGCGACGCACGCGATAGTCCGGCCCCAGCTTCAGCTTCCGCTCACGTCCGCCGGAGGTGACGGCCAGCACGAGCTCGGAGTCGCCCTCGTGGTTGGCGATGATCTCCTTGACGTCCTCGAGGGAGTCGAGCGAGAGCTGGTCCGCGGGCACCCGGACGGTGAACGGCTCGTCCCGCTTGAACTGGACCTGCTTGGCCCGTTCGATCTCGTCCTCGCTGGGGTTGAAGTCCTCCGCGCCCTGGACCACGATCTTGGCGCCCTTCTCGGTCTGGTCGACCCGTCCCTTCACCAGGATCACCGAGTCCGGCTGGATCGCCCCCGCCTTCTCCGACTCGTCGGCCTTGAACACGATCAGCTCGATGTCCGCCTCGATGTCGCTCAGGGTGGCGAAGGCCATCATGCTGCCCGAGCGGGTCCGCATCTTCTTGTACTCGGTGACGATCCCGCCGACCTTGACCCAGGAGCCGTCCTCGCGGGCCTTGACCTCGGCCAGGCTGCAGTCGGACGCCGCCCGGATCGCCTCGCGCAGCCCGTCGAGCGGGTGCGAGGACAGGAAGGTGCCGAGGGTCTCCTTCTCCAGGGCCAGCACCTCCTTCTGCTCGAACTCGACCTCGCTGACCGGCGGGTGCTGGGAGCCGGCGACCACGTCGTCCCCGCCCATGTCGAAGATCGACCCCTGCCCCATGTGGGCATCGGCCTGGGCCTTGTTGCCTGCCGCCTGGGCCTCCGGCAGGATCTCCAGCATCCCCTTGCGGGAGCCGGGCAGCGAGTCGAAGGCGCCGCACTTGATCAGGCACTCGATCGCGCGCTTGTTGACCGCTCTCGAGTCGGCTCGCTCGCAGAAGTCCCAGATCGACTCGAACGGCTTCTCCTCACGGGCGTGGATGATCGCCTCGACCGCGGAGTACCCGACGTTCTTGACCGCGTCCAAGCCGAACAGGACGTTCGTCCCGTCGACCACGAAGCTGTGACCCGAGATGTTCACATCCGGCGGCAGGACCTTGATCCCCATCTCGGCGCAGCGAGAGATGTAGCCCGGGACCTTGTCCTTGGTGTTCATGACCGAGGAGATGACCGCGGCCATGTACTCGGCGGGATAGTTCGCCTTGAGGTACGCCGTCCGGTACGCGATCAGGGCGTAGCAGGCCGCGTGCGCCTTGTTGAACGAGTAGTCGGCGGCGGCGGTCATCGAGGCCCAGAGGCTCTGCGAGACCCGGGGGTCCGTCCCAGAGGCGGCGGTGCCCTCCATGAACATGCCCTCCATCTTCGCCATCAGGTCGCGCTTCTTCTTGCCGATGGCCTTGCGGAGGTCGTCCGCTTCGGCCGGCGAGAACCCCGCCAGCTTCTTCGAGATCTCCATCAGCTGCTCCTGGTAGACCAGGCAGCCGTAGGTTCCCTCGGTGATCTCCTTCAGCCGCTCGTCGGCGTACTCGACCGTCGACGGGTCGGCCTTGCCCTTCGCGTAGCGCGGGATCTCGGCCATGGCGCCGGGACGGTAGAGCGCGTTCAGCGCGATCAGGTCGTCGAGTTCGGTCGGGTTGACGAGGCGCATCGCCTCCCCCATGCCCTCGGACTCGAACTGGAAGACGCCGGTCGACTCGCCCCGGGCGAGCATGCGGTACGTCTTCTCGTCGTCCAGCGGAATCTCGCCGATGTCGATCTCGATGTCGCGCGACTGCTTGATGATGTCGACCGCGTCGTCGATCACGTCGAGGTTTCGCAGGCCGAGGAAGTCCATCTTCAGCAGGCCGATCTCCTCGACCGGCCCCATCGAGTACTGGGTCACCGTCTTGAACTGCTTGACCGGCTTGCCGTTGGCATCCTTGGCCGGCGCCGCCGACTTGTCCTCGACCAGCTGGAGCGGGACGATCTCTTTCAAGGGCCTTCCGGAGATAACGACCGCGGCGGCGTGGATCGACGTGTTCCGGATCTTGCCTTCCAGGCCGCGGGCCGTGTCGATGATCTTCGCCGCGTCGGCGTCGGAGTCGTAGACCTTCCGCAGGTCCTCGCCCTCATCGAGGCACTCCTTGAACGACGGCGACCGGCCCATGATCGGCTCCGGGATCGCCTTCGCCAGACGGTCGCCGGTGCCGTAGTCGTATCCGTGGACCCGGGCGGCGTCGCGCACCGCCGCCCGCGGAGCCATCTTGCCGAAGGTGATGATCTGGGCGACCGAGTCCGAGCCGTACTTCTCGGTCACGTACTGGATCATCCGGTCCCGGCCACGGACCGAGAAATCGATGTCGATGTCAGGCATCGACTTGCGCCCTGGGTTGAGGAATCGCTCGAAGAAGAGATCGTGCTCGACCGGGTCGAGATCGGTGATCCCGAGGCAGTACGAGACGATCGATCCGGCGGCCGATCCACGGCCGGGCCCGACCGCGATGCCGTTCTCCTTCGCGTAGTGGACGAAGTCCCAGACGATCAGGAAGTAGTCCGGGAAGCCCATCTCCATGATCACCCCGAGCTCGAACTCCATCCGCTCGCGAACCTCGGCCGGCACGGGATCGCCGTAGCGCTCCTTCATGCCCTGCTCGGCCAGTCGCCGGAGCATCTGGACCGAATCCTCGCCCTCCGGGGTCGGGTACTGCGGCAGCAGGATCTGCCCGAGCGGGATGTCGACGTCGC
>JBEBTS010000216.1:0-3259 GCA_040393665.1 Conexibacter woesei
CGAGGCTGGCGCACCGTCCTGCGGTTGAAGGCCGACCGGAAGGGCCGCTTCCACGGTCGCCTCGCCGCCCGGACCAGCGGCCGGCTGCGGGCGCTGGACCAGACCGGCGTCGCCTCCAAGCCGGTCCGGCTGCGGGTGCGCAGCCGAGCCAAGCTGCACCGGATGTCACGCACCGTGAAGGTGGGCCGCAAGCTGCGGATCACCGGCACGGTGCGACCGCGCGGACGACGCACCGTGAAGCTCAAGCTGGCCGGCACCGGCCGCACGGTCAAGGTGCGCTCGGGCGCCGGCGGCCGGTTCTCCTACGCCTGGCGGCCCTCACGGGCCGGGGACGTCCGGGTCAAGGCCCGGGCCATGCCGGACCGACGGGCCGCCGGGGACGGATCCGGATCGCGCAAGGTGTCCGTCCTGCGGCCCGGCGGGGCTTCGTTCTACGGCCCCGGCCTGTACGGCGGCGGGGTGGCCTGCGGCGGCACGCTGCGGCCGGGGACCCGCGGGGTCGCCCACAAGAGCCTGCCCTGCGGCACCAAGGTGACGATCCAGTACGGCCGACGCGTGGTGACCACCCGGGTCATCGACCGCGGCCCTTACATCGCCGGACGTGACTGGGACCTGACCGCCGCGGTCCGCAACGAGCTCGGCTTCGGCGGCGTCGGGACCGTGTGGACCAACAAGTGACGCCCGCGGCCGCACCGCCCCGGTCGGCTTCGCCCCTGGCTTCCCGGGGGTGGCTGGACCGGGGCGGGACGGTTCGCAATACTGGGTGCGTGAGCTCCCCGGAAGTGAAGAACCTCGAGGCGATCTCGAAGGCGATCGACCAGCACAACTCCTCCTGCCCCTATCCGGCGGCGGAGGTGAGGATGAACCCGTTCGAGGTCGAGCGCCTCGGCTGGGACGAGATCCGCGGCCTGCCGGTCGTGCCCGACCCCGACGTCGGCACCGGCCGGTTCGTGATCGTCTGCTCGCGTGACGTCGACGGGGAGGGCCTGGAGGAGTCCGAGGCCGTCGGCCAGGAGTACGTCACCGTCGCGCCCGGGCCGTCCCGCACGCCGGACGCCCCGGGGGACAGCCCCTCCGACCTGCCGTCGGACTTCCCGCCGAGCGGCCCCAGCTGGAACTAGACCGAGTTCAGGAAGTCGAAGCCGGTCCGGTTCATCCAGCTCTGGATCTCGATGTTGATCCGCTCCAGCTCGCCGGTCAGGATCAGGATCCCCATCGCGATCAGGATCAGCCCGCCGACCGCGATGATCACGGAGTAATGCCGCTTGACCACGGCGAAGGCGGTGGTCATCCGGTTGAAGGCGAGCGCGGTCAGCAGGAACGGGATCGCGAGCCCCGCTGAGTAGACCGCCAGCAGCAGGGCACCGCGGGGGGCCGAGCTGCTGAGCGCGGCGGCGCCGAGGATCGCGCCCAGGGTCGGGCCGATGCACGGGGTCCAGGCGATCGCGAACGCGGCTCCCGCCACCAGGGGGCCGCCCTTGCCGGCCCGGGCCATCAGCGAGTCGAGATGCCACTCGCGGCTCAGCCGGGTGACGAAGAAGGAGGCGACGAACAGGATCCCCATGAGGATGATCAGGGTCCCGGCGATCTTGTCCAGCAGCTTCCGGTGGTCCGAGAGCACCTCGCCGATCTGGGTCGCGGTCAGCCCCAGCAGGATGAAGACGAGCGAGAAGCTGGCGACGAAGATCAGGCTGGGAGCCAAGACCCGGCGCCAGTCGCCGTCCTCCAGCTCCTGGACCGACATGCCCGACACCGCCGACAGGTAGCCCGGGACCAGGGGCAGGACGCAGGGCGAGAGGAAAGAGACCATTCCCGCCAGCAGAGCGGCGAAGAGGCCGATTCCGGCGGCCGGATCGACGGCAGCGAGGATCGAAGGGAGGGACTCGGAGGGGAAATTTATGGACAAGCTGAGAGTGATCCTAGACACTGGTACAAAAGACCCCGATTTTCCGCCGGTAAAATTCTCCGGCGGACTGGCCCCGGCCGGGAGGCGGAAACACTCTCCTTACTCCCGCTCTATGTGCCCTGCAGCCGCGCATCCGGCACCAACGAAAGGGCGATTATATGACCGAATTTGCTCCGTCGTCGGCACACGCAGACGGCCTCTACGACTCGATCAACGAACACGACGCCTGCGGCGTCGCGATGGTCGCCCGCCTGGACAACGAGCCTCGCCACGAAGTGGTGACCCAGGGCCTGCTGGCGCTGGAGAACCTGGAGCACCGCGGTGCGGCCGGAGCCGACGCCAGCACCGGCGACGGCGCCGGGATCCTGATCCAGATCCCCGACCTGTACTACCGCGAGGAGTCCGGGTTCGAGCTCCCGGAGGCCGGTCGGTACGGGGTCGGCATGTGCTTCCTGCCGCGGGAGGACGAGGGCCGTCGCGAGGAGCTGCGGCGCTTCATCTCCGAGACCGTCGAGGCCGAGGGCCAGCGGGTGATCGGCTGGCGGGACGTCCCGGTGGACGAGAGCCACGTCGGCCAGACCTCGAACGAGACCCGTCCCCACGTCGCGCAGGTCTTCGTCGCCGCAGGCGAAGCGGAGGCCTCCGACCAGGACGCCTTCGAGCGCAAGCTCTACGTGATCCGCCGGGTCAGCGAGCTCGCCGCCGGTGACGAGCTCTACATCGCCTCCTTCTCATCGCGCACCATCGTCTACAAGGGGATGCTCACCTCGTACCAGGTGCCCGGCTTCTATCCCGAGCTGCGGGACGAGCGGGTCCGCTCGGCGATGGCGCTGGTCCACTCCCGGTTCTCGACCAACACCTTCCCCAGCTGGGACCTCGCCCACCCGTTCCGGCTGATCGCCCACAACGGCGAGATCAACACCCTGCGCGGCAACATCAACTGGATGCGCGCCCGCGAGTCGGAGCTCGCCTCGGAGCTGTTCGGCGACGACCTCGCCAAGGTGACCCCGGTCGTGCGGCCCGACGGCTCGGACTCGGCCACGTTCGACAACGTGCTCGAGCTGCTGATGCTGGCCGGCCGCTCGCTGCCGCACGCGGCGATGATGATGATCCCGGAGGCGTACCGCGGCCGGGACGACCTCTCCGACGAGCTCAAGGGCTTCTACGCGTACCACTCCTGCCTGATGGAGCCCTGGGATGGGCCGGCCGCGGTCTGCTTCACGGACGGCCGGGTGATCGGCGCCACGCTCGACCGCAACGGGCTGCGCCCCGGCCGTTGGGTGGAGACCAAGGACGGGATGATCGTGCTCGGCTCCGAGATCGGCCTGCTCGACATCGAGCGGGACCGGATCC
>JBEBTS010000217.1:0-3246 GCA_040393665.1 Conexibacter woesei
ACGATCAGCATCGAGCCGACCAGCCACAGGTTGCGGGCGGCGTTCTCGATCTGGTTCTCGAAGGCGAGCCCCAGGATGCCGATCGGGATCGTCGCCGCGATCAGGTACCAGCCCATGCGGGCGTCGAGCTCGGAGCGCCGCGCGGGATCCCGCAGCGACGCCAACCAGGTCACGGCGATGTTCCAGAGGTCCTTGCGGAAGTAGATCAGCACCGCGGCCTCGGTCCCGAGTTGGATCACCGCGGTGAAGGCCGCGCCCGGGTCCTCCCAGCCAAGGATCGCCGGCACGATCAGGATGTGCCCGCTCGAGGAGATCGGCAGGAACTCGGTCAGCCCCTGAAGGAAGCCGAGGATGATGCTCTGGATCAGGTCCACGGGTCAGCGGAGGCTACCGGGGCGAGAGGCTTCCTCTCGCCCCGGTGTCTCGCGGGTCATCCCATGTGGACGGCGCCTTCGCCCTCGACCAGGTCCTCCTTGCCCGCCCGGATCATCACCAGGATCACCCCCGCGGCGATCGCCATCAAGCCGGCGGACCACCAGAAGCCGACCTCGAAGCCGTGGACCAGCGCCCGGGGGTCGTGGGGATTGGCGATCGAGTTGTCGACCAGGAAGCCGGCGACCGCCGAGGTGTAGACCGAGTTGAGCAGCGCCGTGCCGAGCGAGCCACCGACCTGCTGGCTGGCGTTGAGCACCGCCGAGGCGACGCCGGCGTCGTTCGGCTCGATGTTGATCAGGGCGATGTTCGCCAGCGGCACGAAGATCATCCCCATGCCCATGCCGAACAGCAGCTCGCCGGGGAAGACGAGCGTCCAGAAGCTGGACTCGACGTCGATCTGGGTGAGCAGCAGCATCCCGGCCACGCCGAACAGCGCGCCGGTGAACATCACCGGCCGCGGGCCGGTGCGGGTCAGGATCTTGCCGAGCGCGCCGGCGGCGACGAAGACGCCGAGCGAGATCGGCAGTGAGGCAAGGCCCGCCTGGATCGGGGTGTAGCCCAGCACTCCCTGGAAGTAGTAGGTGAGGAAGAGCGAGGCGCCGAAGATCGCGGCGCCCAGCATGATCGAGGTCAGGTACGAGCCGCCGCGGTTGCGGTTCCGGGGGATGCGCAGCGGCAGCAGGGGGTTGCTGTGCCGGCTCTCGACCACCACGAAGGCGACGAGTAGGACCAGCGCGGCCGCCAGGAAGATGATCGTGGTCTGGTTGTCCCAGCTGGTCTCACCGGCCTTGGTGAAGCCGTAGACCAGGCTGACCAGCCCGAGCGTGCCGAGCAGGGCGCCGGGGACGTCGAGGCTGCCGGTCTTGTGGACCTTGCTCTCCGAGACGACGCGGTAGGTCGCGATCGCGGCGATGATCGCGACCGGCGTGTTGACCAGCAGGCACCAGCGCCAGTTGAGCAGCTCGGTCAGGATGCCGCCGAGGAGCAGGCCGACGGCGGCGCCACCGGCGGAGATCGCGCCGAAGACCGCGAACGCCTTGGCTCGTTCCTCCGCGTCGTGGAAGGTGGTGGTCAGGATGGCCAGCCCGGCCGGGGCGAGCAGCGCGCCGAACAGGCCCTGCAGCCCGCGGGCGGCGAACAGCACCTCGCCGCTGTTGGCGATGCCGCCGAGCGCGGAAGCGAGGGCGAAGCCGATCATGCCGGCCATGAAGGCCCGTTTGCGGCCCCAGTAGTCGGCGATCCGTCCACCGAGCAGCAGGAAGCCGCCGAAGGTCAGGGCGTAGGCCGTGATCACCCACTGCCGGTCGGCGTCCGAGATGCCGAGGTCGGTCTGCAGGCTGGGCAGGGCGATGTTGACGATGGTCGCGTCGAGGACCACCATCATCTGGGCACCGGCGATCACGGCGAGGATCAGCCAGCGACGAGGATCTGGTTCAGGCAGAGACATGTTCTCCAAAAGGCTCGAGGGGTGAAAGGGAGCAGCGCTTCAGGCTCCCGTCGGCACGCTCGATCTGGAGCGGCACGCCTCGCCGGGACAGCGAAGGCAGGGGATTATACGGACGAATCCCCTGCCTTCGAGCTCAGGCTCGTGTGCGATGACTCCACATCGGGAGGCGAATCCCTGGACTCATTTCGGCGCCATCCGCAGGGCGCCGTCCAGGCGGATCACCTCGCCGTTCAGCATCACGTTCTCGACGATGTGGACCGCGAGCGCACCGAACTCGTCCGGGATTCCGAGCCGCGACGGGAAGGGGATGTTCTCCCCGAGCGCCTTGCGGGCCGGCTCCGGGAGGAGGGCCAGCAGCGGCGTGTCGAACAGGCCGGGGGCGATCGTCATCACGCGGACGCCGTCGCGGGCCAGGTCGCGGGCGGCCGGCAGGGTGAGCCCGACGACCCCGCCCTTGGAGGCGGCGTAGGCGGTCTGTCCGATCTGGCCGTCGTAGGCGGCGATCGAGGCGGTGTTGATGCAGACGCCCCGCTGGAGGTGCTCGTCGGGCTCGTTGGCGACCATCGACTCGGCCGCGAGCCGGAGCACGTTGATCGTGCCCATCAGGTTGATGTTGATCGCCCACTGGTAGCCCTCGAGCGGCGCCGCGCCCTCACGGCCGACGATCTTCCCGGCGGCGCCGACCCCGGCGCAGTTGACGCAGACCCGGAGGCCGTCGTCCCCGCCCGCGGCGGCGGCCGCCTTGATCGCGTCGCGGACCGGCTCCTCCTTGGTCACGTCGGCCGGCACGTAGCTGCCGCCGATCTCGGCGGCCACGGCGGCGCCCTTCTCCTCGTTCAGGTCGGCGATCGTCACCAGGTGGCCGGCATCGGCCAGGCGTCGCGCGCTGGCCTCGCCCAGGCCGGAGGCCCCACCGAACACGATCGCGCTTCCGGACTCAGTCATTCACAGCTCCTGTTCACATAAAGTTCGACGAATGGACCGAGAGATCTTCGCATCTGAGCACATCGACTTCCGTGAGACCGTCCGGCGGTTCTTCGCCGAGGAGGTCAAGCCCAACTTCGAGCAGTGGGAGAGCGACGGGATCATCCCGCGTGAGGTCTTCGCCAAGGCGGGCGAGGTCGGCATGCTGGGGATGTCCGTCGACGAGGAGTACGGCGGCCTGGGACTGAAGGATTATCGGTTCAACCAGGTGATCGTCGAGGAGGGCAACTACGCCGGCCTGACCGGGGCCGCGCTCGGCATCACCCTCCACAACGACGTCTGCCTGCCGTACTTCGAGGAGTACTGCAACGAGGAGCAGAAGGAGCGGTGGCTGCCCGGGATCGTCGACGGCAGCCTGATCACCGCCGTCGCGATGACCG
>JBEBTS010000218.1:0-3238 GCA_040393665.1 Conexibacter woesei
CTGACCACACAGAGAGCAGACGTGACCTCGCCGCCCAGGTGGCGCGGCCGATGCGGCAGTTCCTGGCGACGGAGTCCGGCAGTGCGGGGCTGCTGCTCGCCTCCGCGGTCATCGCCCTGATCTGGGCCAACTCGCCCCTCTCCGACTCCTACTTCTCGCTCTGGGGCACCAGCCTCAGCATCAACCTCGGCGACTGGTCGCTCGCGCACGACCTCCGCCACTGGATCGACGAGGCGCTGATGGCGCTCTTCTTCTTCGTGATCGGGCTCGAGGTGCGACGCGAGCTCTCGATGGGCGAGCTGACCGAGAAGAAGCGGGTCATGGTCGCTGTGCTCGGCGGAGTCGGCGGGATGCTGCTGCCCTCGCTGCTCTTCCTCTCGATGACCCACGGGAGCGACGCGGCCGGCGGCTGGGGGATCGTGATCGCCACCGACACCGCCTTCCTGCTCGGGGCGCTGGCGATCGTCGGACCCAAGTTCCCGACCCAGCTCCGGGTGTTCCTGCTCACCCTGGCGATCGTCGACGACATCGTCGCGATCTCGATCATCGGGTTCTTCTACTCGGAGCACATCAACCTGACCGCGATCGCGATCTGCGCGGTCTGCCTCGCCGCCTTCCCGCTCCTGCCCCGGCTCGGGCTGTGGCGCAACGGCGCCTACCTGACGCTCGGGATCGTCCTCGTCGTGGCGGCCATGGAATCCGGCGTCCACGCCACCCTGGCCGGGATGCTGGCCGGCCTGCTGGTCGCGGCCTACCAGCCGCCGAAGCAGGAGGTCGAGGAGGCCGCGAAGCGGGCCCGCGCCTTCCGCCAGTCGCCGCTGCCCGAGGTCGCCCGCAACGCGCGGCAGAGCGTGCAGCAGGCGGTCTCCCCCAACGAACGCCTGCAGACGATGCTCCACCCGGTGACCAGCTACGTGATCGTGCCGCTGTTCGCCCTGGCCAACGCCGGGGTCGACCTGCGCGGCGGCGTGCTGACCGACGCGCTGACCTCGACCCTTACCTGGGGCATCGTGCTCGGGCTGGTCGCCGGCAAGTGCCTCGGCATCACCGCCGGTGTCGCCGCCGCCGTCCGGTCCGGTCTGGGCGAGCTGCCCCGCGGGATCGGCAACGGCCAGGTGGTCGGGGGCGCCGCGCTCTCCGGCATCGGGTTCACCGTCTCGCTGCTGATCGCCAAGCTCGCCTTCGACGACGAGACCTTGAGGAACGAGGCGATCGTCGGCATCCTGCTCGCCTCGATCATCGCGGTGCTCGTGAGCTGGATCATCTTCCACCTCGCCGCGGTGCTGAGGGGCGAGACGACCGCCAGCCTGCCCCGCAAGCTCGACCTGGACGTCGACCCGGAGCGGGACCACATCCGCGGGCCGGTCGACGCGCCGTACACGCTGGTCGAGTACGCCGACTTCGAGTGCCCCTACTGCGGGCGGGCGACCGGCATGGTCAAGGAGCTGCGCGAGCTGATGGGCGACGAGCTGCGCTACGTCCACCGGCACCTGGCGCTGGTCGACGTCCACCCCCACGCCGAGCTCGCGGCCGAGGCCTCCGAGGCGGCGGCCGCCCAGGGCAAGTTCTGGGAGATGCACGACCTGCTCTTCGAGCACCAGGGCGACCTCGACCTGGAGGACCTGATCGGGTACGCCGGTCACCTCAACCTCGACGTCGACCGGTTCGTGACCGACGTCGAGGAGTCCCGTCACGCGAAGCGGGTCCAGGAGGACGTCGCCTCTGCGGACGCGTCCGGCGCGCACGGCACCCCGACCTTCTTCATCGACGGCGTCCGGCACATCGGGCCATACGACGCCGTCTCGCTCGCCGCCGAGCTGCGCAACCAGGCGTAGCCGACCGAGCCCGGGTCGGCCGCCCTCGCCCCGGCCCGGGCCTCGCCGGGGTTTTGTCGCTTCCGATGCCGGGTACTCGGGGGCATGGGCGGAGGTGGCGCACAGGCAAGGAAGCGGGTGAGGAGGTCGACCGGGCTGCTCGCCGTCCTGGGCGTGATCGCCCTGGCCGGGCTCGGCTTCGCCGGCTGCGGCGGCGACGAAGGCGGGCCGGTCAAGCTCAAGTGGTTCATCGCGATCCAGCCCGGCGGCTCCATCCAGAAGGTCGCCGAGACCTGCTCGAAGCAGTCGGGAGGCAAGTACCAGATCGACCTCGAGCTGCTGCCGACCGACGCCTCCCAACAGCGCGAGCAGCTGGTGCGGCGACTCGGAGCGGAAGACTCCTCGATCGACCTGATCGGGATGGACGTCGTCTGGACCGCCGAGTTCGCCAACGCCGGTTGGATCCGGCCCTGGAAGGGAGCCGACGCCCGCGAGGCGACCAAGGGGGTCTTCCCGCCCGTGGTCGAGACCGCGAGCTTCGACGGCGACCTCTACGGGGCGCCGTTCAACTCGAACACCCAGCTCCTCTGGTACCGCAAGGACCTGGTCCCGAAGGTCCCCGAGACCTGGGACCAGATGATCCGGATGGCGGAGCAGCTCGGCCGCGACAAGGGCGGCACGATCCAGCTCCAGGCGAACCGCTACGAGGGGTTCACCGTCTGGGCCAACGCGATGATCGAGTCGGCCGGCACCCAGGTCCTCTCCGGCCCGACCACCGTGGACCTGGCCGAGAAGCCGACCTCGCTGGCCCTGGAGTCGATGGGCCGGATGGCTCGCTCCAGCGCCGCTCCGACCAACCTCACCACCTCCGACGAGGACACCGCCCGGCTCGGCTTCGAGTCGGGCTCGGCCTTCATGGTCAACTACACCTTCGCCTACGGCAGCGCCAAGGAGAACGTGCCCAAGGTGGCGGAGAACATGGGCGCCGCCCGTTACCCCGGGATCGTCGAGGGCCGGGAGAGCAAGCCGCCGCTGGGCGGGTTCAACCTCGGGGTCAGCTCGTTCTCGACCCATCCCGACCTGGCCTACGAGGCCGCCAACTGCCTGACCGCCCCGGCCCAGCAGCTGGTCGTGACCGAGCTGGACGGCCTCGCCCCGGCCCGGGCCGACCTCTACGACGACCCCAAGGTGAAGCAGGCCTTCCCCGGCTTCGCCGACCTGGTCAGGGAGTCGATCCGCACGGCCGGGCCGCGCCCGGTCACCCCGGCCTACCAGGACGTCAGCCTCTCGATCCAGAGCGCGCTCCACCCCCCGACCAAGATCGACCCCGATGACGTCGGCCCGAGCTACGACGAGCTCAAGGACAAGGTCGAGAAGGGCGTCAAGCGAGAGGGGTTGCTGTGAGCGGGCCAAGCGAACCGAGG
>JBEBTS010000219.1:0-3208 GCA_040393665.1 Conexibacter woesei
AAGTGCCCCAGTTCGTGTTCTCAGGCGACACGAACTGGGGCACTTCGCCCGGCCCCGGGGCGGGGTGGCCGGGGGCCGGGGCGAGGGCCGGGAGCCGCGGGGCCCGGATGGCCGGTCGACCCGGCTCAGGCGGCGGTCAGGCGGCGGCGAGCTCTTCCTCGTCGCCGGCGGCCCTGGTCTGCTCGACCAGCTCGACCAGCTCGGAGAGGAGGTTGGTCAGCTCGGTCCGGGCGGTGTCGTCGGTGAGCCGGTCCTGCGGGTCGAGCTTCTCGTCGATCTTGCCGATCGCGAGCTCGCGCTCGACCGTCGGGGTGCCGGTGATCGTGAACGACTTGCGCACCTGCTGGTTGGCCCAGATCCCGCCGAACGGCATCGGGCTGGAGGAGACGATCGCGGCCGGCCGGCCCGCCAGGGAGGAGGAGCCGTGCGGGCGCGAGGCCCAGTCGAGGACGTTCTTGAGGAAGCCGGGCATGCCGGCGTTGTACTCGGGGGTGACGATCAGCAGCGCGTCGGCGGACGAGATCTGATCGCGGATGCTGCGCACGGCTTCGGGGGTCTCGCCCTGACCGGGCTCCGCGGATCCGTCGACGTCGTCGTCCTGGTTGTAGGCCGGCAGGTCCAGCCCGGTGGCGAGCGCGACCTCAGCCCCTTCCGGGGCGAGGTCGGCCGCCACCCGGGCCAGCCTGGTCGAGAACGAGTCCCGACGCAGGCTGCCGCTGAGGGCGAGGATGCGCATGGCTAGTTGCCTGCCTTGGCGGCCTCGACGGTGAGGACGAGGCGGACCTTCTCGGCCACGACCGCGGCGCCGCTGTCCAGGGTCGCGCCCCAGGAGATGCCGTAGTCGTTGCGGTTGATGACGCCGTCGGCCTTGAGGCTGAGGACGGAGCTGCCGTCCATGCCGACGCCGGCGCCCTCGACCTCGACCTCGAGGACGATCTGCTTGGTCACGCCGCGCAGGGTGAAGTCGCCGGTCACCTCGTAGGTCTCGCCGTCGACCTGCTTGACGCCGGTGGACTTGAAGGTACCCTGCGGATGGTTCTCGGCGTCGAAGAAGTCGGGGCTGAGGAGGTGGCCTATCAGCTGCTCCTCGGGGACCTTGACCGAGGAGACCTCGATCGACCCGTCGATCGACTCGATGCCGTTCTCGCCGACGGTGACGGTGCCCTCGAAGCCGCCGAAGCTGCCGCGGAAGGTGGAGATGCCGAGGTGCTTGACCTCGAAGCCGATCTGCGAGTGGACGGTGTCGACCCCGTAGGAGCCGGTCTCGATCTTTACTGCCTGTTCGGTGGTGCCCATTTCGGTGTGCCTTTCGGAGTGGTTAGGAAAACGTTGTTGCTATCGGAATAGTTGCCTGGGCAACGGTTGTAAGGGCACCATACCAAAAATGGTTGCGTTGTCAACTACCTTCGCTACAATGTGTGGCATGACACCAGCCACGGCGAAATCCGAACAGGTGGATTCCCCGGTCAAGGCACCGGTGGACAACGCCCACGACGCGGCCTGGCAGGCGCTCCGCGGCGCCTACCATCTGCTCACCGACCGGTTCGAGAAGGAGCTCACCGACGCCGGCCTGCCCGGCTTGGCCTGGTACGACGTCCTGCTGATGATGGAGCGGACCGGTCAGCCGATCCGCCCCAAGGACATGCTCTGCCACGTCTCGGTCACCAAGAGCGGCCTGACCCGCCTGCTCGACCGGATGGAGAAGGCGGGGCTGATCGAGCGGAGCTACTGCCCCTCCGACCGTCGCGGCACCTTCCTCTCGATCACCGACGACGGCCGCGACACCCTGGCCAGGATGCGTCCCGTGCGCGAGCGCGTCTTCGGCGAGAACTTCACCGGCGTGCTGAGCCGGGACGAGGCGGAGGAGGTGACGGCGCTGCTCGGCCAGGTCCGGGAGAGCACCTTCGCCTCGCTCTCCGCCGAGTGCGCCTGCGACGAGGAGTAGCCCGCGGCCTCAGGGCCCCGGCTCGGGCCGCGTCGAGCGCTCCATCGGCGGGATCGGCAGCCGCTCCTCGTCGGCCTCCCATGACTGGATCAACGGCAGCCGCCACATCAGGCTGGCGATGACCAGCCCGATCGCCGCGGCCAGCATGGCGACGAACCACTGCGACGCGGTCAGCATCGTCATCTCGAAGAACTCGCGCAGCGGGGCGACCGCGAGGATGCCGGCGAAGAGCGCGCCGAGCCCCGCGATCATCGCCAGCATGTAGCTCTGGATCGCGATGTGCTCCCGTCCGGGACCGCGCTCCAGCAGCAGCACGAAGCAGAGCCCGAGGATGATCAGCGTGGTCGTGGCGGCGGTCCGGCCGTCCTCCAGCGTCCCGCCGAAGATCACGTCGATCAGGAAGAACGAGAGGATCGAGCCGAGCGCGGTGGCGAGCCCGGCCGGCACGGCGAAGGCGCCGAGCGCCCGCAGCAGGCGGCCGCGGTACAGCGGCCCGTCCGACGGCGCGAGGGCGAGGACGAACGAGGGGATGCCGATCGTCAGGAAGGCCGCCAGGGTGAGGTGGCGCGGCAGGAAGGGAAAGGCGAAGCCCGGCACCGAGACCAGGAGGATCAGCGCCGCGGCGTAGATCGACTTGGTCAGGTAGAGCCGTCCCAGGCGGTGGATGTTCCGGGCGATCCTCCGGCCCTCGGCCACCGCCTCCGGCAGGCGCTCGAACTCGTCCTCGAGCAGGACGACGTCGGCCACCGACTTGGTCACCTGGCTGCC
The DNA here is from genome assembly GCA_040393665.1 of Conexibacter woesei. Lineage (GTDB taxonomy): Bacteria > Actinomycetota > Thermoleophilia > Solirubrobacterales > 70-9 > 67-14. The sequence goes on from JBEBTS010000219.1 coordinate 2,714, forward strand.
GGATCCCATCGCCACCGCCATGCGGGCGCTCTTCAAAGCTGGCACGTCGTTGACGCCGTCGCCGATCATCGCCGTGTAGCAGCCGGAGTCCGAGAGGGCGGAGACGAGCGCCCGCTTCTGGTCCGGCCGGATCCGGCAGAAGATCGTGTTCTCGTCGGCGACACGGGCCAGCTCCTCGGGATCCTCGGGCAGGTCGGTCCCTTCGATCACGCCGGCGTCCTCGGGCACGCCGACGGCGGCCGCCACCGCGGTCACGGTCGCCCGGGCGTCGCCCGAGATCAGCTTCAGCGCGACCTCCTCCGCCCGCATCAGCTCCAGGGTCTCGGCCACTCCCGGGCGCAGGTTCTCCTCCAGCACGACCAGCGCCACCGGCTCCAGCCCGGCCGGGTGGCCGTCGGAGCCGGAGCCGGGCAGGGGGGAGGAGGTCTGGGCGAAGGCGATCACCCGACGGCCGACCGCGGTCTCGGCCTCGAGCCGCTGAGCCAGCCGGTCGTC
>JBEBTS010000220.1:0-3172 GCA_040393665.1 Conexibacter woesei
TGGCCGAGCGCTACTCGTGGAGCGACGTCTCCGAGCGATACCTCGAGGCCCTGGCTCTCGCCCGCGTCCGTCGGGCCACGAACCGCGGCTAACCCTTCCCGCCTGGCACCGTCGGGCCCGGAGCGGCCGAGCGGGGCAGCGGCCGGCCGTCGAGGAGCAGCACCTCGGGACGGCCGAGCTCGGTGCCGGACGGACCGGAAATGCTCAGGTCCAGGTCGGCCACCCTCTCCCCGGGCGCGACCGGGATCACGATCCCGAACCGGCCGTCGGTCACGGTCGTCAGCTCGCAGGGTCGAGGCGCCCCGCCCGGGTCGACGGTGACCGCGGGCGCGTCGTCCGGATCGTCCACCGGGCCGACGGGCAGGCCGCGCACCGGGATCCGCAGCAACCGCGGCAGGTCGGTGCGCCGCTCCTCGTAGTCGACCCGCGCCGAGGGCGATCCGGCGAGCGGCCGCCGGGCGGGGTCACCGTCCGACCACCGGGCCGGGCGTCCCCTGACCGTCGCGGCCAGGGTCGCGACCGGCTGCCAGCAGCTGTTCACCACCAGCTGGAAGTTGCGGGCCACGGACTCCAGCACCACGGTCTCCGCGGCGAGCATCAGGTCGGCACAGCCGTGCTCCTTCATCTCGTACTGGGTGCACAGCGCCTGGTCGGGCAGGATCCGCTCCAGGATCGTCTTGCCGTCGGCCCCGGGCACCTGCACGGCGTTCCAGAGCTGCGAATCGCCGATGATCAGCATCTCGCCGGGATCGAACCGGGTGCTCAGGTCGCCGGTCACCGTGAGCCGGCGGTCGCGATCGACTCGTCGCTGCCCCAGGAACGGCCCGAGGTCCCCCGGACGGTCGAACTCGCCGATCGCCCGCAGTCGGGCCTCGGCGGCGAGGCCGGGACGGATGCCGTCGAGCACGGCCCGCAGGAAGACCTTTCGCCCGAGCGCGTTCCAGTGGGTGTCGCTGCGCAGGAAGGTGGGGCGACCGGCCGCCTCGAGCGCGTCGAGCTCCGGCTGGATGCTGTACGCGCCGGGGGTCTCCACAAGCCGTTCCTGCACCCGCGACTCGGCGGTCTCGAGGCAGGCCAGGTCGGCGTCGCTCACCCCCTTCAGATGCGCCCGGTGGGTGACGATCTTCGATCCGACGACGATCACCACCGGGCGTCGGCCGGAGGCGCCGATCGTCCGGGTCAACACCTCGACGGCGTCCTCCGGCGGCACCTCCGGCCGGCCGTTCGGCTCGCAGATCAGCAGCTCAGGCCGGTAGTAGAGCCAGTCGTCCCCGCCGAGGATGACGTCCCCGTTGACGCTGTCGCCGAAGACCCTGGTCGCGATCCGCCCCCGCATGTCGATCGCGTCGCCTCGCAGCGGCAGCCGCTCGCGGATCGCGGCGTCCATCTGGCGGTAGGTGGCGTCCTGGCGAAGCGCGTCACCGCCGAGAGCGGGGATCGGGGTCTTCCCCCGGTTCTCCAGCAGCGGTTGCCGGCCGCCGAGCAGGTAAGCCGTCGCCGGCAGCAGGAGGAGCGCCATCAGCCAGACGATCGGGAGCAGGTTGCGGATGCGTCGGGTCATCGTCAGAACTGGAAGTAGAGGAAGGGGGAGTAGTCGTCGGCGAACGCCATGATCAGCGCGAGCGGGAGGATCAGCATCACCGCGACCCGGGCCAGGCTCGCCCGGAGGCCCGAGGCGTCGATCAGGAAGCGGCCGCCGCTGCGCGTGCCCGGCAGCAGGAAGATCCCGCAGGCAAGGATCAACGTGGCCACCGCCTGGGAGCTCATGGCGACATTGACGGCAGCGGTCATGCCGCCGACCGGGACCAGCATCGTCTCGTAGTAGTGGAGCGCGTCGCCCAGGGTCTCGGCGCGGAACAGGACCCATCCGACGAAGACGATCAGCGCCAGCGTGGCCCGCCGCGCCCACCGCCACCGGACCGGGCCGTCGAGCGAGCGCCAGCCCATCTTCCGTTCGATCATCAGCCAGGCTCCGTGGTAGAGGCCCCAGAGCAGAAAGGTCCAGCCGGCACCGTGCCAGATCCCGGTCAGGAGGAAGACGATCAGCAGGTTCCGGGAGGTCTGGCCGGAGGTTCCCCGGCTGCCGCCGAGCGGGATGTAGACGTAGTCCCGGAACCAACGGGACAGGGTCATGTGCCAGCGCCGCCAGAAGTCGGTGACCGAGAGCGAGGAGTAGGGCCGGTCGAAGTTCTCCGGCAGCCGGAAGCCGAGCATCATCCCGATCCCGATCGCCATGTCGCTGTAGGCCGAGAAGTCGAAGTAGAGCTGGAGCCCGTAGGCGAGCATCCCGAGCCAGGCGCTGCCGGTGGTCAGGGATCCGTCCCGCACGGCACCGAAGGCGGCGTCCGCGATCGGCGCGATCTGGTCGGCGATCAGCACCTTCTTCGCCAGGCCGTGGGCGAACCGGATCGCGCCGGCCTGGACCTGGTCGAGCCGGGGCTGGGGCCGGCGCAGATCGTGCTGGATCTCGCGCAGCCGGACGATCGGCCCGGCGATCGAGCGCGGGAACAAAGAGACGAACAGCAGCACGTCGAGCGGGTCGCGGCGGGCCTCTACGTCGCCGCGCCAGACGTCGACGAGGTAGCTGATCTTCTCGAAGGTGAAGAACGATATCCCGATCGGAAGGAGGATCTCGAGGGTTCCGGGGCTGCCCATGCCCAGTGCCTCGGCAAGCCGGTCGAGCTGCCAGGAGGCGAAGGTCGCGTACTTGAACCAGGCGAGCAGGCCGACGTTCTGGAGCAGGCCGACGATCAGGAGCGTCCGTTTTAGCCGGGATCGGTCGCGATCGTCCGCCGCCCCCATGCCGCGGGCCAGCGCCCAGTCGAGGAACGTCGAGGCGACGATCACCAGGACGAACCCCTGGACGCCCCAGGCGTAGAAGAAGAGACCGGCGCCGAGCAGGATGAACCGCCGCAGCCAGGTCGGCGCCAGCCAGACGGCGATCAGGACCGCGGGCAGGAACAGGAAGAGGAATGTCGGGGAGCTGAAGATCATCGAGAGCGCAGACTCAGTTGCGCGGACCTCCGGACTCGTGACGGTCGATCACGATGATGACGACGAGCACAAGGCCTGTCGTAGCGTACATATTCGGCCGCCCACCGCGGGCCTGCCGCCGGCGTCACTCGGCCAGGTCGGCCGGCAGGCGCCCTTCCGCGTCCAGCTTCTGGAGGTG
>JBEBTS010000221.1:0-3128 GCA_040393665.1 Conexibacter woesei
TGGGCTGGAACGCCTCGGACACCCACCCGCTCACCTTCAGCGGCGCCCGGGTCCCCGAGTCGAACCTGCTCGGTCCGCGGGGTCAGGGCTTCAAGCAGTTCCTGCAGATCCTCGACGGCGGCCGGATCGGCGTCGCCGCGATGTCCGTCGGCGTCGCCCAAGGCGCGCTGGACGAGGCGATCAAGTACGCCCAGGAGCGCCAGGCCTTCGGCAAGTCGATCTCCAAGTTCCAGGCGATCCAGGCGAAGATCGCCGACATCTCCGCTCAGCTCGAAGCGGCCCGCCTGCTCACCTACAAGGCGGCGATCATGAAGGACCGGGGCGAGAACTTCACCCTGACCGCGGCCCAGGCCAAGCTGATCACCGGCCGCCTGGCCGTGCGCGCCACCGAGGAGGCGGTCCAGATCCACGGCGGCTACGGCTTCATCGAGGAGTACCCGGTCTGCCGGTTCTACCGCGACGCGAAGATCCTCACCATCGGCGAGGGCACCGACGAGGTGCAGCAGATGGTGATCGCCCGCGCCCTCGGCTGCTAGGGGCTCCACGACGACGCTGCCGGCGTCGTCCGGCCGGAGACGACGGCTCACGCATCCGCGTGCCATCGCCGTCGTTTCCGGCCCGGCCTCCCGGACGGCCCGCCCAGACGCCCCTGAGGCGCTACTTGACCTCGAAGATCAGGTGGGCGAACTGGCCGAACTGCTCGGTGCTCTTCAGCTCGAGCCGGTCGGAGCGGATGTCCCGCGGGAACAGCGGGGAGCCGCCGGTCAGCGCGACCGGGGTCAGCGTGACCTGGATCTCGTCGAGCGCCCCGGCGTCGAGGAACTGACCGGCCAGGTCTCCCCCGCCGACCACCCAGACGTCACCTTCGCCCGTCGCCCCGCGGATCTCGTCGAGATGCTCGGCGACCGACCCCTCGACCAGCCGCACGTCCGCCCCGTCCGGGACGGGCAGGTCCCGGCTGGTGAACACGAACATGGGCCGCTCCCCGTAGAGCCGCCCCCACTTCTCCGGCTCGGCGATCAGGTCCTCGTGCTCGACCACCCACTCGTAGGTCGTCGAGCCCGACACCAGGACGTCGATGCCGGCGAGGAATCCCTCGAAGTCGACCGCGTCCGGGGACCCGACCTCGAACAGCCAGTCGAGCGAGTTCTCCGGGGTCGCGATGAACCCGTTGAAGCTGGTCGCCGTGTAGTAGACGACCCGGCTCATCACTCAGGCGCCCTGGCGGTGACGGTGCCGGGCGCGCGGCCCTCGATCTCAGCGCCGCGACCGACGGTCTCGGGGATGCCGTAGTAGGCCAGGACCTGCTGCTCCTGCTCGCGGTTGAGCGGCAGGGTCGGATCCACCGCCGGGGCGTTGCGGATCACCTCGCGGTCGTGCGGGGTCCAGACCCGTCCCGCCGCGGCGGCACACTCCCGGACCGAGATCGGCACCACCTTGCCGAAACGGCCGAGCTTGGCCAGCACCCAGGCCGGCTTGCCGGACTCGTGGTCGACGAACAGGCCTTCGACCCGGGCCACCGAGTGGCCGCTGATCTCATCGACCCGGTATCCCTCCCAGGCCCTGACGTCCTCCAGGCTGGGCTGGGGCGCCGGCGCCGCGGTGAGCGCGTCGGCCCGAGCCTTGGCCGAGCTCTCGCCTCCGGCTGGTTCAGTCTTCGAATCGGTCATTGCTCTCCTTCCAGAAGCTCGGCCGCCGCCGAGGCCGGGTCTAGTTCACGGCTAACCACTCGATTCAAGAGCTCCACGACGCGGGGATCGTCCTCGATCGCCGCCTCCAGCCGTCGGCGCAGGCGGGCGGTGGCGATGCCCAGCACCTCGCTGCGCAGGTTCCGGGCCCGGCGCTGGGCCAGGGTGCCCTGGCTCTCGATGAAGGCACGGTGCTCGGTGATCTTCTCCGCCAGCTCGGCGATTCCCTCCCCGCGGGCAGCCTCGGTCCTGAGGATCGGGACCCGCCACCCGCCCGGGGTGTGGGCGAGCGAGAGCGCGCCCCGGACCTCGCGGACCATGGTGTCGGTCATCGGATGATCGGACTTGTTCACCACGATCACGTCGGGGATCTCCATCACGCCGGCCTTCAGCGCCTGGATCGAGTCGCCGGAGCCGGGCATCAACGCCAGCACGATCGTGTCGGCGTGGTCGACGATGTCGATCTCGCCCTGGCCGACCCCGACCGTCTCGATCAGGACGTCGTCCTTGCCCGACGCGTCCATGACCAGAGCCGCCTGGAGCGCCGCCTCGGAGAGTCCGCCGAGCGCGCCGCGGGAGGCCATCGACCGGATGAACACGCCACCGTCGAGGAAGTGCTCGGTCAGCCGGATCCGGTCGCCGAGCAGGGCGCCCTGGGTGAATGGGCTGGACGGGTCGATCGCCAGCACCGCCACCTGCCGGTCCTCCTTGCGGAGCTCGCCGGAGAGGGCGCCGATCAGGGTGCTCTTGCCGACGCCGGGAGGGCCGGTGAAGCCGATGATCCGGGCGTTGCCGGTCCGCGGATAGATCTCGCTCACGAGGTCCCAGCCGGCGGGGTCGTCGTTCTCGATCAGGGTGATGGCCCGGGCGAGGGCGCGCTTGTCACCGGAGATGAGCCGCTCGGCGAGCGGGCTGATGGTGGCGGAAGGATCGTTCATCGTTCCGGCCAGTCTAGAGGCCGTGGTCGAGCCGGTGGCCCGGCGTTCGGGGAGCCGGCCGGCCGTCCGCCGGCCCCTCCCGACGGCGGGAGCCTCACTAGAGTTTCCGGCGAATTGTTCAGCTCGCTCTCCTTCTTCGCCCGCAACGGGATGCTCCGTCCGAAATACGTGCGTCTCTTCTGGCGTTACCTCTGGCGCCGTCTGCTCACGCGGTCGGGCCGGAGGTGGCGGACCGACGGCCCGGTCTTCTTCGGCGGGAAGCTCGCGCTCCAGACCGGGCGCACCGGCTCGATCCGGTTCGGGCGTTGGGTCTGGATCGGGGACGGGACCAAGATCAGGTGCCACGAGGGGACGGTCGAGATCGGCGAGAAGACCGTGTTCGGCCAGGAATGCACCATCTCCTGCTATCAGCACGTCCGGGTGGGACCGGAGTGCGTGATCGCCGACCGCACCATGTTCATCGACTTCGACCACGGGGTCGTCGACGTCGAGCGGCCGATCC
>JBEBTS010000222.1:0-3116 GCA_040393665.1 Conexibacter woesei
AGCTCCGGGACCAGTCCGGCCCCCCGCGATGCGGCGGGGGCGATCGAGACGAAGGCGGTCGAGCGGGCGAGCTGGCCCGGCTTGGACTTGGCCGGCGCCTCGGCCTCGGCCGGCGACGGCACCGCCGCCGCGGCCACGTCGGTCGCCCCGCCCTCCTCGGACAGCTCGATGCCGGTGAGGTCGTGCTCGGCGGTCCAGGAGGCCGCTTCCGGGTCGGTGAGGGCGAGCGCCCGCTGGACGTCCATCGCCCGCCGGGAGGCACCGCGGACCGCCGCCTCGGCGGCCTCGGCTGCGGCCTCGAATCGGGCCATGGCCTCCGCGTCGGGGCCGCTTCCAGCCTCGTCGGGCCGGCTCATATGGGGGTCAGGTGGCGTGTCCAAGCTCGCTATCGGTATAGTCGGCGACCGCTCGTAAGGGGAAGGCCCCGACGGCGAGCACACCAGAAATCATGGCCAACATAGCCTCACAGAAAAAGAGAATCCTCCGCACCCAGCGTGAACACGCCGAGAACCGGCGCATGACCAGTGCGATCAAGACTTACTTCAACCGCCTCGAGAAGGCGGTTGGGGATGGCGACAGCGAGACGGTCCAGACCGAGCACCGCGCTCTGGTCTCGAAGATCGACAAGGCTGTCCAGCGCGGCGCGATCCATCGCCGCAACGGTGCCCGCAAGAAGTCGCGCGCGGCCCGTATCGCCACCGGTTCCTGAGCGGACCACGGATTCGAGCTTGACCTGAGCACCGGCCGCCCGGCCGGTGCTTTTGTCGTTCCCGGACACCCCCGGCCTCAGGTCGCGGCCAGCAAGGCCAGGTCCAGGGCCAGCTCGTCCGGATACTCGGCCCCTCCCCGGGTCCACACCTCGAGGTCGGCCAGGGCGATCGCCGCGCGGCGCATGTCCTCCACCGAGGCACTGGCGATCGAGTTGACCAGCCGTCGGGCGAGGAAGGGCGGCATCCCGAGCTGCCGTTCGACCTGGTTCGCCGGAAGCCCGGACTCCATCAGGCAGAGCGCCTTGTGGGCCCGTCGCACCCCGGTCGAGGTCGGGTAGACGGTCGAGCCCGCGGTGGCTCCCTGGGCCAGCAGCTGCTCGGCCAGCTCCAGCACTCGGGCCCGGTCGCCGGAGACCAGGGCGTCGCCGAGCGCGAACCCGCCGACCTCGGTCGCGTCGGCGACCATCTCGGCCAGGTCCTCCGGGTCCACCCGACCGCCGGGCCCGGCCCAGATCGCCAGCCGGTCGAGCTCGGTCGAGAGCCGGGTGAGGCCGTCTCCCAGCCGTGAGATCATCATCCTGGCGGCATCGGGATCCAGCTCGAATCCGCGTGCGGTCGCCCCGCTCACCAGGTGCGCGACGAGCTGGTTGGCCTTGGGCGCCTCGTAGCCGAGCGAGTCGCCGCCGATCTTCTTCACCGTCGCCGCGATCTCCCCCGGGACCTTGCCCCGGGCGATCAGGACGACCGTCGTGTCCGGCGGGGCGGTGGTCAGCGCCTCGACGACCGTCGCGGCCTGGCGCTTGCCCCACTTCTCGATGCCGTCGGCCAGCAGGTAGCGGCGCCCGGGCATGAGCGACATCGCTCCGATCGCGGCCGCCAGCGCGTCGGCGTCGGGGCTGCCGCGCCCGTCCGGCGGCTCGAAGGTCTCGAGCGCGGCCGTCCCGCCTTCCGACTCCGCCCGTCGCCGCAGCCGCGAACGGGCTTCGTCGATCTTGGCGGTGTCGGTGCCGTGGATCAGGTAGGCCGGTTTCATCTGGTCCGCCACCCCTGCATTCTCCCTCTTGCACCGGCGGGAGGCCTCACCGCCCGGTCTCGATCCGATAGCCGTCGCCTTCGAGCACGATCGAGACGGTGCCGTCCCGGTCGGTCCTGAGGACCGGAACCCCCGCCGCGGCCAGGGCGCCCAGCGCCTGCCGGGTCGGGTGCCCGTAGGGATTGTCGGCGCCGACGGGGATCACCGCCAGCCGAGGCCGGCTGCGGGCCAGCAGCGCCGGGAGCCCGCCGTCCTCGCTGCCGTGGTGGGCCAGCTTGAGTACGTCGAGCGGGCCGGGGTCGACCGGGACGGCCTCCGCCTCCCCGTCCCCCGGCAGGTACATCCGGAACCGCCGCCACCGGAGCAGCCCGATCACGGAGCGGTCGTTCGCATCCTCCCGGCTCGCCGAGCCGTCGGCCTCCCGGCGGGGCCACAGCAGCTCCAACCGGAGCCCACCGCCCAGTCCGAGCCGCTGTCCCTCCCCCACCCGGACGAGTCGGGCGCCGGCGGAGCGGGCGGCGGCCGACAGGCTGCCCGGAGCGCGGTCGAAGAGGAACCGTCCGACCTCGACCGTCCCGAAGAGCTCGAAGAGGCCGCCGTAGTGGTCGAGGTCCGGGTGAGTGAGGACGACCGCCTCGAGCCGGTCGACCCGGGCCGACCGGAGCGCCCCGCGCAGGTCCCCGCCCGGCGGTCCACCGTCGATCAGCAAGGGGTCCGAGGCGGGTGGACGGATCAGGATGGCGTCGCCCTGGCTGACGTCGAGGACCTCGATCCTCGCGCCGTTCCGCGGCGGCGCGGCCAGCTCACGGCGCCCGTCGTCGATCAGGCCTCGCCCCAGGACGAGCGCCGAGCCGGCGATCAGCACCGCGACCGTCGCCGTCCGTCTGCGACGACGGGCCAGCTCGGGCCCGGTCGAGTCCTGCGGGGGCTTCCTCCATGTCCAGAGCGACAGCGCGACGATCGCCGCCAGGCCGATCGAGGCCGCGACCATGCCGGGCAGCGTCAGCTCGACCCCGATCACCACCCACGACGGCCGACCGAACCAAGCGGCAACCCGCGCGATGTAGGCGAGCAGCACCGAGTTGACGAGGTTGAAAGGGACGGCGAGCCCGGACCAGGCCTGGCCCAGGGCCGCGCCGATCATGCCGAGCCACATCGACGGCGCGACCGCGGGCAGGGCGGCGAGGTTTGCGGCGACGGTGCCGAGCGGGAGCTGACGGAAGTGGAACGCGATCAGCGGAGCCGTCGCGACCGTGGCCGCCACCGTGGTGGCGGCTCCCTCCACCAACGCGGTCTGCCACCGGCCGGGGCCCACGATCCCGGCCAGCCGATCCCGGAACGGGGCGGCCAGCAGCGCGATGCCGATCACCGCC
>JBEBTS010000223.1:0-3114 GCA_040393665.1 Conexibacter woesei
CGACCTCCTGCTTGCAAAGCAGGCGCTCTGCCAACTGAGCTATGGCCCCTGGAGCGATTCGATTCTAGGGGTTGCCCCGCCGGGCAGGCGGACGGTGCGTTCGGTCGTCGGTCCGGTCGGTCGGGCCACCTGATCCGTCCGGGCTTTCTCCCGATACCGTTGGCCGATGGCCATCGACGACCTCCCAGGGACTCTGCGACAAGCCGGCACCGAAGCCGGGCCCGGTCCGGTGGTACTGGCCGAGCGTGTGGACGTCTTCCGCTGGTCTCCGGCGCTGGAGCAGCGGGTGTCCCTGCTGGAGGACGTCTCCTGGCGGGTCGAGCGCGGTGAGCACTGGGTGATGCTGGGCCCGAACGGAGCCGGTAAGACGACCCTGCTCCACCTCGCCGCGGCGGACTCGCACCCGTCCGAGGGCACCGTTCACGTGCTCGGGAAGCGACTCGGCGGGACCGACATGCGAAAGCTCCGCGAGAGCATCGGCCTGGTCGACTCACGGACGGCCCAGGCGATACCGGGCCGCCGGCCCGGGCTGGAGACGATCGAGTCCGGTGCCTTCAACAGCATCGCGCTGCAGCACCGGCGACTCGAACAGGCCCACCTCGATCGCGCCCGTCATCTGCTCGAGGTGCTCGACCTCGGAGAGCTCGCCACCCGCCGGTTCGGCGACTGCTCCCAGGGCGAGCGGCAACGGCTCCTCTTGGCTCGTTCGCTGATGCCCATCCCCGAGCTGCTGCTGCTCGACGAGCCGGCGACGGGACTCGACCTGCCCTCCCGGGAGCAGCTGATCTCCGCCCTGACCTCGATGTCCCGGAACGACCCGGCCCTGACCACGGTCACCGTCACCCACCACCTCGAAGAGATCCCGCCGACCGCCACCCACGCCCTGCTGATCAAGGACGGACGAGTGCTCGCGTCAGGGCCGATCGAGGAGGCCCTGACCACGGAGACGGTCTCCGACTGCTTCGACCTCGCGGTCGACGTGGCCGGCCGCCAGGGTCGCTGGACCGCGGCGATCCGGTCGTGACCGGAAGCTGACCGCCGACGGGCGGTCAGTCGCCGAAGTCGAAGTCCTTGGGTTCCTTCTGCTCGAACCAGAGCCGATCGTGCTCCGGGGTCTCCTCCAGGAAGTCCGGGGTGCCTTCGAGCGGGTCTTCCTGATCGAAGAAGTCCGCTCCGGACCCCTCGTCGGGATCCTCGGCCCCGTCTTCGTCCAGCTCCTCGTCCTCCTCGACCGGAAGCTGCGGCTCCGCCGGAGCCTCGAACTCGGACCGGTCCGAGCGGGGCTCCTCGATCGGATCCGCGGTGATCGGGTCCTCGGCGGGCAGGGCCGAATCCGGTTCGGCGGCGGCCGGCTCGGAGGGGCCGTCCAGGGCCCGGTCGAGTTCATCGGAGAGCGAGCTCTCGCTCAGGAGATCAATCTCGTCCTCCTCCGCGATCGCGGCGTCCACGTCGTAGTGCTCGGTCGGGTGGCTGGCGAGGTGGTGGCGCTCAGCTTCGAGCATGTCCCCGGCGTCACCCTCCTGCTCGGGCAGGGGCTGCTCCGCCGACGGCGGTTCCGGCGCGACCTCGGCCGCGTCCTCAGAAGCTTCCTCGACGACGGATGCTTCGGCGGCCGTGTCGGCCTCGGCCTTCGGCTCGGCCGGTGACTCCGGGGCATCCGAGGGTCGTTGCTCGGCGAGGGCCGGTTCGTCCGTGGCCGGTGCAGCGGCGGCCGTGGACGGCGCCTCGGCGATCGGGGCGGGGCCGCCGGTCTCGGCGCTCGGCGCCTGCTCCTGGGCGGCCGCCTCGGCCTCGCGGGTGGCCTCGAAGACCTTGTCGAGCTGGTCGCCCTCGCCGGCCGGAGCGGTGACGCTCGAGCCGGGGCTGATGATCTGCGTTTCGGCTTCGGTCGCGTCCGGGCGGTCGGCCGGGCCGAAGGCCTCGGCTTCGAGCCCTTCGATCTCCTTCTCCTCCGCACCGTGTTGGCGCTTCAGCTCCAGATGTTCCCGGATTGCCTCGTCGAGAATTCCCATTGGTGCCTCAGTTGCTGACGGTAGAAGTAAAGACTATGCGGTTTTCCGGCGGATGCGGCATGACCTCACATCAATTGGACACCGAGAGTCCGTATCCTTCAAGGCCGAGGGGCTATAGCTCAGTTGGCAGAGCGCTTGGATCGCACCCAAGAGGTCGCCGGTTCGACTCCGGCTAGCTCCATCGTCACGAAACCCCCGGGTCCCGGGGGTTTCGTCGTTCCTCACTTGAGCAGGCGGGAGAGGCGGCGGTCCTTCAGGACCGTGCCCCCGGTCTGCTCCTGGGGGCAGTAACACATGACGTAGTCCTGGTAGTGGACCGCTTCGATCGTGGTGCCGCAGCTCGGACAGGGCTCGCCTTCGTGTCGATGGACCCGGAGGGGGAGCGGCAGCTTGTCGGGCAAGGGCAGCGAGAGCTCGTTCTCGTAGACCTGGATCGCGCCGCCGAGGCGATCGACCATCGCCTTCCGAAGACGCTCGGATTCCTCCGTGGTGAGGTCCGCGCCGCGCTTGAAGGGAGACAGCCGAGCCGACCACAGGATCTCGTCCACCCAGGAGCGGCCGATGCCCGCGATCATCCGCTGGTCCCGGAGCTCGGAGTACAGCGGCCTGGCCGTCGCCAGCAGCTGCTTCAGGTCGGGTGGCTCGGGCCATGCTTCCGGGCCGAGCACGGCCAACGTCTCGTCCTCGTCCAGATCCGCCGTGGGCACCACCCGGACCCAGGCTCGCTGCTTGGTGCCGAACTCCCTCAGCCTCAGCTCCCTGCCGTCGGCCAGCCGCACAAGGAGCCGCGATCGGCGATCGGTGAGCGCGGCGCGATCGTCCCAGAGCTGGAGCCGGCCGGCGGACATCAGGTGGACGATCATCGAGAGCCCGGCATCGGAGTCGATGACGAACAGCTTGCCCCGGCGCCGCACGCCGAGCAGGCGGTGGCCCTCGAGGTCCTGAACGGGCGGCTTGAAGCTGCGCAGCACGTTCAGCCCGGGAGTCACGATCGACTCGACCTCGACCCCCGCCACGGACTCGCCGATCAGCCTGGCGGTGATCTCGACTTCCGGCAGCTCGGGCATGGACTCAGTCTCTCAGGGAGACAACGCGGGCAGGC
>JBEBTS010000224.1:0-3098 GCA_040393665.1 Conexibacter woesei
TCGCGGCCTGCTTCGCCGAGGGCGAGACGGTGATCGCCGACGCCGAGGAGCTGAAGCGCAAGGAGTCCGACCGGATCGCGGTCGTGGTCGACGCCCTGGCGGGCTTCGGGGCCGCGATCGAGGCGACCGCGGACGGCATGAGGATCACCGGCACCGGATCGCTCGACGGCGGCACCATCGACTCCCACGGGGATCACCGCATCGCCATGCTGGGAGCGGTCGCCGGGGTGGCCTCCCGCGAAGGGGTGACCGTGAACGGCATGGAGGCGGCGGCGGTGAGCTACCCGACCTTCGAGCAGGACCTGGCCCGCGTCACCGCCTGAGAACCCGAATCGCGGGGGCGATCGCTAGAGCTGTGCTGGAGCGATCGCCCCAGCGATGGGGGTTCTCAGGCCGGGATGCGGTCGTCGGCCCCAGCCGGCTCGTCGGTCGGGGCCGGCTCGGCGCCGTCGGCGGCCAGGCTCTCCCCGACCCAGTCGTCGAGCGTCTGCCAGCGGTCGTATAGCCACTCGGTGCGGTGCTCCTCGTCCGGCGGGATCTGATCCGCCGGAACCCGCCAGAAACGGACCCTGATCGTCTTGCCGACCAGCTCGCCGGCCCAGATGTCGCCGACCGAGCGCAGGCCGTCGAAGCCCGTGTGGGCGCAGAACACGACGTCGGTGCCGGCCGCCGCCTCGTCGAGCAGGGCCAGCGGCCCGCCGAGGCGGGGCGGCAGCAGGTGGTTCAGTCGGGCGGCCAGCGGCGCGATCTCCGGCTGGCGCTCGCTGATCACCTGCTGGGCGCGGGCGATCTTCGCCGGGGTCGGCCGGGTGCCCTCGGGGTAGATGCCGACGATCTCGCCTGGGCTCATGTCGTGGGTCAGCGCGCGGACCGCGGCGATCTCGGTATCCGGGTCGAGCGAGCCGCGCCGGATGAAGACGGTCGGGATCCAGCGGCCACCGACGTCGATCGGGGTCAGGGCCTGGATCTCCCGCTTGATCACGAACCGGACCCCGATGCCGTGAGGCTTGCCGATCAGCACGTCGGGCAGCAGGTTGTCGAGGATGCTGGCGTGGCGGATCATCAGGATGTAGGGGCCGGGCGCGGTGCACTCCGCGCCCTCGACCTCGAACCTGAGGCCGAACAGGACCTTGACCGCCCCGAGGTGGTTGCGGGCCCACGCGATCCGCAGGGCGTAGACCCAGCGCCGCCGCCGGATAGAGCCCCGGCCGAACGGGCCGCCGGTGAAGACGTAGATCAAGGTCAGCTTGATCGCCGCCTTCACCTCGCCGAACAGGAACCACCAGATCGCCGGCACCAGCCGCACGCTCACCCACGGCTTGCGGCGCTTCGCCCACAGGGTCAGGTCGACCGCCGCGGCGACGACCATCAGCAGGGGGGAGAGGACGGTCAGCAGGACGAACCCGATCAGCTCGGCGGTGCCGCCGATCAGGCGGCGCTTGATGCGCGCCCCGAGCGGCCCCTGATCCGGAAAAAGCGGTCCCCTTCCCGGGGTCTGTACGCGCATCGGGCGATCGTAGTCGGCCAGACCGTAGGATGCGTGACTCGATGAACGGGCAGAGACCTTGGTAATAGCGATAGACGGACCGGCCGGCGCCGGCAAATCGACGGTGGCCCGGCGGGTGGCCGACGAGCTGGGCTTCACCTACCTCGACTCCGGGGCGATGTACCGCTGCGTCGCTTACACCTGCCTCGAATGGGGGGCCGACCCGGAGTCGTCCGGCGAGGCGACCTCGACCTCGGAGTCGATCGGGATCGAGTTCGACGGCGAGTCCGTGCTGCTGGACGGGGTCGACGTCTCGGAGGAGATCCGCACCCCCGAGGTGACCGAGGCCGCCTCGCTGGTCTCGGTCCATCCCGGGGTGCGCGAGGCGATGGTCCGCGAGCAGCGGCGCCTGATCGCCGAGGGCCGATACGTGGCCGAGGGCCGCGACATCGGCACCGTGGTCAGCCCCGACTCGCCGCTCAAGGTGTTCCTCACCGCTTCCCCGGAGGTCCGGGCCGAGCGCCGGGCCACCCAGACCGGCGGCGACGTCGCCGAGATCCTCGCGGCGCAGGAGGAGCGCGACCGCCGCGACTCCGAGCGTGAGCACGGTGCGCTGATCGCCGCCGACGACGCGGTCGTGGTCGACACCTCCGACATGTCCACCGACGAGGTGGTCGAGCGGATCGCCACCCTCGCCCGCGAGCGCGGGCTCGAAGGCGGCGCGGGCTGATGGCCAACGTCCCGACAGTCGCCGTGGTCGGCTTCCCCAACGTCGGCAAGTCGACCCTGATCAACCGGCTGGCGGGCGGCCGCGAAGCCGTCGTCCACCCGGAGGCCGGAGTGACCCGGGACCGCAAGCGGGTCCGGTGCGACTGGAACGGGCGCGAGTTCGACCTGCTCGACACGGGCGGGATAGATCTCGACGACGAGTCGGAGATGGCGGCCGACATCCAGCGCCAGGCGCGGCTAGGGATGGCCGAGGCCGACGTCATCGTCCTCGTCGTCAACGGCCAGGCCGGGCTGCGGACGGGAGACGACGACATGGCCCGCGAGCTGCGGACCTCGCCGGTCCCGGTGATCGTGGCCGTCAACAAGTCCGACCGGCCCGACGACGCGTTCGCCGCGGCCGAGTTCCACGCCCTGGGCCTGGGCGACCCGATCCCGGTCTCCGCGACCCACGGCATCGGCACCGGCGACCTGCTCGACGTGGTGGTCGAGGCACTGGGCGATCGCCCGGTCCGCTCGCCGGAGACGGACGCCGTCCGGGTCGCCGTGATCGGCCGGCCCAACGTCGGCAAGTCCTCGCTGGTCAACCGGATCCTCGGCGACGACCGGGTGATCGTCTCGGACGTGGCCGGGACCACCAGGGACGCGATCGACACCGAGATCGAGGTCGACGGACGGGCGGTGACCCTGGTCGACACGGCCGGCCTCCGGCGCAAGTCGAAGGTCGCCGGCTCGGTCGACCACTACGCCCAGCTCCGCTCCGAGCGGGCGATCGAGCGGGCCGACGTCGCGATCATCGTCTGCGACGCCGCCGAGGGCGTGCGCTCCGAGGACCTGAAGGTGGGGGAGGTGGCGATGCGCGCCGGCTGCGCCACCATGCTGGTGA
>JBEBTS010000225.1:0-3058 GCA_040393665.1 Conexibacter woesei
TGGTACTTGGCAAGAGTCTGAACCGCCAAGATCCGCACATGCTCCAGAAACGGGAACGTGTCGATCAGGTCCGGATCCGCCAGTGCGGCTAGCAGCCGAAGTGAGCATGGATCCCACCAATGGAGGTTGTCCGCGACCAGCAGCAACGGCCGCTTGCGACCCAGTTTCTCGAGCGAGAACATGACCTCTTGCTCACTGTCCCCGAGCACTAGCCCGCGGTTGCGCTGGTGACCACGGTGCGCTCGCGCGGCGGTTTCAACCGTAGCGGTGACGATCCCAGCCGTGCCCACGACCAGCTCGCCAGCCTGAGCTAAGGGCTTGACCGACGACCAGTCGACACGCCACCGCTTGGGAAGCCTCGCCATTGCGGATTCAAACGGATACAGGGAGGCGTCGCTCTTCAACGAGTCGCCCTGGATGACCACAGCGACACCGCCGGATTCCTCCCACATTGCCCCCAATCCCTTGGCGAGCCAGGACTTGCCTACTCCGGGCGGGCCTTCGATGAGGGTTATATCTGCTGCGTCCTCAAGACCTTGAGCGATCCTCTTGGCGATCTCGTCATATCCCAGTATCTGCCAGAGACGGACCACCGATAATTCCTAGTTATCCAAGTTGTTGAACATGACGCAGAATGCTAGAAGATTCTCACGCATTCTGGATTTGCGAATCGATCACGAAGAACTCGTGGTTGTCACGTTTCAGGAACGGGCCTCGATCAGCTCCAGCGTTCCCCAGACGGTGTCGAGGCGCTCGAAGGTCTCCACGGCGTCGAACCCGGCGGCGCGGATCAGCTCGGGAATGCGGCCTTCGAGATGGTCTCTCGTGACCTCGAATCCATCGAGGATCCGCAGCGCGAGGAAGCCCGGGGCGACCCGGCGCGAGGGCCGGCCCCAGTCCGCGATCAGCAGCCGACCGTCCGGGCGGACGATCCGTCGCGCCTCGGCCAGGGCGCGGCGCTTCTCGCCGGGAACGAGGTGATGGAGCAGCAGCGAGAGCACCACCGCGTCGGCGCTCCCGTCCGGTAGGTCGAGCTCGGCGGCCAGGCCCTGCTTGAGCTCGACCCGTTCGGCGCCCGGCTTGCCGGCCGCGATGTCCAGGACCACCGGATCGCCGTCGTTCGCGTTCACGGCGGCGGACGGCAACGCCTCGGCGATCATCAGCGCCAGCGTCCCGGTCCCGGCCCCCACCTCCACCACCGTGTCCGTGGGGCCGGCCTCCCGTCGGAGCCGATCGACCAGGAGCGGGCGCCAACTCCGCTCCCGCATGGTGAGCGCCATCCCGAGGTCGTACGCCGCGGTGAGCCGCGCCCGGCCCGCCGCCGGCACATAGCCCTCCCGGCTCATGACGGCTCGGCCTGACCGGACTGAGCCGTCCGGAACGCTTGTGCGACCCGAGGATTGACGCAGCCGCGGATCGAGTCGACCTTGCGGTTCATCAGCCGCCGGATCACGGTGCGGAAGAGGGCCCCCTTCACCCCGGTGACGTTCACCCCGCACTCGGCGTAGAAGGCGTCAGGGTCGTCGTAGATCCCGAGGTCCCCGTTCACCCCGGTCGCCTGGATCTCGGTGTCCGTCCCGCGCCACTCGACCTTCGGACGGTCGATGTCCTCGGTGCCGGCCCCGTAACCGAGGAACGGCCCTCCCTCCCGGGCGACGCTCGCCCGCAGGCCGTCCAGGTAGGCGCGGTCGAGGATCACCCCCTCCAGGCCGACCCAGCGTCCGTCGTACCGGACCTCGGTCCATCTGTGGATGATGTCGTCGGGAGCGATGCGGTAGAGGAATCCGTCGACCACACCCTTCTGCAGCCGCTTGTGGATCGTCGCGCCGTGGAACCGGCAGGGGATCTCCGCTCTGCGCAGCAGCGCCATGAGGAGGCTCGTCTTCGTGTTGCACTGGCCGTAGCCGTCGGCCAGGACCCTGGACGCGGGCAGCTCGTCCGAGGCGTTGTACCCGAACGCGATCTCGTCGCGAACGAAGTCGTAGATCGCACCGATCCGCTCGCCCTCGGGCAGCTCGCGCCATCCGTAGGCGGAGACGAGGCGCTCGATCGCCGGCGATTCGAAGTCGAGGATCCGGGTCGGGGCGAGGTGCGGAGAGAGCATGACCCCAAGTTAGGAGTCGGCCCTCATCCCGGCTTGCACGATTCGGCTGATCTCAGCCGAGCCACCCTCCGCTGAGCTCCATCGCCAGGATCGCGGACGGGCTCAGGCCGAAGTTCTCCTTGAAGACCCGGCTGAGATGGGACGAGTCGCTGAAGCCGGCGTCCACGGCCGCCCGGCCGAGGCTGGACCCCGCTGCCACCTCCTCCACCACCCGTCTGAGTCGCGCCCAGAGGACGTATCGGCGGAACGGTATGCCGACCTGCTCGGTGAACAGGTGGGTGAGCCGCGAACCGGAGATGGCGATCTCGTCGGCGGCTGCGGTCAGAGTCACCTTGGCGTCGAGGTTCGCCTCGATGAACTCGATCGCCGCACGGACGTGGTCTCCGATCGGCGGGGGCTGGGTTCCGGTCATGGACGGTTCGATGATCCCTCCGAGAAGCTCTCCCACCGACGTCGGAGCGTCATCGCCCAGCTCCGGCAGCCGATCGTCGACGTCCCGCCCGGCCAGCTCGCGGGCGACGCCCTCGACCGCGGCCCCCAGCTGTCCCGTCGGCTCGATCAGGCCGATCACGACGGTCAGGCCCTCGGCGTCGAGCTCGTGCTCCACCCCGCTCGCCACCAGCGCCGACCGCGCCTTCAGGCGTTCGCCCCCGAAGCGAAGGGTGAATCGGCCCTCGACCGCCCTGATCGCCTGGACCGCGAGATGCCGATGGGCCGCCGCGAATCCCCCAGGGCCGGCGTAGACGACCGCGCCGGGGGCGAGCAGCAGCCGGCCTCCCCACTCTCTCGTTCCGTCCATCCCCGTGACCCTAGCCTCGCCAATCCACCTCCGTGGAATCGACGATCTCCACCCCATGTTCGTCTCCATCATGCGGAGCGCGGCGACGCCGAGCTCGGGTCGATCTCGGAAGCCGCCTGAACCGGCTCCGCGTCAGACCGTCTTCACATAGGCGG
>JBEBTS010000226.1:0-3057 GCA_040393665.1 Conexibacter woesei
GGCTCGACCGTGCGCTCGGAGAAGGTGTCCTCGCTCTCCTTGTAGTAGTTCAGCTTCAGGACCCGGTGGGCGGAGATCGCCTCGTTCACGATCCGCGCCGCCTGGGCGCCGCCGGAGTCGGTCGCGATCGCGAGCCCCTCCTGGGCCGGGTCGTGCCCGAGCGCGTCGATGATCTTGCTGCGGGCTGAGTCGAGCCGGGTCTGGGGCAGATGGTCGCCGACCAGGTCGATCGCCGCGACCAGCGCCTTCGCCTCCAGCGGCAGCAGCCGCGCCGGACGGGCGAACGAGTCCCCGTAGGGCTCCGAGTCGACCTCGATCAGGTCACCCTTGATCTCGGCGTAGAGGACGTAGGTGCCGCCCCCGAAGTTGACCACGTTGAGCACGTCGATGTCATCCCGGAGCTCGTCCTCGGAGAGCTCGAACCGACGCCTCAGGTCGGAGGCGGAGAGCTGCCTGCCTTCCTTGGCCGCGCCGATCAGCATCCCGGCAAGGGTGACCAGCCGGCCGAACCGCTCCGGCCGGATAGCCGCGGAGGATCGGCCCTTGGTGCGCTGGCGCCGCTCCTTGATCGGGGCGGTGACCTCCTCGGAGGCCTCGGCGACGGTGAATCCCTTGACGTGCCGGTCGCGCAGCAGGCCGATCCGCTCCTCGGCCACGGCCCGCAGCTCCGGCGGGCCGAGCACCTCGGCGTTCTGCCGCCAGCGCAGGACCCAGGCCAGCAGCTCGCGCTCGCTGGCGTACCCGGTCTCCAGCACGATGCCGTCGCCGCCGGTCTCGGCGGGATCAGCCGGGGTGACCGTCCCGTGACGGCCGAAGTCGCGCTCGATCAGCCAGGCGATCCGCTCGCGGAAGAAGAGCCGGGCGGTGCCGATCGTCTCCCCCAGCTGCCAGTCGGCCAGCTCGGCGTAGTCCCGCCGCTCGAACTCCTCGGGCGGGGTGAAGTCGTGCTCGGACTTGGTCGCGTACCCGACCTTGCCCTGGATCCGGGAGAGCCGGAAGACCCGCACCGCATCCCGTTCGTGGGCGTGGCCGATCAGGTAGAACTGGCCGCCGCGGAAGACCAGGTGGTACGGGTCGACCTGGCGCCGGGACACCTCGTCCCGCTGGATCGTGTGGTACTCGAAGGTGATCGTCTTGTGCCGGGAGATCGCGGTCTCGATCCGGGCCAGGCGCTGGGTCAGGTCCCGCGATGAGGTCGAGGCGAACTTCGCCATCGAGATCGGGGTGTTGTCCGGGTCGGCCAGCGGGTTGGGATGGCCCCAGGCGACCTGCTGGAGCGCGAGCCGGAGCGGCTCGGCGTAGGCGAACTCGCCTTCGGTCAGGAGGCTGAGCGAGGTGCGGAGGGCGGCCAGCTCGTCGTCGGTGAACTCGATCGCCGGCAGGTAGAAGTTCTCCGGCGGCAGCGAGTAGAGCTCCGCCTCGAAGAACCCTTCGCCCGGCCGATCGACCTGGAGCTCGATCCCGAGGCTGTCCAGCTCGGCCCGGTCGGCGTAGAAGCGACGGGCGAACGCGTCCTCGTTCATGACGCTGTATCCCTCGACCTCCCGCTTGATCTCCAGAGCGGAGACCGGGCGCCCCTGAGCCATCAGATACGAGATCAGGGAGAGCTGTCGGATGAGCTTCTCGGTGTCCTTTGCCATCAGCGATTGACAATACCTGTGGGACCGCGTCAAGGCGGCTCATACCGGCGAAAAATGCCCGCATTTTGCGGAGCGATGACGGATTGGTCGCCGGACTGTGACCGGTCGCCGGCGACCGGCAGGCATCCCGGGCCGGGCGGGCGCTAGGCCTCGTTCAGACGGGTGGCGAAGCTCTCCGCCCGCGCCAGGGCCTCGTCCTTGTCCATGTACTGCGAGAGGATCGCGTAGAGCAGGTCGGGGCCGACGTCGAGCAGGTCCTCGGTCCGTTCGTCGACGATCTCGCCGCGGATGACCACGGCCGCCCCGCCGACCACCATCCCGGCGACCGACTGGGGGACGCTCTCCATGCCGGGCAGCCGCTGCCGGGCGCCGTCGACGAAGGACGAGATCAGTCGGATCGCGGAGAGGTACCGCTCCAACGCCGCCGGGCCGGCCGAGAACATGTCGACGATGCACATGCGGGCGAAGGCGGGCTCGGCCGCGAGGAATCGCAGCGAGGTCTCGATGCCGATCTCGATCTGCTCCGCCCAGGACAGCTCGGGGTCCTGGCAGGCCCGGATCACGTCGCTGACGAAGCGGCCGAGGATGGCGTCGTAAGCGGCCAGGAAGCAGGCTTCCTTGTCCGGGAAGATCTCGTAGAAGGTCGAGCGCGAGACCCGGGCCCGGGAGACGATGTCGGCGACCGAGACCTCGGCGTACCGCTTCTCGGTGCAGGCCTGAGCCATCGAGTCCAGCAGACGGTCCCGCTGGGAGCTGACCACGAACTCGCGCGGCAGGTTGTGGCGGCCGGAGGGCAGGCGGGCGGGCGCGGTCTCGCTCATCCCTTCACCTCCGTCTCCTCCATCGCCTGGATCGCCCGCTCATGCCCCAGGTAGGGGGAGACGGTCAGGTACATCATCTCCGGGAGCCGGCTCGGCAGCTGGTCCGCCCGGCCGGCGGAGGCCTCGTTGAACATCAGCGTGGAGACGCCGCCGACCACCACCCGGGCGACCTTCGACGGGATCCGGTCGGGCTCGTCGCTGAGCGCGCGGCCCTCGTCGAGGAAGGGGAAGAAGGAGCTGACCGCCTCCTGGTAGCGGTCCCGGGCCCGGGCACCGGCGCCGAAGCCCTCGACGATCCCGACCCGGGCGGCGACCGGGTTGATCGCCAGATAGGTGAGCAGGGAGCCGATCGCGCCGCGGATCCGCACGATCCAGTCGCCGTCGCGGTTCTGGCCGAACCCCTCGGCGACGTAGTTGAGCATCCGTTCCATCACCGTGCCGTACGCGGCGATGAAGCAGTCCTCCTTGTCGGCGAACTGCTCGTAGAAGGTGGCGCGCGAGACCCCCGCGGCGGAGATGATGTCGGCCACCGTGGTGTCGGCGTAGCCCTTGTTGGCGACCACGGTGATCATCGCCTCGACCATCCGTTCGCGCTG
>JBEBTS010000227.1:0-3056 GCA_040393665.1 Conexibacter woesei
GGCCCGCTGCTCGAAGTGGGCAAGCGGATCACCAAGCGCGGTTCCTGAACCGCGGCCCCCGCGACGAATCCGGCGTGACCCGGACACCAAGCACCAAGATCGCGGGGGCGATCGCACCAGCTGTGCTTGAGCGAGCGCCCCGGCGATACCGGTGTTGACGCGCGGCGAGACGCTGAGCGATCGCCCCGGCGATACCGGTGTTGGGCGCTCGGCGAGACGCTGGGCGCTCGGCGATGCCGGGGTTGGCGCTCGGGTCGCGCCGGATTCGTCGCGGAGGCCGTGGGTCAAGAGCCGCGCTTGGTGATTCGCTTGCCCACCTCGAGCAGCGGGCCGGCGCCGGACTTGAGCGCGTCGATCCGCTCGCCGCCCTTGCCGTAGAGCAGCTGGGCCGACGACTTCATCGCCTTGGCCAGGGTCTCGTCGTAGGGATGCCACCAGAAGTTCCGGGTGAGGCCGGGCTCGTAGGTGACCAGCTTGATCTCGACGCACTCGAGGAACCCGTACTTGGAGTGGGAGTGGCCGAGGCCGGAGTCCTTGACCCCGCCCCAGGTGGTCTGGGCGGCACCGTGGGTGAACATGTGGTCGTTGATCCAGACCATGCCGGACTCGATCCGGTTGGCGATCCGCTCGCCCTTCTGCCGGTCCTTGGTCCAGACTGAGGCGCCCAGGCCAAACTCGGAGTCGTTGGCGAGGTCCACCGCCTCCTGCTCCGACTCGACGGTGACGATCGGCAGGACGGGGCCGAAGATCTCCTCGTTCATGATCCGCATGTCGTGGTTGACGTTGGTCAGCACGACCGGGGCGATGAAGTTGCCCTCGGGGAAGCCGTCCACCTCCACCGGCCCGCCGCAACGGAGCTCCGCCCCGTTGGCGACCGCGTCGTCGACCAGCTCCCGCACGAGGTCGTACTGGTCCTTGGAGACCATCGGCCCGATCTCGGTGTCGTACTCGGAGGGATCCCCCACCTTGAGCGTGCTCGCCCCGGCGACCACGCCGTCGATGAAGCGTTCGCTGACGCCCTCCATCACGTAGGCGCGCTCAATCCCGGCGCAGGTCTGGCCGGCGTTGGCGAACCCGCCCCAGACGGCCCCGGAGACCGCGAAGTCGAGGTTGGCGTCGTCGAGCACGATCATCGGGTCCTTGCCGCCGAGCTCGAGCACGCAGCCCTTCATCCGCTTGGCGCACTCCTCGCCGACCTTGTAGCCGACCGGGACCGAGCCGGTGAAGAAGATCTTGCCGGCGGTCGACTTGGTCAGCGCGTCGCCGATCCGGCCGCCGCCGTGGACGGTGCGGACCAAGCCGCGAGGGAAGCCGGCGTCCTCGAACACCGACTGGATCGCCTCACCGAGCAGCGGCGTGAGCGAGGCCGGCTTGAGCACGATGCCGTTGCCGGCCATCAGCGCGATCGCGACCTCCTGCATCGGGATCGTCCACGGGTAGTTCCAGGGAGCGATCACGCCGACGACGCCGATCGGCTCGTACCGGAACTTGGAGCGCTTGGTCTTGAAGAAGGGCTGCGGATAGCCGATCTTCTCGTCCTTGAGGATCTTCGGGCCCTCCTTGGCGGCCCACCGGAGCGCGTCGATCGAGGGGATCAGCTCCATCGTGTAGCACTCGGAGATCGGCTTGCCCTGCTCCTGGGAGAGCAGGGTGGCGATCTCGTCGAGACGGTCGAGCAGGACCGAGGCGGCCCGCTTCATGTAGACCGCGCGGTCGGAAGGGGTGAGCTCGGCCCAGGCCGGCTGGATCGCGGCGACCTCGTCGACGATTCCCTGGACCTGGTCCGGGGTGATGGTCGGGACCGTCCCCACGACCGCGCCGGTGGCGGGGTTCAGCGAGTCGAGGGTCGCGGTGGACTCGGGCGTGCTCGATGTGGCGGTCTCGGTAGCCATGGACAGCAGTGTACGCCGGTCCCGAGCAGATACCGGGTCGAGCGCCGCGAATCGCCGGGGAGAGTCGGAACGGCCCCGGAAAAGAACTCGGCCGGAGACCCCCAGTCCGAGTCTCCGGCCGACACAGCACCCTCTTGGCGTCTTGCTCAAGTCGGGTCACTGTTGAAAACCCTCCAGAGGCCGAGAAGTTGTGTCGTCTCTACTTAAGATTCTCTAAGCATTTGGCTTGTCGCCAGGCTTTGCGGCAGGACTGTCATCTTCGGACCGGGGCGGTGACCCGGCCCTGATCCGCGCGGCGGCCTGGAGGCGGCGGCCCAGCTCGCTCTCGAAGCCGTAACGGGTCGGCTCGTAGAAGGAGAGGCCCTCCAGCCCCTCCGGCATCAGCGACTGGCCGCTGACCCCGCCCTCGACGTCGTGGGGATAGACGTATCCCACGCCCCGGCCGAGCTTGGCGGCGCCGGCGTAGTGGCTGTCCCGGAGGTGGTCCGGAGGCAACTTCGGCCCGTTGTCCCGCACCTCCTGCCGCGCCTTGTTCAGGCCCATGTACGAAGCGTTGGACTTCGGGGCGAGGGCCAGGTAGGTGGCGGCCTGCGCCAGGTTGATCGCGGCCTCGGGCAAGCCGACCCGGTCGACCGCCGCAGCGGCCGCGGTCGCGACCAGGAGCGCCTGGGGATCGGCGTTGGAGATGTCCTCGGAGGCGAGGATCACCATCCGGCGGGCGATGAACCGAGGATCCTCGCCGCCTTCCAGCATCACCGCCAGGTAGTAGAGAGAGGCATCCGGGTCGGAGCCGCGGGTCGCCTTGATCCAGGCGGAGATGTAGTCGTAGTGGTGATCGCCGCCCTTGTCGTAGGCGATCGCCTGAGCCTGGAGCGCGTCCTCCACGGCCGGGATGCCGGCCTTCCCCCCGGCCGCGGCGACCCGCTCCAGGGCGGAGAGCGCGGCCCGGGCATCGCCGCCGACCCGTTCGGCCAGCAGGTCGACCGCGGCCGGCTCGATCTCCACCATCCCGCCGACCCCGCGCTCCGAGTCGTCGAGCGCGCGGCGGAGCAGGACCCCGATCTCCTCCGGCCCCAGAGGCTGCATCTCGTAGACCTGGCAGCGGGAGATCAGGGCCGAGTTGACCTCGAAGTACGGGTTCTCGGTGGTCGCGCCGATCAGGGT
>JBEBTS010000228.1:0-3048 GCA_040393665.1 Conexibacter woesei
TGGGGGGGGGGGGGGGGGGGGGGGGGGGGTGGGGGGGGGGGCCCCCCCCCCCCCCCCCCCCCCCCCCCCGCCCCACCCGGCCGCGCGGGCAACCGCAGCACCACGACCGAGCCATCCAAGGGACCATCCGAGGGCCCCACCCGGCTTCGACGGCCAGGTCCTCCACCACCGGCTTCAGGAGGTGGGCGCGCGCTCCGAGTCGAATCCTGAGTCGCGCTTGGCTCCCTTGGGCACGAGCGTGGGCTCTCCCCGCTCAGGGAAGGGCAGCTCGATCAGGTCGAAGTCTCGGGGAGCCACCGCTCCGGGGAAGACCTCGCGGGCCTCGTCCAGGGCCGCCCCGACGTGGTACCGGGCGGAGATGTGGACCATCGCCAGCATCTTCACGTTGGCCTCCGCCGCGACGCCGGCCGCCTGCGATCCGGTCGAGTGGCCCGTCTCGGTCGCGCGGTCCGAGTCCTCGTTCATGAAGCTGGAGTCGTGGATCAGCAGGTCCGCGTCCGCGGCGGCCTCGACCGTCGCCGGGCAGGGCATCGTGTCCCCGGTGAGAGCGATCGCGCGTCCGAACCGGTCCTCGCCCATCACCTGCTCCGGGCTCACCGAGCCGGCGGACCCGCTCACCGTCTCCCCCGCCTGTAGCCGCCCGAAGTCCGGGCCGGGAGCGACCCCCAGCCGCTCGGCCTCCTCCGGGTCGAACCGTCCGGGACGATCGTCCTCCAGCAGCGCGTAGCCGAGCGCCCGGGTCCGGTGCTCGACCGGGAAGGTCTCGATCTCGTACCCGTCGTGGGGCAGGATGTCGCCGGGCTCCAGCTCCTCGACCTCGAGGTGGTAGCCGAGGCGGCCGATCAGCGGGTTGAAGTCCTTCATCAGCTTGTTCAGCCCGACCGGACCGAATATCTGAAGCGGCTCCTCCCGGTCGTTGAGGTCGTAGGTCTTCAGCAGCCCGGGCAGGCCGAGGCAGTGGTCGAGGTGGAAGTGGGTCAGGAAGATCTCGTCGATCTGGACCAGCCCCATCGAGCGTCGGAGCTGCCGCTGCGTGCCCTCGCCGCAGTCGAACATCAGGCGCTCCCCACCCCGCGTGATCAGCACGGAGGCGGTGCCGCGGAGGGCGGTCGGGACCGGTCCACCGGTGCCCAGGAATGCGACGGATAGGTCCATGTCAGGAGGGTATTCGGGTGAAACCGGCGTTGGCTACGCGCCCGGCAGGATTCGAACCTGCGACCTCATGCTCCGGAGGCATGCGCTCTATCCAGCTGAGCTACGGGCGCCGACGTCGGCAGTCTAATGATCCGGAGGAGGCTCGGTCCCCCCGCCCGGCCCGACCGGCCCCGGCCGCCCTCCCGCGGGCCGCGGCGCCTCCTTCCCGCGCCTCGGGACGGGGCAGCAGGTAGGGTGCTTCCGGCGTCGGCGCCCCGAGACGGATTCGCCGACCACGACCCGAAACCCGAGCAAGCGAGCCAGATTGAGCCAGGAATCAGCCGAATCCACCCCCCGCCGTGACGGTCGGATCCCCCGAGGCGCGATCGCCGTGGTGATCGTCGGGCTCGTCGCGTCGCTCGGCATCTTCGGGCTCTCCAAGAAGTCCGGCGGGACCTCGGCCGAGCTGGACTGGGACGTGAAGGAACCGGTCAAGACGCCGGTCGAGAAGAAGCTCGGCGACATGGGCACGTTCCGGCTGGCCCGCACCTCGATCTCGGCGATCGCCCCCAACGTCGAGGGCGAGCTCATCTACCGGGTCTCCGGCATGGTCACGATCGACTCCGGCCGCCGGGTCCCGACCGTGGTCCGCTGCGACATCGCGACCACCAACGGCGGCGAGTCGATGATCGCCCGCACCCCCAACCTCCGCGCCGCCTGGCCGCGCCCCAGCGACGATCTGGACCGGCAGGAGGTCCCCGAGACCGCCGTGGTCAAGTTCAACGCGGTCGGCGCCAGCGTGCTCGGCCTGCCGATCCGGGACGTCTTCCGCCGTTACACGGATTCCGACGCCCCGACCCTGGCCGACTGGGACGGTTACGAGGAGAAGGTCCAGAACTGGGTCTGGACGATGGAGGAAGGCACCGGATCGGGAGCCGCCACCATGGGCTACGCGGTCGTGTTCAAGACCTTCGAGCAGCCGACCGGGGAGATCGAGTGCAAGGCCGCGCTCGCGCCCGGGTCCGGCTCGGGCCGCGCCTCGACCGCCTCCATCAAGGTTCCGTTGAAGCTGAAGACCTGGCCGATCGTCGCCGACGACGAGCCGATCGACGCCGAGACCGGCGCCGACGCCACCAACGTCGAGTAGGTCCCGCCGGCGCGTCCGGCCGGGACCGCCCGCTACTCGGTGGGCGCCTCGAGCATGTCGGGACCTTCCTTGGTGCCGCCGACCTTGTTGATCGTCGGGTTGGCCGGCTTCGCCTCCATCCGGGCGGGATCGAGCGGCAGGCAGAGCGAGACCGCCTCCTCCGGGGAGAGCTCGCCGTCGAGCCAGGCCTCCTCGGCCTCGGCGTCCGGCAGGATCACCGGCATCCGATCATGCACGCGGCCGACGACGTCGTTGGCCGAGGTGGTGACGATGGTGCACGAGGTGAGGTCCGCTCCCTCCCAGTCGCGCGTGGTCGTCAGGCCGGCGAAGGCGAATGGCTCGCCCCCGTCGACGGTGAACCGGACCGGTTGGCGCGGCTCCTTCGGGTTCTCGGCCTTCATCCACTCGTAGAAGCCGTCGGCCAGGATCAGGCACCGGTGGCGCTTCTTCTTGAGGAGCGGAGCGTAGGCGCGGCTCTTGATCAGGCCCTCGGAGCGGGCGTTGATCATCTTGTAGCCCGCCTTCAGGTCCTTCGCCCAGACCGGCACCAGCCCCCAGCGCGCGACCACGGCCTCCCGTTCGCCGCCCTCGGGCTCGTTGTTGACGGTCAGCACCTCCTGGGTCGGCGCGACGTTGTAGCGCCCGAGGCCCTGCCCTTCGAGCTCGTCCAGGGAGACCTGGAAGCGCGAGCCGAGCCGCCGTTCATCGGATGAGGTCATCGTGTACCGGCCACACATGCCGGACAGACTAAAGCCTTCAAAGTCTCA
>JBEBTS010000229.1:0-3040 GCA_040393665.1 Conexibacter woesei
GCGTGGGCCGGCTCCGGGCCCGGGATGATCCCCTCGGTCCGGGCGAACAGGATGGCCGCCTCGAAGGCGGCGCTCTGCGGAACCGCGGTCGCCTCGACCATGCCCTCGTGGACGAAGGCGCAGAGGCTCGGGGCGTCGCCGTGGTAGCGGAGCCCGCCGGAGTGGACCGGCGGCGGCACGAAGTCGTGGCCGAGGGTGTACATCGGCATCAGCGGGGTCATGCCGACCGTGTCGCCGAAGTCGTAGGCGTACTTGCCCTGGGTCAGGGTCGGGCAGGCGGTCGGCTCGGCCCCGAGGAAGCGGGTGGTCTTGCCGTTGCGGATGTTCTCCCGCAGGAACGGGTTGATCAGCCCGGCGAAGTTGGAGCCGCCGCCGACGCAGCCGACGACCACGTCCGGGTACTCGCCCGCCATCTCCATCGCCGCGATCGCCTCCTGGCCGATCACCGTCTGGTGGAGGCAGACGTGGTTGAGCACCGAGCCGAGCGCGTAGTTGGAGTCGGGGGAGCCGGCGGCAACCTCGACCGCCTCCGAGATCGCGATGCCGAGCGAGCCGCTCTCGTGGTCGGCCTGGGAGCGTCCGGCCTCGGTCAGCGCCGACGGGCTGCGATGGACGGTTCCGCCCCAGGTCTCGATCATCGCGCGGCGGTACGGCTTCTGGTCGTAGGAGACGCCGACCATGAACACCTCGCACTCGATGTCGAACCACTGGCAGGCCAGGGACAGGGCCGAGCCCCACTGCCCCGCCCCGGTCTCGGTGACCAGCTTGCTGGTCCCGGCCTCACGGTTGTAGTAGGCCTGCGGGACGGCCGAGTTCAGCTTGTGCGAGCCGGCGGGCGAGACGCCCTCGTACTTGTAGTAGATGTGAGCGGGGGTGCCGAGCGCCTTCTCCAGGCGGGTCGCCCGGATCAGGGGCGTCGGCCGCCAGAGCTTGTAGGCCTCGCGGACCTCCTCCGGGATCTCGACCGTCTCCTCCGGCGACATCTCCTGCTCGATCAGGGACATCGGGAAGATCGCGGAGAGATCGTCCGGGCCGGCCGGCTCACCCGTGGCCGGGCTGAGCGGGGGCAGCGGCTCCCCGGGGAGATCGGCCAGGATGTTCACCCAGCTGGTGGGTATCGCGGACTCGGGCAGCAGGAACTTCTTGGTCTCCTCACTCATGGGCGGAAGTGTAGACCCGAAGCCAATTCGTTTCCCTCCGCTCAGGCGATGGCGGGGATCAGGGCGGTGACGAGCGGCAGCGCGGCCCGGGCGACGGCGGTCACCGCTCGCTGCTCGAGCCGGCCCGGGTTGATCCCCGCGGCGAGGTTGCCGACCGGGCAGACGGCCGCGTAGTCGAGGCCCGCCTCGCGGGCCAGGACCGCCTCCGGCATCCCGGTCATGCCGACGATCGTGCATCCGTCGCGCGCCAGGCGGGCGACCTCGGCCGCCGTCTCGAACCGGGGCCCCTGGGTCGCGGCGTAGACCCCGCCCAGCACCTGGGGCACCCCGATCTCCGCCAGCGGCTCCAGCGCCGCGATGACGCGGTCCCGCCAGGCGGGCGAGTAGGGCGTGGTGAAGTCGACGTGCGCGACCGGGTCGGAGGGACCGGCGAAGGTGGTCTCCCTCCCGTGCGTGTAGTCGATCAGCTGATCGGGGACGACGAGCGCCCCGGGCACGCAGCCGGGGCCGATGCCGCCGACCGAGCCGACGGCGAGGATCCGATCCACCCCGGCGAGGCGCAGCGCCTCGATGTTGGCCCGGTAGTTGATCCGGTGCGGGGCGATCGTGTGGTCCGCCCCGTGCCGGGGCAGGAAGGCGACCGGGGCGCCCTCGACCTCACCGAGGCCCACCGGCGAAGAGGGCCGGCCCCACCGGGTCTCCACCGGCCGGGACTCGCCGGGCCGGAAGCCCTCGACCCCCGCCAACGAGTAGAGGCCGCTTCCCCCGATGACTCCGAGCAAAGCGGCCTCCTGACCCGCGGATCTGTACGCCGTCCGGCTAGGCGCCGAGGCGGCTCTTCAGCGACTCGAACTGGTTGCGGAGCTCGGCGGGGAGGTCGTCGCCGAACTTGGCGAGGTGCTCCTCCACCTGCGGCAGCTGCTGGCGCACCGCGTCCTCGTCGACCGAGAGCAGCTGGTCGAGGTCGGCCTCGGAGAGGTCGAGCCCCTCGAGGTTGAGCCCGTCCTTGGTCGGCAGCAGACCGAGCGGCGTGTCGACCGTGTCGCCCTTGTCGTCGCAGCGGTTGAAGACCCACTCCAGGACCCGGCTGTTCTCGCCGAACCCGGGCCAGATGAACTTGCCCTCGTCGTCCTTGCGGAACCAGTTGACGTAGAAGATCTTCGGCAGCTTCGCGCCCTCGGTCTCGCCGACCTTGAGCCAGTGGCCGAAGTAGTCAGCCATGTTGTAGCCGCAGAAGGGCAGCATCGCCATCGGGTCGAAGCGCAGCGCGCCGACCGCGCCGGCGGCCGCGGCCGTGGTCTCGGACGACATCGTCGCGCCGAGGTACACGCCGTGGTTCCAGTCCCGGGCCTCGGCCACGAGCGGCACCACGGAGGCGCGACGGCCGCCGAACAGGAAGGCGTCGATCGGCACGCCGGCCGGGTCCTCCCACTCGGGGGCGATGGTCGGCGCCTGGGCGGCCGGGACGGCGAAGCGGGCGTTCGGATGGGCCGCCGGCGTGTCGGAGTCCGGGGTCCAGTCGTTGCCGTGCCAGTCGATCAGGTGATCCGGAGCCGGACCCATGCCCTCCCACCAGACGTCGCCGTCGTCGGTGAGGGCGCAGTTGGTGAACACGGTGCCGTGGGTGATCGAAGCCATCGCGTTGGGGTTCGTGTCCTCGCCGGTGCCCGGGGCGACGCCGAAGAAGCCGGCCTCGGGGTTGACGGCGCGGAGACGGCCCTCGTCGTCGAACTTCATCCAGGCGATGTCGTCGCCGACGGTCTCCACGGTCCAGCCCTCGAGGGTCGGGATCAGCATGGCGAGGTTGGTCTTGCCGCAGGCCGACGGGAAGGCGCCGGTCACGTACTTGACCTCGCCCTCGGGGCTGGTCAGCTTGAGGA
>JBEBTS010000230.1:0-3032 GCA_040393665.1 Conexibacter woesei
GGGATGTACGCGTTCATCACCGAGTCGCCGTAGTTCCAGTAGAGCTCCGGCTCCGGGTTGAGCCAGAAGGTCCGGTTCGCCCGTTCGGTGACCCGGGCGAAGGCGTCCTCGGCCGCGGGCCGGCCGTTGGTGCGGGCGTCGCCGAGCACGATCACGGTCGAACGGGGACCGAGGTCGGCCGAGACGTCCTCCAGGAACTCCCGCCAGACCCGGCCGTAATCGGTGTAGCCGGAGATGTCCGCGACCCCGCCGGTGGAGGTGATCCGCTCCGAGATCGCGCTGAAGTCCCGCTCCTCCTCGAAGATCCTGGTCACCTCGGAGATCCGTTCGATGAAGACGAAGCTGCGCAGCTTGCGGAAGGAGTCGTGGAGCGCGTGGACCACCGAGAGGAAGAAGGTGGCGGCGGAGCTGACCGAGGTCGAGACGTCGCAGAGCACGTAGATCTCCGGCTTGCGCGGGCGGCGCGGCCGGTAGCTGAGGTCGAGCGGCACCCCTCCGGTCTCGAGGGAGGCCCGCATCGTCCGGCGGACGTCGACCGTGCCGGTCCGCTTGGCGCCGCGCGGATCGTGCCCGATCGTGGCCAGGCGGCGCTTCATCTGCGCGACCGCCTTGTGGACCGCCGCGTGGTCCTGGGCGCCGCGCATCGGCAGGGCCCGGTTCAGCTCGGAGAGGGGGCGGGAGGGAGGCAGCTGCCCCTGACGCTCGATCTGGCGACGCTGCAGCTCGCGCCGCAGCTGACGCTCGAACCGGGCGAGCTGGTCCCGGTCCACCGGAACCCTCCCCTCGGCGGCCTGGTTGCCTTCCTGGTCGGTGCCGGTCAGGCCGAGCCCGCGGCGGATCCGCTGCAGGTCGACGCCGACCACCCCGGAGCTGTCGCCCTGCCGCCCGAAGGCCTCGATCGCGAGCCGGGCCAGCTCGTTCATCGCCGACTCGTCACCGGCTTCGATCGCGTCCTTGATCGCCTCGGCCAGCGCCTCGGTGTCCAGCACCTCCCGGTTCGCCTCGGAGAGCTGCGGCTTCTGTCCCGACCCCTCCTCGGGCAGGTGCTCGAGCGCGGCCGCCTCCGTCGCCCGGAAGAAGAACCGCTCGAAGACGAGATCGAAGATCTCCCGGTCCTTGGGCGACTTCGCCACCGTGGTCGCCAGCGCTTCCTTGAAGTCGACCGGCGAGGTCCACGGCACGATCTCCAGCGCCTGGAAGGCGTCCTGGATCTCCGAGGTCCCGATCGCCACCCCCTCGCCGCGGAGCTCGTCGCAGAAGGCGAGGACCTGGTGGATCATGGCTGCGGGGAGGGTTCGTCCCGCTCCTGGCCGGCTTCCTCCTTCTGGCCGCCGGCACGGCCGAGCCGCGGGGTGATCCGCTCCACGACCAGGTCGAGGTCGGTGCGGTGCTTGATGATGATCGAGAGCGACTCGCGGAAGACCTCGGCGTCGATGTCGTCGGCCCCCATCAGGATCAGGGTCCGGGCCCAGTCGATCGCCTCGGCGATCGAGGGCGGCTTCTTCAGGTCGAGCTCGCGCACCATCCCCACCACCTCGACCAGGCGGGCGGCCAGCTTCTCGTCGATGTCGGGGGCGTGCAGGCGGATGATCTCGACCTCGCGCTCCGCCGCCGGGTAGTCGAGCCACAGGTAGAGGCAGCGCCGCTTCAGCGCCTCGGTCAGCTCGCGCGAGTTGTTGGAGGTGAGCAGCACGATCGGGTGGGTCGTCGCCTCGATCCGGCCCATCTCCGGGATCGTGATCTGGAAGTCGGAGAGCAGCTCCAGCAGCATCGCCTCGAACTCCTGGTCGGTCTTGTCGATCTCGTCGATCAGCAGCACGACCGGCTCCGGGTTGGCGATCGCCCGCATCAGCGGCCGCTCCAGCAGGAACTCCTCGGTGAAGATCTCGCCCATCTCGACCGAGCCCTCGGCGTCGCCGCCCTCCGCCCGGACCGACGCGGTCGCCTGGATCTGGAGCAGCTGCTTGCGGTAGTTCCACTCGTAGAGGGCCTTGGCCTCGTCCAGCCCCTCGTAGCACTGGAGTCGCACCAGCTCGCGCCCGGTCGCCCGGGAGAGCGCCTTGGCCAGCTCGGTCTTGCCGACGCCGGCCGGGCCCTCGACCAGGATCGGCTTGCCCAGACGCTGGGCGAGGAAGGCGATCAGGGCGGTGGAGTCGTCGGCGAGGTAGGACGCGTCGCGGAGGGCGACGCCCACTTCGGCGGGGGTCTCGGGCTGCGTCGGAATCGAAACGGACATGGAGGAAGGATACGGGGACGATTTTCCGAGCCGACCTCCCGACCTCCCCACATCGCCGGGGCGATCGCTCCCCGACATCGCCGGGGCGATCGCTCAAGCCCGGCTGGCGCGAGCGCCCCGGCGATGTCGGAGGCAGCATCTAGGGTTCGGTCATGGGACGGCTCGAAGAGGTTGATCTGACGCTCGAGTACTCGAAGGCGGAAGGGGAGGAGCTGCTCGCCGCGGAGCAGAAGCGGATGGCCGCCATCCGGCTCTGCCTGGGCGGACAGCTCGGCGGCGACGTCGGGCCACCGGTCTGCGTCCTGTTCGAGGGCTGGGACGCCTCCGGGAAGGGCGGCGCGATCAAGCGACTCGTCGCCCCGATGGACCCCCGCCACGTCCGGGTCGCCCAGTTCGCCGCACCCACCCCCGACGAGGCCCGCCACCACTTCCTGTGGCGGTTCTGGCCGAAGATCCCGGGATGGGGCGGCATGGCCGTCTTCGACCGCACCTGGTACGGCCGCGTCCTGGTCGAACGGATCGAGGGATACGCGAGCCGCGACGAGTGGAAACGGTCCTACGGGGAGATCCTCGACTTCGAGCGCGGCCTCGTCGACGAGGGCATGATCTTCGTCAAGCTCTGGCTCCACCTGTCCGCCGAGGAGCAGCTCAAGCGGTTCGAGGACCGGCAGAAGGATCCGCTCAAGCGCTGGAAGCTGACCGACGAGGACTGGCGCAACCGGGAGAGGCGGGACGAGTACGAGGAGGCGGTCGAGGAGATGTTCGAGCGGACCGAGAGCAGCCACTCCCGCTGGCA
>JBEBTS010000231.1:0-3012 GCA_040393665.1 Conexibacter woesei
TGTCGGCCGCGTCGAAGAACGGCTCCTTGTCCTCCTGCATGTCCTTGCCGTAGGTCAACGGCAGCGCGTGGAGGACTCCCAGCAGAGTGGTCAGGTCGCCGATGATCCGGGGCGCCTTGGCCCGCAGCAGCTCGGCCGAGTCGGGGTTCTGCTTCTGCGGCATGATGCTGGAGCCCGAGGTGAACGGCTCGCTGATCCGGCAGAAGGAGAACTCGGTGCTCGACCAGATGACCAGCTCCGACCCGACCCGCGAGAGGTGGGTCGCGCAGATCGAGGCGGCGCTCAGGTAGTCGAGGACGAAGTCGCGGTTCGAGGTCGAGTCGAGCGAGTTGACCGTGATCGAGTCGAAGCCGAGGTCGGCGGCGACCGCGTGACGGTCGATATCCCAGTTGACGCCGGCCAGGGCGCCCGAGCCGAGCGGCATGACCGCGGCGGCCTCGCGGGCGCGGGTGAACCGGTCGTAGTCGCGGGAGAGCATCCAGAACCAGGCCAGCAGGTGGTGGCCGAGGTAGACCGGCTGGGCCCGCTGGAGGTGGGTGTAGCCCGGCATCGGCCAGTCGGCGTGCTCCCGCGCGAGGCGGACCAGCTCGGCCATGACCTCGGCGATCGCGGCCCGCGCCCGGTCGGCGCGGTCCATCACCGCCATGCAGATGTCGGTGGCGACCTGGTCGTTGCGGGAGCGTCCCGTGTGGAGCTTCCCGGCGAGGGCGCCGACGATGTCGCCGAGCCGGCGCTCGACCGCCATGTGGATGTCCTCATCGGACTCCAGGAAGCCGAAGGTCCCGGCCTCGAGCTCGCCCGCGATGGCCGCCAGGCCGTCATCCAGCACCGGCAGCTCGTCGTCGCCGATCACGCCGATCCGGTTGAGCGCCCGGGCGTGGGCCCGGGACTGGGCGACGTCGTACGGAGCGAGGTGCCGGTCGAAGTCGATCGACCGGTTCATCCGCCAGAAACGGGGATCGGGTTCGTCGCGGAAACGGGAGGTGGATTTTTCGGGGTGCCTTGCCACGGGCTGATTATTACGAGAGCGCGGCCCGCAGCGCCGTCGCGACCCGGGTGACGTCGGCTTCGTCCAGCCCGGCGTGGAACGGCAGCGCCAGGGAACGGGCCGAGATTCCCTCCGCGATCGGGAAGTCCCCTTCCCCGTGGCCGAGCTCCCTGAGGTGCGGCATCAGGTGGATGCATGGCAGGTAGGCCTTGGCCGGGACGCCCTCCGCGCCGAGCCGCTCGATCACGCCGTCGCGGTCGGCGCCTTCCGGCAGACGCACCGGGTAGACGAACCAGCTGCGTCGGGCGGCGCCGTCGCCGCCGGGGTAGAGTTCCAGCCCGTCGATCCCGGCCAGCGCCTCGCCGTAGAGCGATGCGACCCTTTCCCGGCCGGCGAGCAGCTGGCCCAGCCGCCCCACCTGGGCGACGCCGATCGCCGCGGTGACGTCGGACATCCGGTAGTTGAAGCCGAGCCGGTCGTGGTCGAGCCAGGCCATGTCCACGGCACGGCCCTGGTTGCGCTCGGAACGGATCCGGGCGGCCTGATCGGGGTCGGAGGGGATCAGGATCCCGCCCTCGCCGGTCGTCATCTGCTTGTTGGCGTAGAAGGCGAAGGCGGCGAGGTTGCCGCGGCTGCCGACCTTGCGGCCCTCTTCGTCGATCGCGCCGAGTGCCTGGCAGGAGTCCTCGAGGATGCCCAGCCCGCGGTCGGCCGCCAGCCGCTCGAAGGCGGGCAGCGCCGCCGGCCAGCCGAAGATGTCGATCGGCAGGAGCCCGACGGTCCGATCGCCGACCGCTGCGGCGGCCGCCGCGGGATCGAGGTTCACCGATGCGGGGTCGACGTCGGCGAAGACCGGCCGGACCCCTTCGTAGAGCAGGCAGTTGGCCGAGGCGATGAAGGTGAACGGGCTGAGGACGACCTCGTCGCCCTCGCCCCAGCCCAGGGCGCGGACGCCGAGGTGGAGGGCCGCGGTGCCGCTGCTGACGGCGACCGCGTCCCCCACCCCGAGCCAGTCCGCGAAGTCGCGCTCGAAGCGCTCCAGCATCGGCCCCAGCGAGAGCCGGCCCGAGCGCAGGACCTCGAGCACCAGCCGCTCCTCCTCCGGCCCGATCTCGGGCCGGGCGAGAGCGAGCGGCTCAGTCATCGCTCTCCTCCGAGCCGTCCCCGGCCGCGCTCGCCCGCTCGGCGTCGCGGGCGGCCGCCAGCGGGAAGGCGTACTCGAGCGAGTCGACCAGCGCCTCCCAGGACGCTTCGATGATGTTCTGCGAGACCCCGATCGAGCCCCAGGAGTCCTCCCCGTTGGAGGAGTCGAGCAGCACCCTGGTCCCGGCCCCGGTGCCGTGGTCGGAGTCGAGGATCCGCACCCGGTAGCCGGTCAGGTCGATGTCCGCCAGGTGCGGGTAGTAGCGGTTGATCGCGCCGCGGAGCGCCTTGTCCAGCGCGTTGACCGGGCCGTTGCCCTCGGCCACCGCGACCTGGCGCTCGTCGCCGACCCAGATCTTGAGGATCGCCTCGGTGCTGACCGACCCGTCCTCGCGCATCTCGGTGATCACCCGGAAGCTCTCCAGGCGGAACAGCGGCTCGTACTCGCCGGCCTTGCGCCGCAGCAGCAGGTCGAACGACGCCTCGGCCGCCTCGTAGTGGTAGCCCTCGTGCTCCCGCCGCTTCAGCTCCTCGACCACCTCGCGGGCGTCGCCGTCGTCCAGGTCCAGGCCCAGCTCCTCGGCGCGGGAGACGATGGTCGCCTTGCCGGAGAGCTCCGAAGGGAGGATCGCCCGGCTGTTGCCGACCACGGCCGGGTCCATGTGCTCGAAGGTGCGGGCGTCGGCGGCGATCCCGGCGACGTGCATGCCGCCCTTGTGGGCGAAGGCGTTGTTGCCCACGTAGGCCTGGTCCGGGTCGACCGGGACGTTGAGCAGCTCGGCGACGAAATGCGAGACGGTCGAGAGGCTCGCCAGCTGCTCGTCGGTGACGACGTCGAAGCCCATCTTCAGCTGCAGCGACGGCAGGATCGAGACCAGGTT